>DASTWQ010000124.1:0-11503 GCA_035758545.1 Holophagaceae bacterium | reverse complement strand
CTGCCCTTTGCGCACATAGTTGCGGAAGCCGTCGGCGCGAGGCTCGAGCACAGCGAAGGACTCGACATCGGTCTGCTCCTGCGACGCGTCGGTGCGGCCCGGCGTGAACGGCACGGTGATGTCATGACCGCCGCTCTTCGCGGCCTGCTCGACGGCAGCGCAGCCGGCGAGCACGATCAGGTCGGCCAGTGAGATCTTCTTGCCACCCGATTGCGAACTGTTGAAGTCCTGCTGGATCTCTTCGAGTGCTTGCAGCACCTTGCCGAGCTGAGCCGGTTCGTTGACCTCCCAGTCGCGCTGTGGCGCGAGCCGGATGCGGGCGCCGTTGGCGCCGCCGCGCTTGTCGGAGCCGCGGAAGGTGGCGGCCGAGGCCCAAGCGGTGGCCACCAGCTCCCGCGCCGTCAGGCCCGTGGCCAGGATGCGGCCCTTGAGGTCCGCCAGATCCGCGGCGTCCGCGAGGGGATGGTCCGCGGCGGGCAGCGGATCCTGCCAGATCAGGTCCTCCGCCGGCACCTCGGGGCCGAGGTAGCGGGCCTTGGGGCCCATGTCCCGGTGGGTGAGCTTGAACCAGGCCCGGGCGAAGGCGTCCGCGAACTGGTCCGGGTGCTCCAGGAAGCGGCGGGAGATGCGCTCGTAGGCCGGATCCATGCGCAGGGCCAGGTCCGTGGTGAGCATCATGGGCCGGTGCGATTTCGCCGGATCATGGGCGTCCGGGATCGAGTCCGGCGCGTCCTTGGCGACCCACTGATGGGCGCCCGCGGGGCTCTTCGTGAGCTCCCAATCATAGGCGAAGAGGTTCTCGAGGTAATTGAGACTCCAGCGGGTGGGGGTCTTCGTCCAGGTGAGCTCCGGGCCGCCGGTGACGGTGTCCGCGCCCCTGCCGGTGCTGTGGGCGTTGCGCCAGCCCAGGCCCTGCTCCTCGAGGCCCGCGGCCTCGGGCTCCGGGCCCATGAGGGCCGGATCCCCGGCGCCATGGCTCTTGCCGAAGGAGTGGCCGCCGGCGATGAGGGCGACGGTCTCCTCGTCGTCCATGGCCATGCGGGCGAAGGTCTCGCGGATGTCCTTCGCCGAGGCGATTGGATCAGGATGCCCGCCGGGACCCTCGGGGTTCACGTAGATGAGGCCCATCTGGACCGCCGCGAGGGGGTGCTCCAGCTCGCCGCCTGCATGGCGCTGGTCCGCGAGCCAGGCGTGCTCCGGACCCCAGTAGATGGACGCGTCAGGCTCCCACACGTCCTCCCGGCCGCCGCCGAAGCCGAAGGTCCGGAAGCCCATGGACTCCAGGGCCACGTTCCCCGCGAGGATCATGAGGTCCGCCCAGGAGAGCTTCCGGCCGTACTTCTGCTTGATGGGCCAGACGAGGCGCCGGGCCTTGTCCAGGTTAGCGTTGTCCGGCCAGCTGTTGAGGGGCGCGAAGCGCTGCAGGCCCATGCCCGCGCCGCCGCGGCCGTCCGCCACCCGGTAGGTGCCGGCGCTGTGCCAGGCCATGCGGATGAAGAAGGGCCCGTAGTGGCCGAAGTCCGCGGGCCACCAGTCCTGGGAGTCCGTCATCAGCTTCGTCAGGTCCCGCTTCACTGCCGCGAGATCGAGGGTCTTGAACTCGGCCGCGTAGTCGAAGCCCGGACCCATCGGATCGGACTTCTCCGAATGCTGGCGGAGGACGGTCAGGTCCAGCCGGTTCGGCCACCAGTCTTGGGTGGGCTTCGGCGCCGGGGCGCCGTGGTGGAAGGGGCACTTGGATTCGGACATGAGGAGTCTCCCGGTGGGGCGCTTGCCGGGGACCACCTTCCCGCCGACGGAGGGCCGGGACCAATACTTCCTCCGCAGGCCTGCGATAGGTTCCGCCTATATCCGGTCCCGACGCGTCCATAGGTCCGCCCTATCCCGCCAAGAGGGAACCGGTATTGGCCGGGGGCGATCCCCGCGACCGATCCTGGGGGACCGCCGCCCACGCGAGGCCGCGATCCCCAGGAGCCTCCATGCTGACCCTCTGGTCGTCCTACCTCAGCGAGATCCAGGTGCTCCGGAGCACCGCGGATCGGGGGTGAGACTCAACCTTCCTTCGCCGCCGTGAAGGCCGCCTGGAAGATGCGGCGGATGCCGGGCACCAGCTCCACGGCGGCCAGCTCCTCCTCGGTCACCCAGCGGGTGCCGGCGGGGGCGGCGGGCAGTTCGGCGTCCGGGGCCTTGGCCCGCAGCAGGTGCGTGAGGTAGAGCCGCTGCTGGCCTTCGAGGCTCTCCAGGCGCAGGAGCCAGGGCGTGGGCAGGCGGCTGGTGCGCTCATCGAACACCACCGGCAGGTTGGCGGCCCGGTCCACCACCCGGAAGGGGATGCCCCAGGTCTGCTGGATCTGGGCCGTCAGCAGGGCCGAGGGCAGGAAGCCCGGGGCCCAGGGCACCTGCACGGGCATGAGCAGCCCCCGGTGCGGCGTGTGGGGGTTCGGGACGAGCAGGATGCGGGGCTGCGCCTTCCCGTGGACGAGCACGCCCTCGATGAAGGTGGTGAGCAGCACCCGCCCCTCCGCCATGTCAGCGCCCTCCCGCCTCGGCCAGTTCCCCGAGGATACGCGCCTTCGCCGCCGCGACGGTCTCCAGGATCGCGTCCGGGGCCACCTTCTCCACCTGCTTGGTGCGGCGGTCCCGCAGCTCCACGATGCCGTCCTTCAGGCCCTTGGCGCCCACGGTGAGGCGGAGCGGGAAGCCCAGCAGGTCCGCGTCCTTGAACTTGGCGCCGGGGGAGAGGCCCTCCCGCTCGTCGTGGAGGACCTCGAAGCCCGCCTGCTCCAGCTCGGCTTCGAGCCGGTTGGCGACCGCGGAGACCTCGGCGTTGGCCGGGTCCAGGCTCAGCAGGTGCACCTGGAAGGGCGCGATGGGCCAGGGCCAGAGGATGCCGTCCTCGTCGTAGTTCTGCTCGATGGCGGCGGCGATGGTGCGGGTGACACCGATGCCGTAGCAGCCCATGACCATGGGCTGGTCCTTGCCGTTCTCGTCCAGGAAGGTGCAGCCCATGGACTTGGAGTACTTCAGGCCCAGCTTGAAGACCTGGCCCACCTCGATGCCGCGGTAGGCCTGGTAGTGGCCCTTCCCGCAGCGGGTGCAGGCGTCGCCCTCCTGGGCCAGGCGGATGTCGGCGAACTTCGGATCCTTCAGGTCCCGCTTCGGGTCGAAGCCGAAGTGGTGGAAGTCGGTCTTGTTGGCGCCGCAGGTGAGGTTGACCGCGCCCTCCAGGCAGGCGTCCACGAAGACCATGTCGAGCTTCAGGTCCACGGGGCCCATGAAGCCGCTCTTGGCGCCGGTGAAGGCCTCGGCCTCCTCGATCGGCATCAGCTCCAGATCCGTGGCGCCCGCGGCGTTCTTCACCTTCACCGGGTTCAGCTCGTGGTCGCCCCGCAGGACGGCGCCGACGAGCCTGGGTCCACCCTCTGCATAGACCGCGCGGAAGAGGTAGAACTTGCTGGTCTGGGTGATCGGCATCCCCTTCGGATGGTCGGCGTCGACCATACCCGCCGCCTGCTCCACCTGGCCCACGACGCCCGGGGTCCGGAAGTGGTCCCGCTTCAGGGCGAAGGCCGCGCCGTGGTCCCCGGGGGCCAGCTTCGGCGCCTCGGTCTTCTCGATGTTGGAGGTGTAGTCGCAGCTGTCGCAGCTCAGGATGCCGTCCTCCCCGGAGCCTGCCAGCACGTGGAACTCGTGGGTGAAGGAGCCGCCGATGGCGCCGCTGTCGGCCTCCACGGGGCGGAACTTCACGCCCAGGCGGCTGAAGATGCGCTTGTAGGCGTTGAACATCGCCCAGTACTCGCGGTCGCAGTCCTCGTCGCTGGCGTGGAAGGAGTAGCCGTCCTTCATCACGAACTCGCGGCCGCGCATGAGGCCGAAGCGGGGGCGGATCTCGTCCCGGAACTTGCTCTGGATCTGGAAGACGTTCATGGGCAGCTGCTTGTAGCTGCGCACCGTGCGCCGCACCATGTCCGTGACCACCTCCTCATGGGTGGGGCCGAGGCAGAAGTCCGCGTCCTTGCGGTCCTTGAAGCGCAGGAGCTCCTTGCCGTAGAAGGTCCAGCGGCCGCTCTCCTGCCAGAGCTCGGCGGGCTGCACCATCGGCATCAGGATCTCCTGGCAGCCGTCCTTGCCGAGCTCCTCGCGGACGATCTGCTCGAACTTCTTGATGCTGCGGACGGCCAGGGGGAAGTAGCTGTAGATGCCCGCGGCCTGCTTCTGGATCATGCCCGCGCGCATCATCAGCTGCTGGCTGACGACGTCGGCGTCCTTGGGCGTCTCGCGGAGGGTCTGGAGGAGGAGCTTGGACTGTTTCATGGGGACTTCAGGTTCCTAGGGCAGAAGGGACTGGACGAGCGAGGAGGCGGCCTTGCCGTCGAAGGCGCCGCCGTGGGCGGCCTGGAGGGCCTTCATGACGAGGCCCATGTCCTTCTTCGAGGCGGCGCCGCTCGACGCGATGGCTTCGCGGACGGCGTTCTCGAGCTGGACTCCCTCCAGCATGGCGGGGAGGTAGGCCTTCAGCACGGCGATCTCCGCCTGCTCCAGCGCGGCGCGGTCGGCATGGCCCGCCTTCGTGAACTGCTCGACGCTGTCCTCCCGGGACTTCACGAGCCGCTTGAAGAGGGCGATGGCGTCCGCCTCCGGAAGCTCGCCCTGGGGGCCGAGCCCCTTGGCCACGGCCTCGTTCTTGTAGGCGGCCAGCGCCATCCGCAGCACGCCGGTGCGGGCGGCGTCCTTGGCCAGCATGGAGGCCTTCAGGTCGGCGGTCAGCTTCTCGATCATGGCGTCGTTCCCGGGTGTAGAAGATCCATCGTCGCCCAAGGGGCCTGAAACAGGAAGGGCGCCTTCCGGCGCCCTTCCGAGGTGCGAGGCCGGCGCTCAGGCCTCTTCGTACTTGATGACCTCGACGGGGCAGCCGGCGGCGGCGGCCTTGATGCTGTCCGCGAGGGAGGACTGGACGTCGCCGTTCAGCTCGCTCATCTCGTCGCGGTTCTCGCTCTGGGTGCCGTCCACGCGGACCTCGGAGCGGATGGTGCAGGTGGTGTCGGTGACATGGAAGACGTCGGGGCACTCGGCCTCGCAGGCGTTGCAGACGATGCAGCCTTCCTCGATCCAGACCTTGGTGATGGCCATGTGATGTCTCCGTACGAGCGCCCGCGCGGGCAACTTCCGCAGGCTAGCACGCCGCTTCCCCATGCCCAAGCGCGTTTGTCGCCGGGCCCCCGAGGCTCCGGCCCGCGCGGGCCGCGAGGCTTCTGAGACTGTGACTCAACCTCGGAACATGCGGCCGGGCGTGCCCCGGGCCATGATGGAGCCATGGGCGCCCTGTCCGAACTGGAGATCCTGGCCTTCCTCCGCGCGCGCTTCCCCGGCGGGGAGGCGCTGACGGACGACTGCGGCGCGGTGCCGCCCGCCCCCGCGGGAGAGGTCCTCCTCGCCACCACGGACCTCCTGGAGGAGGGCATCCACTTCCGCCGGGCCTGGACGCCGCCGGAGCCCCTCGCGCGGAAGCTGCTGGCGGTGAACCTCTCGGACCTGGACGCCAGCGGCGCCCGGCCCGCGGGCTTCCTGCTCACCCTCGCCCTGCCCGCGGACCTGGAGCGGGCCTGGCTGGAGACCTTCCTCGGCGCCCTCGCGGACGCCGCCCGGGCCGCGGGCGTGCCGGTCCTCGGCGGCGACACCGTGGGGCGGACCGGCGGCCTCGGCCTCGGCATCACGGCCTTCGGCCACGCGGCGCGGTGGCTACGGCGGGACGGCCTCCGCCCCGGCGACACCCTCTTCGTGGACCAGCCCCTGGGCGCCAGCCTGCGGGGCCTGCGCAAGCTCGAGGCCGGCAGCCGCGACCTCTCGGATCCCGACATCGCCGCCCACCTGGACCCGAAGCCCAACCTCGGCCTCGGAGTGCGGTTGGCGGCGATCCCCGAAGTCCACGCCTGCATGGACCTCTCCGACGGCCTCAGCCGGGACCTGCGCACCCTCGCCCGAGCCAGCGGCGTGAGCGTCGAGGTGGACGCGGCCCTGGGGCCGGACGCCCTCCAGGGCGGCGAGGACTACGCCCGCTGCTTCGGGTCCAGCCTGGCCCAGGGGGAGCTGGAGGCCCGGCTCGGCCGGCCCCTGATCCCCGTGGGCCGCGCCATTCCGGAGGAAGGGACGCCGGTCTTCCTCTATGATGGAAAAATCCGCCGTCCCCTTCCTGACCTGAGCTTTGACCATTTCCGATGACCGATGAACCCCTCCGCGCCGCGAGCCCGGCGCCCCCCAAGGGCTTCCGCCAGCGGCTGAGGCATTTCTTCCTGCATCCGGAGCTCAGTCCCGAGCAGATCGCCTGGAGCTTCGCCCTCGGCCTGTCCGTGGCGTTCAACCCGCTCATCGGCCTGCACACCCTGCTGGTGCTCGCCTTCTGCTTCCTCTTCCGGCGGCTCCACATGCCGCTGATGTTCCTCGGGGCCTTCATCAACAACCCCTGGACCATGGTGCCCATCGCCACCCTCGAAGTGGTCCTGGGCAACCTGCTGCGGGGGCACGGCCTCCACCACGGGCTCGGCAACATCCCCTGGCGGGAGATCGGCTGGCGCAACTTCGTCAGCTGGTCCGGCATGCAGAGCCTCGCGGACATCCTGCGGCCCGTGCTGCACTCCTATCTCCTGGGCGGCTTCCTCCTCTGCGTCCTCGCCCTGCCCGTCGGATACTGGGTGACGCTGTGGATCGTCCGCCGCATGCGCGCCGCCCACTTCCACCATCTCCACCGCTGAACAGGAGCACCCATGGACATGCGATTCCTCATGCGCCAGGCCCAGGCCATGCAGGCCAAGCTGGCGGAGACCCAGGCCAACCTGCGGATGGAGGGCACCGCCGGCGGCGAGAGCGTCAAGCTCACCCTCAACGGCGCCAAGGAGGTCGTGGGCGTCAAGATCGCCAAGGAGGCCATGGATCCCGAGGACCCGAGCATGCTCGAGGACCTCATCCTCGCCGCCTTCAAGGACGCCGCCGCCAAGGTGGACGAGGCCATGAAGGCCGAGATGGGCGGCCTCGGCGGCGGGCTGAACCTGCCGGGGATCAAGTTCTGATGCAGGGCCGAGGTGCGAGGTATGAGGGCCGAGGTCGTGTGGCTGCGGCTCTCCGAGCCGCGCCCTCTTTGACCTCACACCCCGCCCCTCGCCCCTCACACCTGCCGCGCGGAGCGCGGCCATGAAGCTCCCGGGGCCGCTGGAATCCGTCGTGGAAGCCCTGCAGACCCTGCCGGGCGTGGGCCAGAAGTCCGCCCAGCGGATGGCCCTGCACCTGCTCAAGGAGGGGCCGGATGCCATGCGGCACCTGGGGCACCTCCTGGAACTGGCGGCGGAGAAGGTGGGCTTCTGCGAGGTCTGCGGCGCCTTCGCCGACGGCCCCCGCTGCGCCATCTGCCTGGACACCCGGCGGGACGGCGCCGTGCTCACCGTGGTGGCCGAGGCCTCCAACGTCATCACCTTCGAGCGCAGCGGCCACTACCGGGGCCGCTACCACGTCCTCGGCGGCCTCATCTCCCCCCTCAAGGGCGTGGGCCCGGACCAGCTCAAGGTGCGGGAGCTGCTGAAGCGCCTGGAGGACGGCGAGGTGAAGGAGCTCATCCTCGCCACCAACCCGACCCTGGACGGCGAGGCCACCGCCGCCTGGCTGGCCCGTATCCTCGAACCCGCGGGGCTGAAGATCTCCCGCATCGGCCTGGGCCTGCCCATCGGCAGCGACCTGGAATACGCCGACGACCTCACCCTCGACCGCGCCCTGGAGGGGCGCCGGCCGGTCTGATCCCCCACCTCGACCTGGAGGCCGTCCCATGACCGAGCCCCTGCCCCCCGTCCCCTTCGTCTCCAACGCCATCGACGCCCCCGCCTGCCTCTCGGAGGCCTGGGCCCGGGTGAAGCCGCAGTACGGTGTCTTCCTCGGCATCACGGCCGTGGGCCTGATCCTGGGCAGCGTGGCGCCCCTGGGCCTCCTGCTGGGCCCGATGATGTGCGGCATCTTCCTGGCCTACCGGGAGCAGGCCCTGGGCCGGCCCGTGACCTTCGACCGCCTCTTCAAGGGCTTCGACCACTTCCTGGACAGCTTCATCGCCGCCCTGATCATGATCGGCGCGAGCCTCGTGATCACCCTCCCCCTGGTCCTGGTGATCCTCGTCTCCGCCTTCGCCTCCGCCGCCGGGGCGGACCAGGGCTCCGGCTTCGCCGCCGGGGGCTGCCTGGGCCTGGCCCTGGGGGGCCTGCTCCTGATCCTCGCCTCGGCCCTGGTGAGCATCCTCTTCTCCTTCGCCTTCCCGCTCATCGCCGACCGGAAGCTGCCGGGCCTGGAGGCCGTGAAGCTGAGCTTCCGCGCCGCCTGGGCGAACCTGGGCGGCCTCCTGCTGCTGGCGCTGCTCACGGCCCTGCTCAATGTGGCCGGCCTGCTCTGCTGCTACGTGGGCGTCTTCCTCCTGCTGCCGGTCACCCTCGGCGCCCACTGGATCTGCTACGAGCGCGTCTTCGGGCTGGCGGCCGAAGCCTGATGCCTCAGTCCAGGTCCAGGGCCGCCCGGGCGAAGCGGTCCAGGTAGTCCATCTGGGCGTCCGAGGCCGCGGCGGCGGCCTCCTCGTCGCTCCGGAGGATGGCCTTCATGAGGGCCAGCTGGCCCCGGCCGGCCTCCTCCAGGTCCCAGGCGTGGCGGTGGATCACCCAGAAGCGCCGGCAGTGGGCGTGGAGGGGCTCCATGGCCTTCACCAGCGAGGGGTTCCCGCAGGCGGCCTGGACGATCTCGTAGCACTGCTGGTCATGCCGCAGGTACTCCCGGAGCTGGCCCGCCTGCACCGCCTCCTGCAGGTCGAGGGCGCAGGCCTGGAGCTCCGCGCGCTGATCCTGGGAGGCCCGCACCGCCGCCCGGGAGGCCATGAGCCGGTTGAGCACCCGCCGCGTCTCCAGCAGGCCCAGGTACTCCATGGGCTCCACCTCCGCCACCCGGATGCCCCGGCGGGGCAGCACCCGCAGCAGGCGCTGGGCCGCCAGGCGCTGGATGGCCTCCCGCACCGGCGTCCGCCCCAGGCCCAGCCGCTCGCAGAGCTCCTGCTCCGTCACGGCGCTGCCGGGGGCCAGCTCGGAGAGCACCACCAGCTCCTCAAGGAGCCGGGTGGCCTTGTCCGCCAGGCTGAGGGACGCGGGTCGTCGGGGGGTCATGGGGTCGATTGGGAGAAACGGCAAGTCTACCCGTTTTCGTCCCAGGCTTCCTCACCCCAGGGACAGGGGGCGCTCAGGCCGAAGCGCGCCTGGAACCACACCTGGTCCAGCCAGAGCCCTTCCGCCGGCGCCGTCTGCCCGGCCCGCACCCGCTCCCGGGAGGCCAGGATGCCCGGCAGGTCCGCGGCCCGGATGCGCCCCTTGCCCACGTCCACCAGCGTGCCCGCCATGATGCGCACCTGGTGCATGAGGAAGCGGTCCCCCTCGAAGACCAGGTCCAGCCGCGGATAGGCCTCCTCCAGCCGCAGATCGTGGAGGAAGCGGACCGTGGTCTTCGCCACGCACTCCGGCGCGCGGAAGCCGGCGAAGTCATGGCGGCCCTTCAGGTGCCGGGCCGCCTCGGCCATGGCCGCGCGGTCCAGGGGCTCGGCGCCGAAGACGTGCCAGCGGCGGCCCTCGTCGAAGGGCGACTTGGCGGGCCCCTCCGAGATCCGGTAGACGTAGCGCTTGCCCGCCGCGTGGTGCCTCGGGAAGAAGCCTTCCGGCGCGGGCCGGGCCTCCATCACGCGGACATCCGGCGGCAGGTGCGCGTTGAGCGCCGCCAGCAGGCGGTAGGGCTCCCAGGCCTTCGGGCAGAGGATGAGCACCACCTGGTCCTGGGCGTGCACGCCGGCGTCCGTGCGGCCCGTGCCCTGGGGCAGCGGCGCCTCGGGATGGAGCTTCCTCAACGCAGTCCAGAGCTCGCCCTGCACGGTGCGCAGGGTGGACTGCACCTGCCAGCCGTAGAAGGCCGTGCCGAGGTAGGCAACGCGGAGGACATGCGGAAATTCCACAAGCTGATTGTAGAGTTGACGCCTCCCCGCTGTCGCCCTAGCTTGTGCCCAAGCCCGGCCTTCCCGCCGCGGCCGGTGAGGGGGGGCCCATGAACCGGGCGGACCTGATCGAAGCCATCGCAGACCGGGTGGGCATCACCAAGGCCCAGGCCGCGGCGGCGCTGGAGACCCTCATCTCCGAGTTGGGCCGCACCCTCAAGGCCGGCGAGAAGGTGACCCTCGTGGGCTTCGGCACCTTCCACGCCGCGGAGCGCAAGGCCCGCCAGGGCCGCGATCCCCGCACGGCGGAAGTGATCGAGATCCCTTCCCGGGTGGTGCCGCGCTTCAAGCCCGGCCGCCAGCTGCTGGATGAGCTCAACGCGACCGCCCCGAAGAAGCCCGTCCGCACCTGAGGCCCCGCGGGCCCCGCCCATGGCATCCTGGAGCCCATGGCTCCCCCGACCTCGCCGCAGCCCCCGGTGGCCCTCTGCCTGGGCGGCATGGATCCGTCCGGCGGCGCGGGCCTCATCCGGGACGCGCTGACCCTGGCGGGCCTGGGCGTCCACCCCATGGCCGTGCCCACGGCGGAGACGATCCAGAACGGCCTCGCCTGCCAGGCCATCTCGGCGCCGGCCGTGGATCCCGTCGCCCGCATCGAGACCCTGGGGCCCCACCTCGGCGGCGCCTGGGGCGTGAAGCTGGGCCTCTGCGCCCTGCCGCCGGCGGGCCTCAAGCGCCTCGCGGCCACCCTCGACGCCCTCCAGCCCAAGGTCCGCATCTGGGATCCCATCCTCGCCCCCAGCGCCGGCGTGGGCCTGCATGACGGCCCCGAGCTGCGGGAGCTGGCCCGCCTCCTCCTGCGCGGCGGCACCTGGGTCGTGAGCCCCAACCGCGGCGAGGCCGCGGCCCTGGCGGGCCTGCCGCCGGAGCAGATCCAGTCCGCCTCGCCGGAGCTCCTCTCCCGGCCGCTGCTGGAGCTGGGGGCCGCCGCCGTCTGGCTGAAGGGCGGCCACGCCATCGGCGACACGGTGCAGGACCTCTGGATCACCCCCACCCGCATCGAGGCCCTCCCCGCGGCGCCGCGGCTGCCGGGCCAGCGCCGGGGCACGGGCTGCACGCTGGCCTCCCTCTGGCTGGGCCTGCGCCTCCTGGGCCGGAACGACCACGACGCCGCCATCGAGGCCGCGGACCGGCTCCGGGCCGCCTGGGACCGGGCCTTCGCCCCGGGCGGCGCCGGCCGTCCCCTCTTCGCGCCGGGAGCGCCCTGAGCGGATGACCCTGCGCCTGCGCCAACACGAGGGACGGGGCTTCCTCCTCCGCACCGCGGCCGACGGCCCCTTCGCGGGCTGGAGCGGCGCGCGGTTCCTGGATGAGGGGCTGGCCTCCGTCCACGCCGCCCCGGGCCGCGCCCTGCACCGCCTCCAGCGCCTCGCGGGGGCGCTGCCCGGCGGCTTCGCCCTGGCCTGGGACCATCCCCCCACCTGGATGGAGGCCCTCCATCCCGAGGCCCGCGCC
>DASTWQ010000019.1:0-21973 GCA_035758545.1 Holophagaceae bacterium | reverse complement strand
TGGGCTTCCTGGACGACGTGGGCCTGGGCTACCTGACCCTGGACCGCTCCGCGGCGACGCTCTCCGGCGGCGAGGGCCAGCGCATCCGCCTGGCCACCCAGATCGGCTCCAAGCTCCAGGGCGTGCTCTACGTCCTGGACGAGCCGAGCATCGGCCTCCACCAGCGGGACAACCAGAAGCTGCTCCGCACCCTCATGGAGATGCGGGACCTGGGCAACACGGTGCTCGTGGTGGAGCACGACCTGGAGACCATCGAGGCCGCGGACCACGTCATTGACATGGGCCCCGGCGCCGGCGAGCACGGCGGCCGGGTGGTGGCGGAGGGCACGCCGGGGCAGGTGGCCGAGGACCCCGGCAGCGTCACCGGCGCCTTCCTGGCCGGCCGGGACGGCATCCCCGTGCCCCGGAAGCGGCGCAAGGCGGGCCGCGGCGAGATCAAGGTCCTCAGTGCCACGGAGAACAACCTGAAGGCCGTGGACGCCGCCTTCCCCATCGGCCTCTTCACCTGCGTCACCGGGGTCTCCGGCTCGGGCAAGAGCACGCTCGTGAACGAGATCCTCTACAAGGCCCTGGCCAACCAGCTCCACCAGGGCGTCCACGTGGTGGGCAAGCACAAGAAGATCACGGGCCTGGACCTCATCGACAAGGTCATCGACATCGACCAGGCGCCCATCGGTCGCACGCCCCGCTCCAACCCGGCCACCTACACGGGGCTCTTCACGCCGCTGCGGGAGCTCTTCGCCCAGCTGCCGGAGAGCAAGGCCCGGGGCTACACGCCGGGCCGCTTCAGCTTCAACGTGAAGGGCGTGCGCTGCGAGAAGTGCGAAGGCGACGGCGTCCTCAAGATCGAGATGCACTTCCTGCCGGACGTCTACGTCACCTGCGAGCAGTGCAAGGGCAAGCGCTACAACCGCGAGACCCTGGAGATCCATTACAAGGGCAAGTCCATCTCCGACGTGCTCGCCATGACCGTGGAGGAGGCCCACGCCCTCTTCGCGCCGATTCCGGTGCTGGCCAACAAGCTCCAGACCCTGCTCGATGTCGGCCTGGGCTACATCCGGCTGGGCCAGAGCGCGACGACCCTGTCCGGCGGCGAGGCCCAACGCGTCAAGCTGGCCAAGGAGCTCAGCAAGCGCGCCACCGGCCGCACCCTCTACATCCTCGATGAGCCGACGACGGGCCTCCACCTGAAGGACATCCAGAAGCTGCTGGAGGTCATCAACCGCCTGGCGGACACCGGCAACACCGTCGTCGTCATCGAGCACAACCTCGACGTCATCAAGACCGCCGACTGGCTCCTGGACCTGGGTCCCGAGGGCGGCGCCGAAGGCGGCCAGATCGTCGCCGTGGGCACGCCCGAGCAGGTGGCGAAGCACAAGGCCTCCATCACCGGGACCTTCCTGGCGCCCTATCTGAAGTAGCCTGGGCCCATGGACCCCCGGGACCTGGCCCTGCTGCCGACCCTGGATGCGCTGCTGCAGGCCGGCAGCGTGTCGGGAGCGGCCGAGCGGCTGGGCCTCAGCACGCCCGCAGTGAGCCATGCGCTGGCGCGGCTGCGCCAGGAGCTCGGGGATGAGGTGCTGGTGCGGGCGGGACGCGGCATGGTGCTGACGCCGCGGGCCCTGGCCATGCGGGACCGGCTCCATGGGCTGCTGGAGGAGATGGCCACCGTCCTGGCCGAGGGCGCGGCCTTCGACCCTCGGACCCTGGGCCGCACCTTCACCCTGTTCACCACCGACCATGCCCTCATGGTGCTGGGGGAGGCCCTCGACCGGCGGGTGCGGGCGGAGGCGCCGGGGGTGTGCCTGCGGTTCCTCCCGAGTGTGGTGGACGACTACGAGCCTCTGCGTCAGGGCGCCGCGGATCTCAGCATCTGCCTGTTGGGCCACTATCCGCCGGAGATCCGCACCCGGCGGCTCTTCACGGACCGCTTCGTGGTGGTGGGCCGTCGCGATCACCCCGCCCTCCAGAGCCCGCTCACCCTGGACACCTACCTGGGCCTGGAGCATGGCGCCGTGGCGCCCCTCGGCCGGACCAGCCACGTGGATCTCGCCCTCCAGGAGCAGGGGCGCCTGCGACGGATCACGCGGGTGGTGCCCTTCTTCGCCGCGGCCCTGGATCTGGCCCTCGCGTCGGATCTGGTGTTCACGGTCTCCGACCGCGCGGTGGCCGCCCATCCCTGGCGCGGCCGGCTGCAGGTGGTGGAGCCGCCCCTCGATCTGCAGGCCTACGCGCTGCACCTCGTGTGGCATCCCCGGTCCGATCAGGACGCCGCCCACCGCTGGCTTCGGGAGCTTCTGCTGGAGGTGGCCGCCGAGGCCGCGCCGGAGGCCCATGAGGGGGCCACGGGAGATCTGGGCATCCGGCCGCTGGGCCGCCGCCGGAAGGGGTGATTGCAGCGCCTGCAACGGCGCCTTGCAGGGGGCGGCATGGTCCGATTCCTCCGCCCGCGGCAGGGTGGGGGAACCGTTCCCATGCGGCGAGAGGAGCCCCCATGAGCCTGCAGGACCCCAATCCCCTGAACCCCGATCGCCCCAAGCGCATCGCCCTCGTCCTCTCGAATCCGGCGGTGTCCACCACCACCGGCTGGCCCGTGGGCTTCTGGTGGAGCGAACTGACCCATCCCTGGCTGGCCTTCCACGAAGCGGGCTACGAGGTGGAGCTCTTCAGCCCCGCCGGAGGCGCCTGTCTCCCCGATGCCATGAGCGACCCCAACGACCCCTCGGGCTATTCGAAGCTGGACCTCATCACCCAGGGCTTCCTGCATACGCCGGAGCTGAAGGCCCTGCCGGAGGCCACCCGGCCCGTGGAGGCCATCGACGTGGACGCCTTCCACGCCATCGTGGTCGCCGGTGGCCAGGCCCCCATGTTCACCTTCGCGTCCGCGAAGGACCTGCACGCGAAATTCGTCCAGTTCCACCTGGCGGGCAAGGTGGCCGCGGCCCTCTGCCACGGGGTGGCGGTGCTCAGGTATGCCGTCCTGCCGGATGGCACGCCCCTGGTGAAGGGGAGGACGGTCACCGGCTTCGCCAACGTGGAGGAGGACTTCGCGGACCACGCGGTGTGGGACTACGGCCTCCTGGGCCGCGACAAGCACGTGATGCCCTGGCGCATCGAGGACGAGCTGAAGGCGCTGGGCGCCAACTATGTGCAGGCGGGGCTGTGGCGCAGCTTCGCGGTCCGGGATGGCAATCTCGTCACCGGGCAGCAGAACTTCTCCGGCGCCGAGACGGCGCGTCTCGTCATCGAAGCCCTCGGCCGCTGAGGAGGGAGCTCCATGAAGATCGCGATGATCGGCAAGGGGAACGTCGGCCAGGCCCTGGCGGCAGGGCTCCGCCGGGCGGGGCACGAGGTGGTGCACGGGGTCCGGGCTCCGGAGCGACCCGATGAGCTCCCGGTGGTCGAGGCGGTGGCCGCCTGCGAGCTGGCGGTGCTCGCGGTGCCCTACACCGCGGCGCTGGACGTGGCCGCCGCCATCCCCGACTGGGGCGGGAAGGTGCTGGTGGACGCCACCAACCCCATCCTGCCGGGCCTCTCCGGGCTGGAGGTGGGGACCACAGGATCGGGGGCCGAACGGATCGCCGCCCGGGCCGCGAAGGCCCGCGTGGTGAAGGCCTTCAACACCACCGGGGCCGAGAACCTGGCCCAGGCCGCCTACCCCGGCGGGAGGGGGTGGATGCCCGTGGCCGGCGATGACGGGGAGGCCAGGGCGGTCGTCCTGGAGCTCGCCGCCAGCCTGGGCTTCGAGGCCGTGGACGCCGGCCCCCTGGTGGCCGCGCGCTACCTGGAGCCCTTTGCGATGACCTGGATCCACCTGGCCTACCGAGGCGGGCTCGGGCGCGGCTTCGCCTTCGGGCTGCTGCGGCGATAATCCCCGCACGGGAGCCCCCATGCACAAGAACCGCCTCGAGGCCTTCAGCGACGGCGTGCTGGCCATCGTGCTGACGATCATGGTGCTGGAGCTGAAGGTGCCCCGGCACGATCCGAGCCTGGGGGCGCTGCGGGAGCTGGTGCCGGTCTTCCTGAGCTACCTGCTCTCCTTCGCCTACATCGGCATCTACTGGAACAACCACCACCACCTGCTCCAGGCGGCGCAGAAGGTGAACGGGACGGTGCTCTGGGCGAACCTGCACCTGCTCCTCTGGCTCTCCCTGCTGCCCTTCGTGACGGGCTGGCTGGGCGAAAGCGGCGTCCGGCCCTGGCCGGTGGCGGCCTACAACCTGGTGCTGATGCTCGCGGCCCTCGCCTACTTCCTGCTCGCCCGGGCCCTGGTGGCGCACCATGGGCAGGATTCGGCCCTGGCCCGGGCCATGGGGGAGCGGGCCTCGGCGGACCGCAAAGGGCTGATCAGCGTGGTGATCTACGCGGTGGCCCTGCCCCTGGCCTTCCTGGCGCCGATCCTGGGGGTCCTGCTGCCGGTGGCCGTGGCCCTGATGTGGCTGGTGCCGGACCGGCGCATCGAACGGTCCCTCGGGAGCTGAGGCCGTCGGCAGCCTGTTAAGAAATGTGAATTCTGGCGCCAGGATTGAAGACCGGGTTTTCGGGGCCGATCCAGGGGACATCCCCCGGAGGTCCGCCATGGCCGTGGTCTACACCCTTCAGAGCCTTCACATGGAATCCGGCGAGCGGACGGAGCTGCCCTGGTCCTTCGAGACCATGGAGGAGGCCCAGGCCAAGGCCCGGGAGCTGGAGGGCCAGGGCTATCACCTGCTGGTCCGGTTGAAACCCCTGCCCCAGGCCTCTGGATCGGCCCAGGCCTGAACCGGGCCTGGGGGTCAGGTCATCAGCAGCAGGTCGTCGTCCTCCGCCTCGCGGGCGGGTGCGCCGGCGGCATCCTGGAAGACCGCCCAGAGGGCCTCGCCCCGCTTGCGGCGGAAGCGGGGATTCGGGATGGTCCGCTCCAGGGCCTCCTTCGAATAGGGCGGGTTCTCCACCCGGGCGAGGATCCAGCGATTGCCCATCTCCATGATGGCGCCGATGTCGCCCTCGTTGCCCCAGGCGGCCCGCAGCTCCGTGAGCTTCCGGGCCCGGGCCAGGGCGGCCTCGTCGAGGCCCCGGGCCTTGGCGACGACGGGATCCAGGATGGGCTTCTTGTAGGCGCGGATGCGGCGGAAGAGGGCGCGCATCTCCCTCGGCAAGGCCGCCAGCCGGGGGCCGTGGACGGGGTCGTCCTTCTTGGCCTCCGCCTCCTCCGCCAGGCGGCGCAGCAGCGGCAGCAGCAGGGCCGCGTCCCGGGCGGCGTACTCGAGCTGGCTCTCCCGCAGGGGCCGGAGCATCCAGTTGGAGTCCTGCTCCTCCTTGGGGATCTCGATGCCGAGCTTCAGCTTGGACATGGTCTTCAGGCCGGGCTGGGGGTAGCCCAGGGCCCGGGCCAGGAGCATGGTGTCCAGCACCGAGGCGGGCACCAGGTCGAAGAGGCGCTTCAGCACGATGCCGTCGTTGGAGAAGTCGTGGCAGATCCAGGGCACCTTCGCGAGGGCCTCCAGGGCGGGCTTCGTCAGGTCGCCCAGGGCGATGGGATCCACCAGCCAGACCCGCTCGTGGTCCGCCACCTGCAGCAGGGCCAGCACGGAATGGTGGATGCCCGTCAGGCTGCATTCGATGTCCACCGCCAGCAGGTCGGCCGCGAACCAGACCGGGAGCGCCGCCTCCAGGGACTCGCTCGAGTCCACGATGGTGAAGGGCAGGTCGAAGGGCGTGGTGGGCATGGGCTCCCGGCGGAACCTCCAGTCTAAACTTGATTCCCTCGGAGGCCCTCATGGACAAGCAACTCTTCTGGGGCACCTTCGTGGCGGTGTTCCTCGCGGAGGTGGGGGACAAGACCTCCCTGGCGGCCATGACCGCCAGCGCCAAGACCGGCGCCCTCTGGACGGTCTTCGCCGCCGCGAGCCTGGCCCTGGTCTGCGCCACCGCCATCGGCGTCACCGTGGGCGCGGCCCTCTTCAAGGTCGTGCCGCCCCAGGCCATCAAGTGGGGGGCGGGTCTGCTCTTCATCGGTGTAGGGGTCTGGATCCTCAGCGGCAAGGCGGTATGAGGCCGGTGGTCTTCTACGACGGCGGCTGCGGCCTCTGCCATCGGGCGGTCCGCTTCGCCCTGGCGAGGGACCGGGAAGGGCGCCTGCGCTTCGCGCCCCTGGGCGGCGAGACCTTCCAGGAGCTCGTGGCGGCGACGGAGCGGACGGCGCTGCCGGACTCCTTCGTCCTCCGGACGGGGGAGGGCCGTCTGCTCACCCGGACCTCGGCGCTGGCGGTGGTGCTGGGGGAGCTGCCGGGCCCCTGGCCCTTCCTGGGCCGGCTGCTGCGGCTGGTGCCGCGGCCCCTGCGGGACCTGGTCTACGACGCCGTGGCGAAGGTCCGCCGTCGCGTGTTCCCGAAGCCCGAGGGGGCCTGTCCGATGGTGCCGGCGGGCCTGAGGGAGCGGTTCCTGCCCTGAGCGGGGACTACCGCATCTTGCGAGGCTATTGGGCCTTTGGGACACTGACGGGTCCTCCCGAGGCCTCCATGCGTCGACGCGCCCTGCCCTTTCTCGCCCTGGCCCTGGCCGCGATGGCCCAGGAGGCCCCGGTCCCCGCCACCACCGTGGAGGTGACGGCGACGCGCTTCGCCGAGGACCCGATGCAGGTGCCCGCCTCGGTCACGGTGATCACCGGCGAGGAGCTGCGGGACCGCGGCGCCACGGACCTCCGCAGCGCCCTGGCGCTCTGCGCGGGGATCACGGTGGCGCCCGGCGGCGACGGCGGCCCGGCCTCCAGCGTCCCGGAGCTCTGGGGCCTGCGGGAATTCGACGCCTTCCTGCTGGTGGTGGACGGCGTGCCCTGGGGGGGCACCTTCAATCCGGCCCTCACCACCGTGGACCTGGAGAACGTGGACCGCATCGAGATCCAGCGGGGCGCCGCGCCGGTGATGTATGGCGCGACCTCCTTCGTGGGGGTGATCCAGGTGATCCACCGCGCGCCCGCGGATACCGTGGGCAGCGCCCGACTCTGGGCGGGCACCCACCGGAGCGGCGGGGCCTCCGGATCGCTGCGCCTGCCTGGCCTGGGCGGCCTGGACTCCGCCTTGACCTTCGACGCCTCCAAGCAGGGTTTCGCCGACGACCGCCAGGAGATCCGCCGGGGCACACTGGCCTGGCGCGGGCAGATGCAGCTCGGCGAAGGCCGTTTCCACGCGGACCTCAGCGGCGCCTGGATCGACACCCACCCCGGCAGTCCCATCCCGCAGCTCGGCACCGGCCTGAACCCGGCGGTGCCCCAGGACAGCAACCAGAATCCCGCCGGCGCCTTCGTGAACGACCGGCGCCTGGCCCTCGCGCTGGGCTACGAGCAGGGTCTGGGCGGCGCGGTGTGGACGACGACGGTGTCCCTGTCCCGGGCGCGGCAGGGCGTCTTCCGCGGGTTCCTCGTGGACGGCACGACGGTCTCGCCCAATGCCCACGGCTGGCGGGAGCAGGTCGACACCACGGACCTCTATGTGGATTCCCACCTGGCCTGGTCCGGCCATCCCTGGAAGGCGGTGGTGGGCCTCGACCATCTCCACGGCCAGGGCGTCGGCCGGGGCGGGGATTTCGACTACGACATCGCCCTGGATGGCTCGAACCCGCCCGCGGGCGCCGACCTGCCCCCGGCGGCGGACATCCGCATCGACGACCGGCGGGACTTCACGGGCCTCTACGCCTTCGCGGAGTGGGAGCCCATGGACCGCTTCCTCCTGGAGGGCGGCCTGCGGCTGAACCGCACCGACGAGGCCCGCCGGGCCTCCACCCTCGACTTCGCCAGCGCCACCCTGGACGCGGGTGCGGACCGGCGCACGGACACGCGGCTCGCCGGCAGCCTGGGCGCCACCTGGTTCTTCTGGGAGGAAGGCGGGGACCGCCTCGCGGCCTTCGCGGACGTGCGGGATACCTTCAAGCCCGCGGCCATCGACTTCGGCCTCGACTCCCAGGCCCAGCTCCTGCGGCCCGAGACCGCCCGCAGCGCGGAGGCAGGCCTCAAGGGCGCCTTCCTGGACGGGCGGATGGAGGCGGAGCTCGCGGCCTTCCGCATGGACTTCGAGAACCTCGTCGTGACGAACGCCGGCGTCCTCCATAACGCCGGGAAGGAGCGCTTCCAGGGCGTGGAGGCGAGCCTTTCCTGGCGCTTCGCCGACGACCTGAGCCTGCGGGCGGCCTACAGCCACCACGACAGCCGCTTCACGGATTCCATCCAGGACGTGGGCGATCCCGCCACGCCCACCCAGCTGGCCGGCCACCGGCTGGAGCTGACGCCCTACCAGCTCGCGTCCCTCGGCCTGCTCTACGCGCCCAAGCGCGGCTTCATTGGGACGGTCGAGGCGAGCTACAACGGCGGCTTCTACCTGGACAAGGAGAACGAGGCCCTGCAGCCGGGCTACACGACGCTGCGGGCCAGCGCCGGCTGGCGGGCGGCGCGCTGGGAGCTGCGGCTCACCGGCAGCAACCTCACGGACAAGCGCGTGCCCGTGGCCGCCAGCGAGCTGGGGGACGGCCAGTACTACCTCCTGCCGGCACGGCAGGTGGACCTCTCCTTCCGGGTCCGGTTCTAGGCCGAGCCCCCACATTCGGTATTGACGGGCCCGGGTTGGCCCCATAGGTTGGGGTTGTCCACGGTTCTCCGGCTTGCGGGCCGGAGACGAAAAGGGAACCCGGTGCGAATCCGGGACTGCCCCCGCAGCGGTATGGGAGAACGACGGTTCACACAGCACTGGTCCTGCGCGGACTGGGAAGCCTGAACCGGAGGCACGCGGCCCCCCGGCCGACCCGCTCCCGAGTCCGAAGACCTGCCTTGGATCCGCCATGCGCGGACGGCGATGCCTTCGTGGGGAAGGCCGCGCCGCCGGGAGGCCCTGCCTTCCGTCCTGAACCCAAACCAACCATCCCCGCGGGCCGTCCCGCGCCGAGGAGTCCTGACCATGAGCGCCCTGCTGGAGCGGGAGGCCGCGCGGCCTCCCCAGGAAATGTCCGTCCCCACGGCCATGCGGATCCGCAAGCGCAACGGCGCGCTGGAGCCCGCGGACCTGAACAAGATCCTGCGGGCCGTCGGCCGCTGCTGCGCCGGTCTGGAGCGCGTGGACGCCCTCCGGGTGGCCACCAAGACCATTAGCGGCGTCTACGACGGCGCCAGCACCCGGGAGCTGGACGAGCTCTCCATCCGCACCGCCGCGGGCCTCACGGCGGAGGAGCCCCAGTACAGCCGCCTGGCGGCCCGGCTCCTCGCCACCTGCATCGACAAGGAGGTGGAGAACCAGGGCATCCACAGCTTCAGCCAGAGCGTCCAGGCGGGCGTGGCCGCCGGGCTCATCGGGGAGCGGCTCGCCGCCTTCGTGGCGGAGCACCGCCGCAAGCTGGACGACGCGGTGGATCCGGCCCGGACCGATGCCTTCGAGTACTTCGGCCTGCGGACCCTCTACGACCGCTACCTTCTGCGGCATCCCGAGAGCCGGAGCGTCCTGGAGGCACCGCAGCACTTCTTCCTCCGCATCGCCTGCGCGCTGTCGGCCTCCGTGGCCGAGGCGCTGCGACTCTACGGTCTGCTCTCGCGGCTGGAGTACCTGCCGAGCTCCCCGAC
Source organism: Holophagaceae bacterium (assembly GCA_035758545.1). Taxonomy (GTDB): domain Bacteria; phylum Acidobacteriota; class Holophagae; order Holophagales; family Holophagaceae; genus JAFDVN01. Next base: position 12,393 of record DASTWQ010000019.1, on the reverse strand, counting down.
CCTCTTCAACGCGGGTACGCGCCGGGAGCAGCTCAGCTCCTGCTTCCTCCTGGACTCCCCCGAGGACGACCTCGCGTCCATCTACGACCGCTACAAGGACGTCGCCCTGCTCTCGAAGTGGAGCGGCGGCATCGGCCTCGCCTTCCACCGGATCCGGTCCCGGGGCTCCCTGATCCAGGGCACCAACGGCCACTCGAACGGCATCGTCCCCTGGCTCCGGACCCTGGACGCCTCCGTGGCCGCGGTGAACCAGGGAGGCAAGCGCAAGGGCGCCGCCTGCGTCTACCTGGAGCCCTGGCATGCCGACATCGAGGCCTTCCTGGAGCTCCGGGACAACACCGGGGATCCCGAGCAGCGGACCCACCACCTCAACCTCGCCAACTGGATCCCGGACCTCTTCATGCGGCGGGTGGAGGCGGACGCGGCCTGGAGCCTCTTTGACCCCAAGGCGGTGCCCGAGCTCTGCGACCTCCACGGGGAGGCCTTCGACCGGGCCTTTGAGGCGGCCGAGGCCGCGGGCTTCGCGGTCCGCCAAGTGCCGGCGCGGGAGCTCTACGGCCGCATGATGCGGACCCTGGCCCAGACGGGCAACGGGTGGATGTGCTTCAAGGACGCCTCCAACCGGGCCTGCAACCAGGCCGCCGAAGGTGGCGCCGTCCATCTCTCCAATCTCTGCACGGAGATCCTCGAGGTCACCTCGCCGGACGAGACCGCCGTCTGCAACCTGGGCTCCATCAACCTGGCCCGGCACGTGGGCGAGGCGGGCTTCGACTTCCAGAAGCTGGCGGAGACCGTGCGCGCCGTCGTGCCCCAGCTGGACCGGGTCATCGACCTGAACCTCTATCCGATCCCGTCCGCGGAGGCCGCGAACCGGCGCTGGCGGCCCGTGGGCCTCGGCGTCATGGGCCTGCAGGACGCATTCTTCCAGCTCCGCCTGCCCTTCGATTCGCCAGAGGCCCTGGCCCTCTCCACCCGCATCGCCGAGGAGATCTACTACCACGCCCTGTCCGCCTCCGTGGACCTGGCGGAGCGCCACGGCGCCCACCCCGCTTGCGCCGGCACCTGGACGGCGAAGGGCGTCTTCCATTTCGAGCGCGTCGGCGCCCGGCCCGCGGACATGGGGCGCTGGGAGGAGCTGCGGGCGCGGATGGCCCGGCACGGCCTGCGGAACTCCCTCCTCATCGCCATCGCGCCCACCGCGACCATCGCGAGCCTGGCGGGCTGCTCCGAATGCATCGAGCCCGCCGTGTCCAATCTCTTCAAGCGGGAGACTCTCAGCGGCGACTTCCTCCAGGTGAACCGACACCTCGTGCGGGACCTCCAGGCCGCCGGGCTCTGGGACGAGGGCCTCCGGGACGCCCTGAAGGCCGCGGAGGGTAGCGTGCAGGAACTCCCGGTCCCGGAGGAGCTGAAGCGCCTCTACCGCACGGCCTGGGAGCTGCCCATGAAGGCGCTCATCGACCTCGCCGCCGCCCGCCTGCCCTACATCGACCAGAGCCAGAGCCTGAACCTCTTCATGGAGACCCCGAACATCGCGCGGCTCAGCTCCATGTACTTCTACGCGTGGAAGGCCGGGCTCAAGACCACCTACTACCTCCGCTCCCGGCCGGCCACCCGCATCGCCCAGGCGACCGTCGGCCAAGGGCCGGACCTCCAGGCCGTGGCCTGCTCCCTCGAGAACCCTGAATCCTGCGAGGCCTGCCAGTGAATCCCCGCCTGCTCGATCCCGGCTTCAACCTGACCCTGCGCCCCATGCGCTACCCGGCCTTCTACGACATGTACCGGGACGCGCTGAAGAACACATGGTCCGTGGAGGAGGTGGACTTCTCCACGGACCTGCGGGACCTGGATGTCCGAATGGGGCCTTCGGAGCGCCACCTTATCCGCCGCCTCGTGGCCTTCTTCGCCACCGGGGACAGCATCGTGGCCAACAACCTGGTGCTGAACCTCTACCGACACCTGAACGCCCCGGAAGCCCGGCTCTTCCTCAGCCGCCAGCTCTTCGAGGAGGCCCTCCACGTCCAGTTCTACCTGACCCTCCTGGACACCTACTTGCCGGACCTGGCGGAGCGGGAGGCAGCCTTCGCCGCCGTGGAGGCCATCCCCTCCATCCGCCAGAAGGCGGCCTTCTGCTTCCGGTGGATGGATGGCGTCCACGCCCTGGACCGGCTGGAGACCCGGGAGGACCGCCGGGCCTTCCTGCTGAACCTCATCTGCTTCGCGGCCTGCATCGAGGGGCTCTTCTTCTTCGGCGCCTTCGCCTACGTGTTCTTCCTCCGCTCGAAGGGCCTGCTCCACGGGCTCGCGGCGGGCACCAACTGGGTCTTCCGGGACGAGAGCCTGCATATGGCCTTCGCCTTCAAGGCCATCCAGCAGATCCGCGCCGAGGAGCCCGGCCTCTTCGACGGGGCCCTGGAGTCCGAGGTGGCGGACATGCTGGAAGAATCCCTCGCCGCTGAGCTGCAGTTCGCGGAGGACCTGCTGGGCGGCGGTGTCGCGGGGCTGTCCCTGCCGGACATGCGGACGTACCTCCAGTGCGTCGCGGACCAGCGCTTGCGGCAGCTCGGCTTCGCGCCCCGCTACGGGAGCCGGAACCCCTTCCCGTTCATGGAGCTGCAGGACGTCCAGGAGCTGGCCAACTTCTTCGAGCGCCGGGTCTCCGCCTACCAGGTGGGCGTGACGGGCGCCGTGGCCCTGGATGCGGCATTCTGAAGGCATGAAGTCCCGCGACGCCTCCCGCTCGGTCCTCAGCGTCACCGTCCTCCCGGAGGACCTGAACCAGTACGGCTCCCTCTTCGGGGGCCGGCTGCTGGCCTGGATCGACCGGGTGGCCTCCATCTGCGCGACGCGCCACTGCCGGGGCAACGCGGTCACCGTGGCGCTGGAGGCCATGAGCTTCGAGGTGGCCGTGAAGCAGGGGGACATCCTCATCCTCACGGCGGAGCTGGAGAAGGTGGGTAGGACCTCCATGCAGATCCGGGTCACGGCCATGCGGGAGGATCCCGTCAGCGGCGAGGCCCGCCGGGTCTGCGCCCCGCTGCTGACCTTCGTCGCCCTGGATCGAGACGGCCGCTCGACGCCGGTGCCGACCCTGGCCGACTAGGCCGCCCCCTGCGGGGCCGTCTAGGGCCGCAGGAACCGCGCCGCTCCCAGCAAGGCCGTCGGGGCCGTCACGGCCCGCAGGATGCTCTTCCCCAGGGAGACGGGCAGCCAGCCGGCCTTGCGGAGCGCCGCGAACTCCTCGTCCGTGATGCCGCCCTCGGGCCCGCTGGTGAGGGCGAGGGCGCCCTCGCCGAGGACCGGGTTCGCCTCCTCGGTGGCCAGCTCGTAGGCCACCCACTTCTGCGGCGCGTCCCAGCGCAGGAGGGCCTCGAAGGGGACGGGATCCCGCAGCTCCGGCAGCACCGAGCGGTGGCTCTGCTCGGCGGCGGACCGGATCAGCCGCTCCCAGCGGTCCCGCTTGGCCCCGGCCTTCTTCGGATCGCTTTCGCTGCGGGCATAGATGACCGGCTGGAGGACCGTGGCCCCCAGCTCCACCAGGGGCGGCAGCATCTCGTCCACAAGGCTGATCTGCGCGGTGACCGGCAGGCAGACCTGGAGCGGTACCGGCGACTCCCGGTCCTCGTCCAGGGGGGCCACCAGCCGGAGGAGGGCCCGCTCCCGCTCCATCTGGGCCACCTCGGCCTTCCAGGGGCCGGAGGCCAGCACCAGCTCCAGGGGGTCCCCGGGGCGGAGCCGGAGGGCCTTGAGGTGCCGGGCCTCGTCGGGCCCCAGCGGCACCACGGCCCCTTCGGTGGCGAGGGGGGCGTGGAGGACGAAGAGGCGCGGCAGGGCCATGGGGCCATCTTGCCAGCGCCCGTAGACTGGAAGGAACGGAGGCCCCTTGATCGATGCCCTGCTCCAGGCCGCTCCTTGGTGGGCCTGGCTCGGTTTCCACCTCCTGGTCTTCGTCATGCTGGCCCTGGACCTGGGGATCTTCAACCGGAAGGCCCATGCCCCCTCGGTCCGGGAGGCCGGGGCCTGGAGCCTGACCTGGATCCTCCTCGCCCTGGCCTTCAACGTGGTCATCTTCCGGACCGAAGGCCACCGCGCGGGCCTGGAGTTCTTCACGGCCTGGGTGCTGGAGAAGAGCCTCAGCGTGGACAACCTCTTCGTGTTCGTGCTGCTCTTCGCCGCCTTCCGGGTGGAGCTGCGGCACCAGCACCGGGTCCTCTACTGGGGCGTGCTGGGCGCCCTGGTGATGCGCGCGGTCATGATCCTCGCCGGAACGGCGCTGCTCCAGCGCTTCGAATGGATGATGTACGTCTTCGGGGCCTTCCTCGTCTTCACGGGCCTCAAGATGCTCTTCGGCAGCGAGGCGGAGAAGGACCCCGCCGACAACACCCTCACCCGTCTCTTCAAGCGCCTGGTGCCCTACGATCCCGGGGGCGGCCACGAGCATTTCTGGGTCCTCCGGGAGGGCCGCCGCTACGCCACGCCCCTTCTGCTGGTGCTGGTGAGCGTGGAAGTGACGGACCTCATCTTCGCCGTGGACAGCATCCCGGCCGTGCTGGCCGTGAGCCGGGATCCCTTCATCGTCTACACCAGCAACATCTTCGCGATCCTGGGCCTGCGCAGCCTCTACTTCCTGCTGGCCAAGATGATGGACCGGTTCCACCACCTGAAGACCGGCCTCGCCTTCATCCTCGCCTTCGTGGGCCTGAAGATGTGCGCCGAGCCCTGGCTGCATGTGCCGGTGGGCGTCAGCCTGCTGGTCATCCTCGGCATCCTGGTGCTGAGCGTGGTCGCGAGCCTGGCCTGGCCCCGCCGTTCCGAGGAGAGCTGATGGAGACCTGGCGCCACGGCCTGGAGGACGCGCCCGAGGACGGCCCCGCCGTCGTCACCCTGGGCAACTTCGACGGTGTCCACGCCGGCCACCGGGAGCTGCTGGCGGAGGCCGCCGCCTCCGCCCGGGCCCGGGGCCTGCGCAGCGCCGTAGTGACCTTCGATCCCCATCCGGCGGTGGTGATCGCCCCGGAACGGCGCCCCAAGCTGCTCATGACCCTGGAGCAGCGCCTGGCGGTGTTCGCCGCCTGCGGGGTGGACCTGGCCTGGGTGATCCCCTTCTCGCGGACCTTCTCTGAGCTGGCGCCGGAGGCCTTCCTGGACGCCCTGGCCCGGGCCCTCCAGCCCGTGGAGCTGCACGTGGGCCGGGCCTTCCGCTTCGGCCGGGACCGGGCCGGGGACGTGGCCCTGCTGGAGCGCTGGGGCGCGGCCCGGGGCTGTGCCCTGCGGGCCCACGCCCTGAAGGCGCCGGACGGTGGCCCCCTCAGCTCCACCCGGGTGCGGGAGGCGCTGGAGGCCGGGGACGTGGACGCCGCCGCCGCGCTCCTGGGCCATCCTTACGCCCTCACCGGCGTCGTCGTGGAAGGCGACCGCCGCGGCCGCCACCTGGGCTTCCCCACGGCGAACCTCGCCTGGGAGCAGGAGCAGCTGCCGGCCTCCGGCGTGTACGCCACGGAGGTTCGCAGCGGCCACTTCGAGGGCCCGCGGCTCGGCCTGACCAACGTGGGCGAGAAGCCCACCTTCGGCGGGCGGAAGCTCACCGTCGAGACGCACCTGCCGGGCTTCAGCGGGGACCTCTACGGCGCCCGCCTGGAGCTGCGGTTCCGCCACCGCATCCGAGGCGAGCGGAAGTTCGACGGACCCGACGCCCTGCGGGCCCAGATCGCCCAGGACGTGGCCGAGGGCCAAGCCTGGTGGCAGTCCCATCAGCCCTGATGGCAAGCTGGGGCTTCCCTCCGGAGCCCCCATGCGCCGCGCCCTCCCCGTCCTCCTCATTCCCGCCGCCCTGGTCGCCCAGGCGCCGCCGCCGACCGCCGCGGCCGCCCCGGAAGCGGATCACGGGCAGGTGAAGAAGCTGCTGATCGCCATGAGGTTCTCGGATCAGATCAAGGCTGGCTTCCTCCAGGCCCTGGAGGCCCAGCAAGCCAAGGCCGACACCCTCCCGCCGGGGTTCCTGGACGCCTTCAAGGCGGCCTTCGATGTGGACGACTTCGTGGACCAGATCGTCCCTATCTTCGCCAAGCGCATGACCCAGGCGGAGGTCGAAGCCGCCCTGCGCTTCTACGGATCTCCGGAAGGCGCCTCCTTTGCGGCGAAGCAGGCCACGTTGGCTCCTGAACTGCAGAAGGTGGGCGAGCGCTATGGCATGGCGCTCGCCTTGAAGGTGATGCAGGCCCAGCTCAAGGAAGACGGCGCGAAATGACCTCCCTCCTCCAGCTCCGCGTCGGCGCCGTGCGCCAGCTGGACGGCTGGCGGAGCGCCATCTACAAGGCGCCGGTGGATCATCCGCTCTGGCTGGCGAAGGAAGGCCTCGCCGGCGACGAGGTGGGGGACCGCAGGCACCATGGCGGCCCGGAGCAGGCGGTGCTGGCCTATGCCGACGCCCACTACGCCGACTGGGCCGCGGAGGGGTTCACGGACGAGCGCGGCGCCTTCGGCGAGAACCTGCTGCTGGACGGGCTGTCGGACCAGACCGTCTGCCTCGGCGATGTCTTCGACCTCGGCGAGGCGCGGCTCCAGGTGTCCTGCCCCCGCATCCCCTGCGGCACCCTGGTCCGCCGTCACGGCCGACAGGACGTCCTGCACCGGGTCTTCGAAGCGGGCCGCGGCGGGTGGTACTTCCGCGTGCTGCGGGAAGGCTTCCTCCAGGCGGGGCAGTCCCTGGTCCTGCTGGAGCGGCCCCATCCGGACTGGAGCATCGTCCGTGCCCTCCACGCCCAGTGGCGCGTGGCCTCGGGCGAGGCGGCGGACCGGGCCGAGGCCCTGGCCTTGTCCCGGGTCGAGGCGCTCGCGCCCACGTGGCGGAAGCGACTGGCCCAGCTGGGGGCCTGATGCGCCGCTTCTTCGCCCTGGCGCTGCCGGGGGCGGTGCAGGCCGGCCTCGGGGCCTGGATGGGCGGCCCCGGCTGGCGATGGGCGGAGCCCGAAGGTCTGCACCTCACCCTGGCCTTTTTGGGCGAGGTGCCGGAAGCCGCGGTCGGACCCCTGGAGACGGCGGCCCGGGAGGTCGCGACGCGGCACCGGCCCTTCGAGCTGCGCAGCGCCGGCCTCGGCCAGTTTCCTCCGGTGGGTGCGCCCCGGGTGCTCTGGCTGGGATTCGAGCCTTCGGAGCCGTTGGACGCCCTCGCCGGGGATCTGCGGGAGGTCCTCCGCCGGGCCGGCGTGGCCTTCAACCCGAAGCCCTTCACGCCCCATCTGACCCTGGCCCGGCGCGGCGCCGGCGTCCGTCCGGGGCTGCCCCTGACGCCGCCCCCGGCCGTCCGTTGGCCCGTGGCGGCCCTCTCGCTCATGTCCAGCGACCAGGGCCGCTACCGGCCCACCGGGAGCTGGGCGCTGGGATAAGCTGGAGCCCTCATCTCCGAGTCCACCATGCGCACCCTGCTCGTCCTTCCGGGCCTCCTGTTCCTGGTCGCCTGCCACGGTCCCTCCGCGGTGCCGCCGGCGATCCAGACCTCCGCCCGCGGCCCTCTGCGCGGGGAGGTCGAGCAGGAGATCCGCGACCTCCAACAGCTGCACCACGGGGACTGCCCCGCCGCGCGCATCGTCTCCGCCCGCATCCTCGACGGCGGCAGGGAGGCCACCCAGGAGCTCTGGACCCTGGAGGGCTGCGGCCGGACCTTCCGCTATGACGTCACCGTCAGCCACGAGGAGATGGGCGGCCAGATCTCCGTCCACGAGCGCGAGGCGGACGCCGGAGCCCAGCCGTGAAGGGCTCGACGGTGATGGTCGCCCTCGGCCTCGTGCTGGGGGGATTGGGCTGGTTCCTGCTGATGCGGGCCCACGGCCGGGTGAAGGGGCGGCCGGTCATCGACGGAGAAGTGCTGGACCTGATCCCGGTGCGGGGCTCCAAGGGCGGCACGAACTACAAGCTGCACGTGGGCTACCAGGACCCCGCCGGCAACCCCGGCGAGCTCACCACCCGCTGGGCCCAGAACCCGCCGGCGGCCCGGGCCGGCGACCGTGTGAAGCTGGCCTGGCTCGGGCCCGGCGAGGAGCCCGTGCTGCTGCTCTTCGGCAGCCTCTTCGGCGTGGGCTTCGTGCTGATGGTGCTCGGCGCGACGCTCCTCGCCCTGGGCGCGGGCTTCGGCTACGGGCCCGAGCTGATCCGCCGGCTCTACCTCAGCTGAGGCGCCAGGCCTCCAGCACCCGGAAGCGGCTGCCCATCAGGCCCGGCAGGGTGAGCTGGAGCAGGTTCTCCATGCGCTTGAGCCGGTCCGCGGCAGGCAGGGCCTGCCAGTCCTGCTCCCAGGCCATCAGCGGCGCGTGGGCGCGGATCCACCTGGACAGCTCCTGGTGGCCGGCCTCCGCGAGGCCCTCGGCCTCCAGCAGCCGCTGGAGGCGCGTGAAGTCCACATCGGCGGTGAGATCGCTCTCGCCCAGGTCCTCCCACCAGGAGCCGTCCACCGCGTGGGCCTTGAAGCGCCGCAGGTCCGCGCCCTTGGCCAGCAGGCGCTCGGCGCTGTCGCCGTAGTCGATGGCGAGGAAGAGGCCCGCCCGCAGCGGGGCGGCCAGATCGTGCGCCACCCGGGGCAGGGCCTCGCACCAGACACTGCCGTCCCCCGGCTCCAGGGGCTCGTGGCGGGCGGCCATGGCGCCCTCGAACCAGGCCCGGGGCTCGGGCTCCTCCGCCGCGTGCCATTCGGGGCCGCCGGTGGTGAGCACCTCCTGCACCCAGCGGGTACCATCCCACTTCCAGGGTTGGGCAGGCAGCGCATCGAAGAGCTCGTTGCTCAGCACCGCGCCGGTGAAGGGCGGGATGGGCGCGCCTTCGCCGAGGAAGGACGCGCGCCCCGTCCCCAGCCAGGGGCCCAGGGCCTCCTCCGCCAGCCGCCTGGCCGCCGGGTTGTCGTCCCGGTGGACGTAGCGCAGGGCCTCGGCGAAGGGTCCGCTGGCCGCGGCGAGCAGATCGCGACCCAGCCAGCCCCGGCCCGCGCCGGCCTCCAGCACCGTGAAGACGGCGGGCCGCCCCAGCCGCTCCCAGACGGCTTCGAAGCGCAGCGCCAGGGTCTGGCCCAGCAGCGGCCCCAGGTCCAGCGCCGTGTAGTAGTCCTTGCCTTCGAAGCCCCAGGGCCCTTCCGGGCGCCGGTAGTAGCCGTGGCGGGGATCGTAGAGTGCGAGGGCCATGACCTCCGCCGCCGGGACGGGACCCTCGGCGAGGCGGACCTGGAGCTGCGCTGTGAGGGGGTTCATCGCGCTCATCGGCCCTTCCGGAGATCCCACCGCTCCAGCAGCCGCGGCAGGAGCCACTGGGTCAGCAGCAGGGCGAGGGCGACGCCGCCGAGGCAGGCCAGGCCGACGCCCCGGAGGGCGCGGTAGCTGGAGAAGGCGAGGCCGCCGAAGCCCGCGAGGGTCGTCCCGGCGCAGACGGCGTTCACCCTCGCGACCCGCGCGGCGGCGTCCGCCTCGTGCCGGGCGCGGTGGAGCAGGTTGAAGGCCGTGTCCACGCTCACGCCGAGGGAGATGGGGATGGCGGTGAGGCTCAGGAAGGTGAGGGGCTCCCCCGTCCAGCCCAGGGCGCCGAAGACGCCCGCCTGGCTCGCGAGGAGCGGCGCGAGGGCGAGCAGGGCGAAGCGCCAGGAGCGGCCGAAGCCGGCGATGATCAGCAGCACCGCGGCGAAGGAGAGCAGCACCGCGTCGCGGATCGATTCCTTGGCGATGGTCTTCACCACCTGGAGCAGCGGCCGGATGCCCACCAGCCGCACGCCGGCGTCCTGCAGCCCGGAGGCCTCCACCTTCGCCGCGAGTCGGTCCTGGGCGGGCTCGTCCAGCCGCAGCGGCAGGGTGAGGGAGGCGGCGGCCCCGGTGGGGCCGGGGTCCGGCAGCAGCGCCTGGAGGGCCTGCACCGGCACCTTCGGATCCCGAGCCGCCTCGCCGAGGGCGCGCAGCGGGCCCTCCAGGGCGACGGGATCCAGGCCCGCCTGGGAGGCGAGGTCCAGCACCTGCCGGCGCCAGGTGTCGGAGCCGAGCACCGCCCGCAGCCGGGGATCCGGCGTCTGCCAGTCCGGCAGGGGCACGCCCTCGGCCCGGAGCAGGGGTGCCACCCGGTTCCAGCGGAGCGGCAGGCGGTCGGGGTCGCCCAGCGGCAGCTCCAGGGCCAGGGGACGCAGGCTCGCGCCCAGCACGCCCTGGAGACGCTCCTGCAGGGCGAGGGCCGGGTTGTCCGCCATGCGGAACTTGCGGAGGTCCTCCTCCCAGCGGGCGCGGGGCGCCCCCAGCAGGGCGACGCCCAGGCAGGCCAGGGCGGCCCAGGCCTTCCAGCGGCGGGCGGGGCGGGCCGCGGCGGCGGCCTGCGGAGGCCGGGGCGCGAAGGCACCGGTGCCGCGGTCGAAGCGAAGCAGCAGGGGCGGCAGGAAGAGGAAGGTGGCGGCGGTGCAGCAGAGCAGGCCGAGGCCGGTGGTGAGGCCCAGGTCCCGGATGCCCGGGAAGGGCGCGATGGCGAGGGCGAGGAAGGCCAGGGCCGTCGTCAGGCTGCCCGCCACGACGCCGGGCCCGGTTCCCAGCAGCGCCTCGCGGAGCGCCCGGGCCTTGGACCGGCCTCGTTGACGCTCATCCCGGTAGCGGCTGAAGAGCAGGATGCCCACGTCGTCGCCGACCCCCAGCAGCACGGCGCCGAAACCCGCGGCCATCAGGTTCAGGCGGCCGAGGGTCCACCCGGTGAGTCCCAGCGCGCAGACCATGCCGAGCAGCAGCGGTGCCATCACGAACCCGTAGCCCGCGAAGGTGCGGAAGCCCAGGTAGTAGACGAGGCCGATGAGGAGGAAGCTGAGGCCGAGGCTGAGCAGAACTTCCCGGGTGAGCCGCGCGGATTCCCAGGCGGTGACCGGGTGCGCGCCGGTGGCCTGGAGGGCGAAGGGGCGGTCCGCGCTGGGCGCGAAGGCGGCCTCGACGGCGCTCAGGGAGGCCCGCTCCGGCAGCGGGCCCTCGGCGCCTCGGCCCAGCCAGGCGAGGACCCGGGCCGTGGCCTTGGTGTCGGTCGTGGGGAAGCCCGCGACGAGGGGGACCAGCACGAAGCGGCCGTCCTTGCTCTCCAGGTAGCCGGTCTTCAGTCTGAGGGAGAAGCGCTTCGCGGCGTCCTCCGCCTGTCCGAGGCCGTTCTGGCCCGTGGGGGCGAGGCTCCGCAGGCCCAGGGGATCGAGGCGCGCCAGGTTGGCCTTCACGGGGTCGAGCCCCGAGAGGTCCGCGGCCGTGGCGGCGAGCCGGGCCCGGAGCTGGGCAGGATCCTCCAGGGGCGAGAGGCGGTCGCCGAGCCAGGCGGGGGCGATGGCGTAGAGGGTCTCGGTGAGAAGGCGGTCCACCGCCGCGTCACCGTCCGGCACGGCACCGGCGGCCAGGAGCGCGGGCCAGGGCGAGACGCCGGCCCGGGAGGGCATGAAGACCGGCTCGCTGAGGCGGCCCTCGCTGGCCAGGCCGTTGAGGGCGAGGCCCGAGCCCGTGAGCAGCTTGTCCACGAGGCCCTCGGCCCAGGCCTCCCGGGCATCGAGATCCGACGGCCCGCCCTCGGCCACGAGCCAGATGAGCTCCTGCTGGCCGACGCCCGCCTGCAGGTTGGCCTTCACCGCCGGATGGTCCTTGGGCAGCAGGCTCATGAGGTCCAGCCGCCGCTCCACGCGGGTGGTGCCGACGGCGAGGAAGGCCGCGACGATCAGGGCCGGGGCCAGCAGGCCCCAGGGCCGTCCGAGGTGCAGGCGCAGCAGGGCCCGCAGAAGCCGCTTCATCGTCCGTCCTTCATCATCCGCCCGTCACAGCCGCTCGATCCACCAGGCCAGGGCGGGGACCATCTCCACGCGCTCCGCCTCACCCAGCCGGCGCAGCAGGCTCTCGTCCTGCATCCGCGCGAAGGCGGAGCCCTCCCGCTGCTCGAGCGCCTGGGGGCCGAGGTTGGCCGTCAGAAGGGTGGGCAGGTTCTCGTGGTAGCGGTGGGTGAGCAGCTCCGCGAAGGCCGCGCCCACCCGCAGGTCGCCGTCCAGGCAGTCCAGCTCGTCCAGCAGGAGGACGGGCTCGCCCTTCAGGGGCTCGATGAGGTCCCGCACGCTGATGAAGTCGGCGTTCTGCCAGCCCCGCTGGTCGTAGTAGGCGTTCTTCACCTGCTGGGAGAGGGTGCGCACGGAGACGAAGCGCCCGCGCTTGGACTCCCGCTCCCCGTAGGCCTTCATGGCGGCGCAGGCGAGGGTGGTCTTGCCGCTCTGGGGCGGCCCCTGGATCCAGAAGACTTCCCAGCCGCCGCGGAAGCGGTGCCGGCCCTTGGCGGCCCAGGCCTGGAGTTCTTCGGCGCCCAGCGGCTTGAGCCCATGTTGGATGTTCGCCTTGGCCTGGTGGACGAGCTTCTCCAGCCGGTCCCGCTGCTCCAGCC
>DASTWQ010000217.1:0-11350 GCA_035758545.1 Holophagaceae bacterium | reverse complement strand
CTTGGGTGCCAGGGTCTTGGGGTAGTCCCACTTGGAGAAGTGGGGCTGCACCTGGGGCGCGCCGGAGGCCTGGGAGGCCTGGTCCGCCGGGGCCGGGGCCTGGGCGGGAGCCGGCGTGGCGTCCTGGGCTGTCAGGTAATTGGCGGTCAGGCCAGCGGCCAGGCAAAGGGCCGCGGCCCTCGCCGTGCGCTGGAGGCACAGCCAACTCATGCGCTGCCGGTTGGGCTGATCCATGGTGTCCCCCGAAGTATCAGGATGAAGGTGGAACGATTATAGAGCCTCGACGCGGATCATGTCGGAAAAAAGAGAGAGCCGCTTCTCGATGTCCTCGGATGTGACGGATTCCAGGCGCTCGGTCGAGAACCGCTCCACCGTGAAGCTGGCCATGACGGAGCCTGCCAGTGTCGCGTGTTTGAGCGCCGGGAAATCCATACGCCCGATTCGTGCCAGAAAGCCCAGGAAGCCGCCGGCGAAGGTGTCCCCAGCTCCGGTGGGGTCCACCACCTCCTCCAGGGGGTAGGCTGGCGCGGCGAAGACCCCCTCCGGAGTGAAGAGGCTGACGCCGAACTCGCCATGCTTGACCAGGAGGATCCGGGGGCCCATCTCCCGCACCCGCTGGTAGGCCCGGGCGTTCTGGCGCTCGCCGGTGAGGGCGCGGACCTCCCCATCGTTGACCAGGAGGATGTCCACCTCCCTCAGCACCGCCGCGAGATCCTCCCTCGCCCCGTTGATCCAGTAGTTCATGGTGTCCAGGGCGATCCAGCGGGGCCGCCGGGCCATCTGGCGGACCACGTCCAGCTGCAGGGAAGGCGCGATGTTGCCCAGGAACAGGTAGGGGCTCTGACGGTAGGGCTCCGGCAGGCGGGGATGGAAGTCCGCGAAGACGTTCAGGTGGGTCTCCAGGGTCTTCGCCTCGTTGAAGTCCCACTCGTAGGCGCCCTTCCAGTGGAAGCTGGCGCCGGCCCGGCGCTCCAGGCCCTGGAGGTCGATGGGCCGGCCCCCGAAGACCGACAGCTGGGGCGAGCCGAAGTCCTCGCCGACCACCGCCACCACCTGGACCTCCGTGGCATGGCTGGCGCTCAGGGAGAAGTAGGTGGCGGACCCGCCCAGGGCGCGCTCCCGCCGACCCACCGGGGTCTGCACATCGTCGAAGGCCACACTGCCCACCACCAAGAGGCTCATCCGCCCTCCCTCACGTTCCGGATTCCGAGTCGAGTCCGCGGCCCTGGCCGCAGATCAGTAGTAGAGCACCCAGGCCTGGGCCCCGCCCATGGGGATGGGGGCCTGGGCGTAGCGGCCGATCCGGACCGCGCCGCTGGAGAGGTACCCCAGGAGCGCCTCCGTGAGCGCCGGGTCCTCCCCGAGGATCACGTGCAGGGTGCGCCAGCCCATGAGGGCCCCGTCCTCGAGGCGGTCCCGCAGACGCCCCAGCGCATCCTCGACGCTGTGGTGGCGAAGGTCCAGGACCGCGTCCACCTCCACCGCCATGCCCGCGGCGAGCTGGATGCGCCGGGGCGCAGCGCCGGCGACGGCGGCCTCCTCCCCCGCCGGGGGGACCGGCTCCACCGGAGGGGCCGGGACCTCCAGGGAGGTGGGGACGGGGGCGGGCGCAAGGGCTTCCGCGGTGGCCGACGCCGGAGCCGGCGCGGCGGGGGGCAAGGGCGGAACGACGGGCGGGACGGCGGGCGGGGCGGGCGCCGCCGCCAGGACCGCGGGCCTGGCGAGGGGCTTGAGGCCCTTGAGGTCCGCCAGACTCTCCACGAAGGAGGGATCTTCCGAGGGAGCGTCCTGCGCGGTCGGGGTCGGGGCCGGGGCCGGGGCCGGCCGGGCCAGCGGTTCCGCCGGGCCGGTCGTCAGAACGGCCGGATTGGCGGCGGGCCGGGGCGCACCCATGGCCGCGAGGAACACGGCATCCTCTGTATTCAAATCCTTGATATCCGAAGGCTTCGGCTTGGGCCGAGGGGATATCGGCGACGGCGGGGGAGGCCCCCCGGCCTCCCGGAAGGCCTGCTTCAGCTTGGCGAGATCCTGCTTCCAGACCATGACAACCTCTTTGGATTTCAGGGTAAGGCATCCTGGCGGGCGTTGCATTCCTCCCCCATCCTGAGGTGCCATGCGACACGACGGGGTGCCTCAACCCGGCTCGATTTCAGGACATCTCATGGCTGGAGCTACACTTCCGCGTTCCGGCATGCCCTTGGCTTCAGGCTCTGCCATCCCCTTTTCGGAGGTCCCATGCGACGCCCCGCCCTGCTCACCTGCCTCGCCCTCGCGATGGCGGTCCTCCCGGCCCAGGCCCAGGAGTTCCACCCCACCCTGACCATCGACCTCGTCGCTCCCACCGGCGGGTTCAGCACCACCACCTACGCGCCCACGGTGGATGTGCTCTCCCCCCAGACCGAATCCTACGACGTGGGCCTGGGCCTCACCTTCGGCCTCAGCTTCCCCACCAGCCGGGCCACCGCCATCCGGATGAACTTCGCCTACAACGCGAACAGCGGCACCAACACCGCGGCCGGCTACGACACCATCAACCTGCGGCACAGCCAGCTGAGCATCGGCGGCGACCTGCAGATCTTCCCGGGCCAGGGGGCCTGGCGCCACAAGGGGTTCTATCTCCTGGGCGGCCTCTCCGCGGACTTCGAGCGGTTCGAGCGCAGCTTCGGGGACTTCGGCTACTGGGACAACTACTACTACGGCGTGGACGCCACCAACAAGAGCCGCCTGGGCGGCGAGGTGGGCTTCGGCAACACCTTCGGCGGCGACGCCGGCGCCCGGTTCACCCTCGAGGTGACCTACCACACGAGCCTCACGGGCCACGACGCCAACGCCGGCGAGCCGCCGGCCACCAGCTTCGTGCGGGCCGGGTTCGGGTGGGTGTTCTGAGACCCTCCGGGTTCCCCGCGGAAAAGAGGAAGGGCGCCGGATCCGGCGCCCTTCCTCTTTTCCTGTTCCCGAACGGCCTCGGGGCGGGCGCTCAGCGCTTCCGGCGCCTGGGGGCCTTCTTCGTCGGGGCCGGAGCCGCCGGCCGGCCCGCCAGCGCGGATTCCAGACCGAGCGCCTCGGGGCTGCCGGCGTCGAGCTTCAGGAGCCGGCGGACATAGGCCAGCCGCTCCTCCCGGGGCTTGGTGTCATCGGCCTTCACCTGAGCGGCCTTCTGGGCCACGTAGGCCTGGACGCTGCCCGCGGCCTCGATGTCCGCCTTCTCGCGGTCGAGGAATCCCTGCCAATCCGAGGCGGACCTTTCGTAGTCCTCCTTCTCCTGGCGGAGCGTGGCGAGGGCGCCGTCCATGGCCTTGAGGGCGTCCTCACTGTGCTGGATGGAAGCCTTGTGCTCGGCCACGAAGGTCTCGAGCTGGCCCTTCAGCTTCATCTGCTCCTCGGTGAGCCCCGGGGAGGCGTTGAGCTGGTCCAGGCGGCCCTGGGCCTCGGTCAACTCGCCCTTCCAGGCCTGGAGCCGGTCCGCGTGCTCGGCGCGGAGCTTGGCGAAGGCCACCTCCGTCGTCGAGAAGTTCTGATCGGCGGCGGTGGAGGCCTTCCGGAGGCAGGCCTCCGCGCCTTCCCAGTCGCCCAGGGCGACCGCGGCACGGGCCTCGAGGCCGAGGGCCCCGACGATGGCGTGCTGGTCACCGTAGTCGCTGGGGCTGGCGGAGACGCCGGGGCCCGCCAGGAAGGCTTCCACCTCCTGTCGGACCTCGGCGGCCTGTCCGGCCTTCAGTTTGAGCTCCCAGGGGTCCCGCTTCGCGTTGAAGGCGCCGGCGAAGACCTGGGCCCTGGCCGGAGCGGCCAGGGCCAGGATCAGCGCCGGGAGGAGGAGACCCCGGAAGCGCACCTCAGTGGCCCTTCTTCTTGCCGCGGGTGGTGTGCTTCGTGGACTTCTTGACGGGCACGTCCTTCTCCTTGCCCAGCAGGACGTTCAGCTTGTGCTCGATCTTCTTGTCATCAGGGGAGAGGACGTGCAGCCGGCGGACGTAGGTCAGTTCCGCATCCTTGTCCTTGTACACGTCGGCGCTCTCCAGGGCGGCGGAGGCGAAGGCCTTCTTGTCGCCCTTGAACTTCTCGATGTTGTCGGCCTCGTTCTTCAGGCGCGCCGCCATGCTGGTGATGAAGGGATCGTAGTCCGTGGCGGTGCCCTTGAGCGCGTCCAGGTTGCGGTCGACGAGGGACACCATCTGCTGGCCGTGGGTGACGTTGCCCTGGAACACGGCCTCGTTCTGCTTGAGGAAGCCGAGGCGGGCGGTCTGGTCGGCGGTGGGCTTCTCGACCTTCGCCAGCGTGGCCATCTCGTCGAGGCTCTTCTGGGCCTCGTCCTGGGCCTTCTTCCAGGTGTCCTGGAAGGCCTTCAGGGGGGCCTGCGCGTTGTCGTAGTTGGCCTGGGCCGTGGCCTTGGCCTTGGTCGCGAAGTCCTCGGACTTCTCCCACTGGCCGGAAGCATTGGCGGCCTGGGCGGCCATGGCGTAGAGCTTGGTCAGGGCGTCGTACTCGTTGATGCTCTTCTGGGCCGTGGAGACGTCCGTCTTGTCGAAGGCCGGCGCCTGGGCGGGGAGCAGGGCCTCGATCTGGGCCAGGGCCGCGTCCGGATCCGTCTTGGTGAGCGCCTCCAGGGCCGCGTGCTGCGCCCCGTAGACCTGGGCGAGGCTCGGCGCAGGCTGGGCGGCGGGGGCCGAGGCAGCCTGGGGGGCAGACGCCGGGGCCGGGGTCGGGGTCGGGGCCGGGGCGGGAGCCTGGGCGAACAGAGCCAGGGGGGTCAGGGACAGGACGGAGACGAGACGGCGCATGCGGTTTCCTTTCGGGAGCAAAGAATCAGGGTAGTAGAGGCGAGGGGTGCGTTGCATCCACGGAAAGGGTGTCCCATCGCACGGGCCCGGAAATGAACAGGCGCCGGTGAGGCCCGGCGGCCCCGGAATCGAGGTCATGGCGGAGGTCGTAGCCCAAGTAGCGCGCCGGGCCCTGCGCGGGCTGGATCCGGATCAGGAGGCTGGCCGTGGTGAGCCTGGGAATGTAGCCCTGGTGCCAGCGCCGCAGCGCGGCCTGGATCTCCAGAGGCGGGATCGGGAGCGGCTTGGCTGGATCCGCCACGACCCAGGGACCTTGGAAGGCCGCCTCCGCCGGGCCGGCGCCCTGGGGGCCGGCCCAGGCGGAGACCCGGCTGCCCTCCGGAAGCCCAACCACCCAGAGTTTGAGCACCACGTGGCCGGTGCCTCGGGCCGCGGGAGTCTCCCACCAGGCCCAGAAGCCCAGGCTGGTGAGGAGCAGGCTCACCCACAGCACATACCACCAGCGCTGGCGCCAGTGTATGGATGGCTCGACGGCCGCCTCAGGCACGGCGGTGCTCAGAACGGGATGTCGTCGTCAGGGCCGCCGGCCGGGGGCGGCATGTCGTCGTAGTCCGGCGCGCCGGAGGACATCCCCCCGCCGCCGCGGCTGAAGCCGCCCTCGGACCGGGCTCCGCCGCCCTCCTCCATCCGGCCCAGCATCTGGAAGTTGTCGCAGCGGATGTCGCAGGCGGTCTTCTTCACGCCGGCCTGGTCCGTGTACTCCCGGTACTGGATGCGGCCCTCGATGAGGATCTGCTTGCCCTTGCGGAGGTACTTCTCGGCGATCTCCGCCTGCTTGCCCCACACGACGACGTTGTGCCACTCGGTCTTGCTCTGCTTCTCGCCGGCCTTGTCGCGCCAGGTCTCCGTGGTGGCGACGCTGAAGCGGCAGACGGGCTGGCCGCCGGTCGTCATCTTCAGCTCGGGGTCCCGCCCCAGGTTCCCGATGAGCAGCACTTTGTTGAGGGATCCGGACATCTCATCCTCCTGTTCCGGCGGAGCTCTCCGCCGCACCTGCCTCAGACCATCTGGGGTGGTAGGGTGTCATTCATCCCCAGGGGAGGCCCCATGTCAAGCATCCTCGTCTGCTGCCGGGACAAGAAGCGGGCGGCCCAGCATTACGTCCCCGCCCTCAAGGCCGCCGGCTGGAGAGGCCCCATCACCCTCTGCGCCGCGGACGACCCGGCGCCCGCCTTCGACGGCGTCTCCGGCCTGCTGCTCACCGGCGGCCTGGACATCGACCCCGTCCATTGGGACCCGGCGGAGCCCGTCCATCCGGCAGCCGAGGTGGACCGCGCCCGGGACGACCGGGAGATCCCCGTCATCCGCGCCGCCTGGGAGAAGGGCCTGCCCATCCTCGGCATCTGCCGCGGCCATCAGATCCTCAACGTGGCCCTCGGCGGCTCCATGATCCAGGACATCCCGAGCGCCACCGGCTGCGACCCTGAGCTCCACAGCCACGGCACGCCGGAGGTACCCGAGCTGCGCCACACCGTGAGCGTCACCCACGGCTCCCGGCTGGCCCAGCTCCTGGGCGGCCATTCGGTCGCCGTCAACAGCCGCCACCACCAGGCCGTGAAGCGGCTCGGCCGGGGGCTCAAGGCCACGGCCTTCCACCCCCAGACCCTGCACGGCGGCCAGGCCCTGGTGGAGGGCCTCGAGGCCGAGGATCCGGGCCGCTGGGTGGTGGGCGTGCAGTGGCATCCCGAGAACCTCGTCGCCCTGCCGGACGCCGCCGGGGACGCGGCCCGGGGGCTCTTCAACGGCTTCGTCCAGGCCGTGGAGGCCTTCGCCGAGACGCGGCTCCAGCCCCAGGATCAGGCCGGAGCCCGGGCATGAGCGCCGCCTTCGTCGAGGTCCAGGACCGCATCGCCGTCCTCACCCTGAACCGGCCCGACAAGCTGAACGCCCTGGTGCCGGAGATGGCCGACGGCTTCCGGGAGGCCCTGCGCCGGGCCGCCGAGCCCGGCGTGAAGGGCCTGGTGCTCCGCGGCGAGGGCCGCGGTTTCTGCGCCGGCGGGGATCTGGGCTGGATCCGCGCCAGCCTCGAGGCCGGCCGCATGGGTGAACTGGAGGGCCTCCTGGACCTCGGCGTCGAGGTGGCCCATGGCCTCCGCACCCTCCCCAAGCCCGTGATGGCCCTCGTGAACGGCCCCTGCGCCGGCGCGGGCCTGAGCCTCGCCCTGGCCGCGGATCTCCGCGTCGCCGCGACGGACGCCAGGTTCTCCATGGCCTTCGTGAAGGTGGGCCTGCACCCCGACTGGGGCGGCAGCGTGCTGCTGCAGATGGCGGCGGGGCCGAGCGCCGCGCTCCACCTCATGCTCACCGCGGATGCCGTGGACGCGGGCCGCGCCAAGGACCTGGGCCTCGTCCACGAGGTCGTGGATCCCGAGCTGCTCGCGGACGTCGGCAAGGTCTGGGCCCAGCGCCTGGCCCACGGCCCGGGTGAGGCCATGGCCCGCATCAAGGCCTCGGCCCTGCGCAATGCCGGGCTCACGCCGGAGTCGCTGCTGGCCCTCCTGAAGGCCGAAGGCGAGCAGATGAAGGCCGCCATCCGCAGCGCCGACGCCCGGGAGGGCATGACGGCCTTCCTGGAGAAGCGCGCTCCCCGGTTCGCCTGATCCGCCGGGTCCTGCGGACCGTTGGCCGGTTGTCCAGGCCGCGCTCGCGGATCTGAAACCATGCTGGGGACCATGAGATTGGCGGGATCGATCCTTCTGGCGCTGCTGGCGCTGCGCACCTTGATGCTGGCGGTCCGCGCGGCCCAGGGACGCCTGCCCTGGACCCGGCTGCTGGTGCCGGCGGCGCTGCTGGTGGAGGGCCTCGGCCTGCGCTTCGGCGCGGTGCCGGGAGCCTGGAAGGCCCTCAAGGCCGGGACGGCCCTGGTCCTGGAGCTCGGACTCCTGGCGCTGATGGCCCACCGATTCTGGCGCCTGCCGCTGGAGCCCGGCGTCCTTCCGGAGGACCATCTCGCCAAGCCCCTCGAAGCCTTCCTGTCGCCCCGCCTCGCCCGCATCCTGGCGTTGGAGGTGGTTCTGCTGGGCTCGGCCCTGCGCTTCCTCGCGGGCGGCTGGCGCCGGCCGGATCCGCCGGGCTTCAGCTACCACCGGAGTTCCGCCTTCGCCGCGATCCTGCCCGCGCTGCCCCTGCTGGTGGTGGGCGACCTGGTGCTGGTGGAGGTGCTGCTGCGGTCCGTCGCGCCCTGGATCCGCCTCCTCGTCCATGCCCTCGACGCTTACGGTGTGCTGTGGGTCCTCGGCCTCTGGGCCAGCTTCCGGGCCCGGCCCCACCGGATCGAGGGGGATGTGCTCCACCTCCACAAGGGCCTGCTGTCCCGCGCGGAGATCCCCCTCTCCGCGATCCAGCGGGTGGGGCCGGTCCCTCGCTTCGACGACGACTGGGCGCGGCTCCGCTTCCACCGCGGCGCCTTGGCCTTCCAGGCCCCGGGCGCGCCGGACCTGGTGCTGGACCTGGACCGGCCCGCCGCCGCCGTGGGCCTGCTTGGGCCAGGCCGCCCGAAGGCCAGGGTGGTCCTCTCG
Source organism: Holophagaceae bacterium (assembly GCA_035758545.1). Lineage (GTDB taxonomy): Bacteria > Acidobacteriota > Holophagae > Holophagales > Holophagaceae > JAFDVN01. The sequence goes on along the minus strand of DASTWQ010000217.1, from coordinate 2,994 downwards.
GCGGATGATCTTCCGGCCCTGCGGAGCGCCCTGGAAGGCGCGGCGGTTTGACCCCCAGGACCAAGTGGCGGGACCATCGAAGGATGCTCTCCCGGATCCGGACTGCCCTCACCCTCCTGACCCTGGCCTGCGCCTTCGCGCTGCCGGGAGCCGCGCAGGCGGTCACGCCGCCGCCGATGAACCTGGAGGCTCCGCTGGTCCTCGCGGGCCATCCCGGCCGCCTCGCCGGGTTCATCTGGAAGGTGGGCCACGAAGACCTGAAGGTCGAGAACGCCGTCGCGGACGTGGTGCTCTGGAACGGCGCCCCCGTGGGCCTCTACTTCGAAGGCCAGGGGCAGTTCCGTTACACCTCCGCCTATGCGCTCGAGTTCCCGCTGTTCCGGAACAACGCCGAGCGCAACGCCAGCCCCATCCTGGACAAGGTGGCGACCTGGGAGTCGACGCCCTCCACGCTGGGCTTCAGCCTCGCGGTCCAGCGGGGCCTGCTCCTGGGCGCCCCCGCCTCCGCGATCCAGGCGTCGGAGGCCCCGTCCCTCGAAGCGTCCTTCGCCGCTTTCCAGCAGCCCTTCCTCCGCCCCAACGGCCTCATCTCGGACCAGGTCGAGGATCAGCCGGTGGTCCATGACCTCGCCCAGCAGGCCCTCGGCGCCGCCGGCGGCTTCGCCCTCGGCTGGATCGAGGCGCGCAAGGATCTGGTCACCGAGCGGCTCGTGTTCCGCTACGACCCCGTGGTCACCCGGACCGAATCCCTCACCCAGTACAACCCGATCTTCTGGCAGTCGTCGTCCTACCAGGACACGGTCCCGCTCTCCTGCCAGCCCATCGGCTGGACCCTGAAGAACCCTCCCCCGCCCCACCAGGTGCTGACGGCGGTGGACCTCCGCCTGGAGGACCTGGGCGGCGGCAAGGCGACCCTGGCGGTGGACGAGACCGTGGTGCCCACCGCCTCCACCCGGCTCCTCCGGTTCAACCTGGAGAGCCTCGTGGAACGCAGCAACGCCATGGGCAACCTCCTCCGGGGCGACCTGATCCTGACGTCGGTGCAGGATGGCTCCGGCCATGAGCTGCCCTTCTCCCACCAGCAGGAGCGGCTGCTCGTGGACCTCGGCCATCAGGCGGCCGCGAACACCCCCTTGAGGCTCCGCTTCCAGATCCAGGGGAACTTCCTGCTGAGCCCCAACGGCGACAGCTTCTGGGAACTGGGCACCGAGGCCTGGTTCCCCCAGCCCCTCGCCATCCAGGGCCAGCTCTACACGGTCCATGCCACGGTCCTGACGCCGAAGCCCTGGGTCCCGGTGGTGCCCGGCACCCTCGTCCGCCGCGGAGAGGAGAACGGGAAGAACCTGCAGGAGATCCGCATGGACCATCCCGCCGACTTCTTCAGCGTGTTCGGCGGCGCCTTCAAGCTCCACGAGGAGACCCGGGATGGCCAGACCATCCGCCTCTACACCTACGCCGAGCAGGGCGGCAACGTCGAGAAGCTGATGAACATGGCCTTCGAGATCATCAGCTACTACGAGGGATTCCTCGGCCCCTTCCCCGCCAAGGAGTTCACCATCGTCCAGAAGCACACGGAGAGCCACTACGGCCAGGCCCCTCCCGGACTCCTGATCATCACGGATGAGGCCTTCAACGGGCAGATGGATCCCTATTCCCAGATCTTCACCCGCGGCGTGAACCAGCGCTTCGCCCACGAGATCGCCCACCAGTACTGGGGGAACCAGGTGAAGATCCTCTCCATGGAGGAGGACTGGATCTCCGAGGCCTTCGCCGAGTACGTGAGCGCCCTGGCCATGCGGCAGTTCAAGGCGCGCGGGATCTCCTCCTACGACGCCATCCACCACACGTGGAAGGTGGACGGCAAGGCCGCCACCAAGGTGGCCCCGATCCCCCTGGCCAACCGCATCCACTTCCAGAAGGACTCGACCGCCGAGTTCCGCCAGCGGATCGGGCTGCTCTACGACAAGGGGCCCTACCTGCTGGACGCCTGGCGGGAGAAGGTCGGGGACAAGGCCTTCTTCGCCTTCCTGAAGCTGGCCCAGATGGAGTTCAAGGACCACGTCATCTGCACCGACGACCTGCGGCAGCTCATGGAGGCCATCACCAAGCAGGACCAGTCCAAGTTCCTCGACGCCAACTACTGGGGGACGGACTTCCCCGACTGAAGGTTCAGGGGGCGTCCAGGAACAGGCCCAGCAGGCCATCCAGGGCGCCCTCGCCGGGCCGGGCGTTCACGGGCGCGCCGGCGCGGTCCAGGGACCAAAGGCGGATGACGGACCAGGGGCCCAGGCCAGGCTGGACGGGCGTGCCGCAGTGCGCGCAGGTGGGCGCCTCCAGGGGCAGGCCGGCGCCGCAGCTCGGGCAGGGGGGCAGCTCCGAGGGCCAGGTCCGCCCGGTGGCCCGGAGGGTCCACAGCTCCTGGAAAGGGCGCGGGACGTCGGATCCTTCGAGGAGCCGGCCGCTGGCCGGATCGTAGACAAAGGCGCGGCGCGTGCCGACCATCCGCAGGTCCACGAAGGGATGGGAGCCGTCCAGCCCGGCGACCTGCACCTCGGAGAGGGCCACGCCCTCCAGCTGGAGCGCATGGCCCCGCCCCCGCAGGCTCATCTCCTCCCGCGCCCAGCCCTCCCAAAGGGAAGGCTCCGCCCACCAGCCGAGGTTCTTCCAGAGGCGGCTCCGGTAGGCCTGGGCCAGCTGGCCCGGCAGGCGGCCGGCCCAGCCCTTGAGCCGCTCCAGCGTCCAGCCAGGCGCGATCTCCTCGAGCCGCGAGGCCACCGCCGGCAGGGTCTCGAAGACCTCCGCGATGGAGCGCCCGCAGCCGTCGCAGGCGTCCCGGGCCAGGCCGAGCAGGGGCCGCCCGCAATGGGGGCACTCCCCGTCCGTGTCCAGGCGGATGGCCGTGTAGGGCTGGTCCATCCTCAGGCCTTGGCCAGGAAGCGGCCCTGGCCCGCCTCGATGAGGGCCTTCAGGCGGCGGGCGTCGCCCTTCGAATGC
>DASTWQ010000113.1:0-3426 GCA_035758545.1 Holophagaceae bacterium | reverse complement strand
GAGATCATCGAGTGGCTGGATGACTCGAACGACACCCTGGCCTGGCGCTTCCCGGTGCGGGACCAGGAGATCAAGAACGGCGCCAAGCTCGTCGTCCGCGAGAGCCAGGAGGCGGTCTTCGTCAACGAGGGCCAGCTGGCGGACGTGTTCCGGCCCGGCACCCACACGCTCACGACCCAGAACCTGCCGATCCTGGCCACCCTGAAGGGCTGGAAGTACGGCTTCGAGAGCCCGTTCAAGGCCGAGACCTACTTCATCAGCACCCGGCTCTTCAACGACCTGAAGTGGGGCACCTCCAACCCGATCATGATGCGCGACGCCGACTTCGGCATGCTGCGCATCCGGGCCTTCGGCATCTACTCCATCAAGGTCGCGGACAGCGGCAAGTTCCTCAAGCAGCTGGTGGGCACCAACGGCGTCTACACCCTGGACGACATCACCGAGCAGCTCCGCAAGTCCATCATGAGCCGCTTCACGGACGTCCTGGGCGAGGCCAAGATCCCCGCCCTGGACCTGGCGGCGAAGTACGACGAGCTGAGCGACCTGGCCCGCACCAAGCTCGGCGACGAGTTCGCCACCATGGGCCTGGAGCTGTCCAAGTTCTTCGTGGAGAACATCAGCCTCCCCGAGGAGGTCGAGAAGATGATGGACAAGCGCACCGGCGTCGGGATGATGGCCCCCGTGATGGGCGCCTACACCCAGATGCAGGTGGCGGATTCCATCCCCCTCGCCGCCCAGAACCCCGGCGGCATGGCCGGCATGGGCATGGGGCTGGGCATGGGTGTCGGCATGGGCAACATGATGGGCCAGCAGATGGGCGGGGCCATGCAGGGGATGGCGGGCCAGATGGCCCAGGCGCCCTTCCCCGCGGGCACGGCGCCGGCGGCCCCGGCGGCACCGGCGAAGTCCCTCAAGGACGAGCTGTCCGAGCTGAAGGACCTCTTCGACTCCCAGCTCATCACCCAGGCGGAGTTCGACAAGCAGCGCGCGGCCATCATGGCCAAGCACGGCATGGTCTGAGCCCCAAGCGGGCCGGGGCCTGGTCCGGAGACGGATCAGGCCCCGGAGGCCGGCAGCAGGACCTCCACGGTGACCGCGTTGCCGCGCTCCTCGTAGGCCAGGTGGTCGAAGGCCCGGGCGGCCATGAAGACGCCCCGGCCATGGGTGTCGAAGGCCCGGTCGGGGCTGAGGGTCAAGTACCGCCGCCAGTCGAAGCCCGGACCCTCGTCCCGGATGTGGAGCCGCAGCCGGTCCGGCATCCGCTCGAAACGGACCTCGGCGGTGCGCCCCTGGAACCGCGGGTCCTCCAGCCGCTGACGGAGCAGTTCCGCCCGGCCTCCGGTGGCCAGGGCCTCGCCGGTCTCCTCATAGGTGATCTCGAGGTTGCCGTGCTCCACGGCGTTCACCAGGAGCTCCATGAGGCCCACCGCCGCGCGCTCCGGGTCCGGGCAGACCGAGGCCAGCAGGGAGGAGAGGCACTCGGCCTCGGCCACGGTGCGGTAGCGGAAGTGGCCCAGGTCCATGAGGGCGAGGGTGCGGGAGGCTTCCTGCAGCCGGGCCCGGAGCTCCCGCCCCCGGAACCGGGCCTGGACCGCGGAGTGGACCGTCGCCAGGAGGAGTCCCTCCTGGATGGGCTTGGTGAGGTGGAAGTGGGCCCCCGCGGCGAGCGTCTGCTCCAGCAGGTGCTCCTCCCGGGAGCCGGTCTGGAAGATCACCGGCAGCTGGGCCAGGGCCGGATCGGCCTTGATGCGCTTGAGGGTCTCCAGGCCGTCCAGCCCCGGCATGCGCCAGTCCAGCAGCACCCCGTCCAGGGTCTCGGCGTCCCTGGCGAGGAGGGCCAGGGCCTCCGCGCCGTCCCGGGCCTGGCGGCTCTCGTAGTCCCCGTCCGCCAGCAGGGTGGCGAGGTACTCCCGCTGGAGCGGGTCGTCGTCCACGATCAGGAGGGTGCCGTTGGGCATGGGAGGGGAGTCCGGCCTTCGAGCTTAGGCGGGGGTGCCCCCGGATGCCACCTCAGTGGCTGTGATGATCGTGACTTCTCGCCTCATGCTGGTGGATGAACCGGTGGTGGTGCCGGCCCGCCATGGCCGCCGTCTCGAAGTGCAGGGTCAGGTGCCGGACACCGAACCGGTCCTCCAGGAGGTGCTCCAGGTCGTGGAGGATGGGCTCGGTCTCCTCGAGCCGCTCCACCGAGACCGCGATGTGGGCCGTAGCGACGGTGAGGTGGCTGCAGACCTTCCAGCTGCGGAGGTCGTCCACGGCGGTGACGCCGGGGAGCTTCAGCATCTCCGCCCGGGCCACGTCGTGGTCGAAGGCGGCCTTGTGCATGAGGATCGCAGTAGCGTCCGCCAGCAGGATCCAGGCGCCCCGCAGGATCACCACGAGGATCGCGAAGGCCACCAGGGGATCCAGCCAGCGCCAGCCGGTGACGTGGATCACGCCCATGGAGACGACCAGACCCAGGCTGGTAAGGGAATCCGAGAAGGCGTGCAGGTAGGCGGCCTTGAGGCTGGAATCCCGTTCCAGGGTCGCCTTGTCCCGGGGCGCGAGCGCCAGGGTGGCAAGCAGGTTCAGGACCAGGCCCGCGAAGGCGAAGGCGAGCACCCAGCCCGTCTGGATGGCCTGGGGATGGCGCAGGTGGTCCACGGCCTTCACGGCGACGCCCAGGGCGAGGGCCAGCAGGAAGCCCACCCCCACGAGGCTGTTGATGACCTCCAGGCGGTGGAAGCCGAAGGCGTAGCGGTCGCAGGGCTCCCGGCGGTTGGCGATGACGAGGCTCGCGAGGCCCAGCAGGTTCACGAGCACGTCATTGAGGTTCTCGAGGCTGTCGCTCACGAGGCCGACGGAGCCGCTCCAGAACCCGCCGAGGCCCTGGATGAGGAAGCTCAGGAAGAAGATCGCCGCGCTGGCCGCCAGGCGGCCCGCGGTGGTCGGTCCGCCGCCGCCATGTTCGTGGCCGTGGTCGTGGCCCAGGCCCATCACTCCCCCCGGTAGACGGGCTTGCGCTTCTCCTTGAAGGCCGCGAGGCCTTCGAGGCGGTCCTTGGTCGGGATCACTTCCGCGTAGCAGGCCCGCTCGATGGCCAGGCCCGCGTCCCGGCCGGCGTCCAGTCCGCGGTCGATGGCCGCCTTGGCGGCCCGCAATGCAATGGGCCCGTTGGGCAGGATCTCCCGGGCCAGGGCCAGGGCCCGGTCCAGGGCCTGGCCGGCGGGGACGGCGTGGTCCACCAGGCCGAGGGCCCGTGCGTCCTCGGCGCCGAGGCGGCGGCCGGTGAAGATGAGCTCCTTGGCCTTGGAGCGCCCGATGAGCCGCGGGAGCCGCTGGGTGCCGCCGGCCCCGGGGATGATGGCAAGGCCCGTCTCCGGGAGGCCGACCTTGGCGTCCGCGCCCGCCACCCGCAGGTCGCAGGCCAGGGCCAGCTCGAGCCCG
>DASTWQ010000112.1:0-2478 GCA_035758545.1 Holophagaceae bacterium | reverse complement strand
CTCCCATGCCCGCCGCCTCGGCCCCTGCCGAGGCCAGGCCGGCGACCTCGCCCCCTGCCGAGGCCAGGCCGGAGTCCCCGGCCCCTGCCCCTCCCGTTCCCGCCAACGGGAAGCCCGCGCCCTCCCCCGTCGCGGCCGCGCCGGATCCACCCATCGCCACCCGCTGGGCGACCCTCCGCCGGGGCGACTGGGCCGCTGCCAGCGCCCAGGGGTCGGCCCATCAGGCCCACCTGGGAGGCGCCTGGGTGCTCCGCCTGGAAGTGGCCTGCCAGCCCGAGACCCTGGCCCGCGCCGTGGCGGCCTTCCCCCGGGAGTCGGATCTCTTCCTGGTGCCCCTGCGGATGAAGGACGGCCGGACCTGCCGCCAGATCTGCTTCGGCTCCTTCCGCAGCGAGGCGGAGGCCCAGGCCGCCGCCGAGCGGCTCCCCGCCCTCTTCCGGGAGGGTGGCAACAAGCCCAGGGCCTACCAGGCCTCTGCCCTCCCCGAGAAACAATAATCCTTTCAACAGTTCCAGCTAAATATAACCAATGTCACCGTTTTACATGGATGACACTGGGACTCTTGCAGTTATTTTGATTGAAAGCACGTCTTTTTACGGTATGCTGGACGGCAGTGGCTGAAGCAGCGTTCCTCCGCTCCGGCCCGTCTTTGGAGCCCCATGGACTGTAGCCACCTCGAGCCCACCAACGGCGTGCGCCCTGTGCCCACCTGGATGGAGGAGATCTCCATCGCCCTGGGACCCGCGACGCCGGTGAAGGTGGGACGGGGGGGCTTCCTCCGGGCGGTGCGCCTGGCCTCGGGCCCGCTGGCGGCGGTGCTGATCGCCAGCTTCACCCTGCACTGCACCCGCCCCCCGGTTGAGGCGCCCCGGAGCGCCCGCCGGCCGGGGTCCAACCCCGCGCCCCTGAATGAGAACGTCTACCAGGAGGAGGGTTACGCCTCCTGGTACGGCGGCGGGGACGGTTTCGCCGGCAAGCCCACCGCCAGCGGGGAGATCTTCGACCCCAGCCAGCTCACCGCCGCCCACCGGACCCTCCCCCTCGGCACCTGGCTTGAGGTGGAAAACCTCGAGAACCACCGCAAGGTGGTGGTGAAGGTCAACGACCGGGGCCCCTTCATCCGGGGCCGGATCCTGGACCTGTCCCAGGCCGCCGCCGAGCGGATCGGCATGATCGGCCAGGGCACGGCGGAGGTGCGCATCCGCTCCGTGGACCCCGATGACCGCCCCGCAGCCCTGGATCCCGCCGAGGACCAGAAGAACCCCTACACCATCCAGGTCGCGGCCCTCCGGGACGCCCAGAACATCCAGCGGCTGAGGGATGAGCTGGAGTCCGAGTTCGGCGCGGTCACCCTCCAGCAGGCCGTCTCCACCGGGGGCGTCACCGTGCACCGGGTCCGGGTGGGCAGCTACACCCGCAGGTCCGATGCCGAGAAGGCCGCCCAGCAGATCCAGAAGCGCCTCAAGGACCGGGGCGTGGAGCCCTTCATCACCCGCGAGCACTGACCGGCGCTTGTGATTAAACTGGGCCCCTCTCCCGGAGGCGCCCATGCCGCGGTACTGGATGGTGAGCAACCGCACCGTCTTGAAGGACGGGTTCGGCGCGAGCCGCGGGTCCCTGAGCTGGTGGACCTCCGAGGGCGGGGATCCCAAGGCCTTCGGGTCCTGGACCCGGGTGACCGCCGCCCAGTTCCAGCGGAGCCTCGTCGCCGCCACGGACGCCTTCCCGTCCCTGGCGGACGGGGAGGACCCCACGGACCAGGGGCACCTCAACCTCTTCATCCACGGCTACAACAATTCCTGGGCCGAGGCCGCGGCCCGGTACGAGCAGATCTGCCGCGCCCTCTTCGACGGGGACCGCTCCCTGGGCCTCTGCGTCCTCTTCACCTGGCCCAGCGGCGGGCTACCCGCGGACTACCTCCCGGACCGGGGCGAGGCCGAGGCCTCCGCGCCGGACCTGGCGGACCTCCTCTCCAGGCTCTACGACTGGATGGCCATCAAGCAGGTCCAGGCCGCCAAGGACCCCGCCAAAGCCTGCCGCGCCAAGACCTCCATCATCGCCCACAGCATGGGCAACTTCGTCCTCCAGAAGGCCATGCAGTCCGCCTGGACCCGGAAGAACCAGCCCCTGCTCGTCAGCCTGGTGAACCAGCTCCTCATGGTGGCGGCGGACGTGGACAACGATCTCTTCGGCAGCGGCGAGCGGCAGACCGGCTCCGACGGGGACGCCATTGCCAACCTCACCTATCGGGTCACGGCCCTCTACACAGGCCGGGATCCGGTCCTGGGCCTGTCCGCCGGCCTCAAGCACTTCGGCAAGCGCCGCCTGGGGCGCAGCGGCCTGGACCGCAGCCTGCCTCTGCCGGACAACGTGTGGGACCTGGACTGCACCGGCCTCATCCCCCCTGAGGCCAAGGGCATCCACAGCGCCTACTTCGACGCTCCGGAGGTCCTCCAGGTCATGGACGAGATCCTGCGG
>DASTWQ010000097.1:0-21221 GCA_035758545.1 Holophagaceae bacterium | reverse complement strand
GATCTCCGGCCAGAGGTAAGCCCAGCCGTTGCCCTTCAGCAGGATCCCCCGGATGAGCCGGTTGAAGTGCGTGAGGGGCAGCGCGCTGCCGAGGGTCTGGGCCCAGGCCGGCATGCCGCGGAAGGGGAACATGAAGCCCGAGAGCATCAGGTTCGGCAGGAAGAAGAAGAAGGTGAGCTGCACCGCCTGGAGCTGGTTCTGGGCCAGGGAGGAGAGCGTGATGCCCACCGTCAGGTTCGCGGCGATGAAGCAGAGGTCCGACACGTAGACCGCCAGCAGGCTGCCCTCGAAGGGCACCCGGAACACGATCCAGGCCGCCAGCAGGATCAGCGTGGACTGCAGCAGCGCGATGGCGATGTAGGGCACGATCTTGCCCGTCATCACCTCCGTGGGCGTCACCGGCATGGCCAGCAGGTTCTCCATGGTGCCCCGCTCCCGCTCCCGGGTGATGGCGAGGCCCGTCATCATCACCGTCGTCATGGTGAGGATCACGCCCATGAGGCCCGGCACGATGTTGAGCTGGGTGATGCCCTCGGGGTTGTAGAGCCGGTGCACCTCCAGGCCGTAGGGCGGTGGCCCCTGGGCGAGGCCGGCGTAGGGCCCCTTCAGGTCCCGGACCGCGGCGGCCTGGACGATGCCCTCCGCCGCGGCCAGGGCGTTGCCCGTGGCGGTGGGATCCGACGCGTCCGCCTCCAGCAGCGCCGAGGGATGCCCGCCCCGCAGCGCCTCCCGGGTGAAGTCCGGCGGCACCGAGAGCACGAACTGGACCCGGCCCTCCGCCAGGAGCTTCGCCGCCTCCCCTTCGGTGGCGGGCCGGTCGGTGATGCGGAAGTAGCCGGACTGCTCCATGGCCGAGACCAGGCTGCGGGTGAGGTCGCTCTCATCCGCCAGCACCACCGCCGTCGGCATGCGCTTGGGGTCCGTGTTGATGGCGTAGCCGAAGAGGGCCAGCTGGATCAGCGGCAGGCCCACGATCATGGCGAAGGTGACCCGGTCCCGCCGGAGCTGCAGGAACTCCTTCTGGACCATGCTCCACCAGCGGGAGAGGGAGAACCCTTCGAAGGCCTTCATGCGCGCTCCCTTCCGGGATCCGAATAGGTGTCCTCACTGCGGCTCATCAGGTAGATGAAGACGTCCTCCAGGCTGGTCTCCACGGGCTCCACCCGCAGGCCCGCGGCGGCGGCGCGCACCGCCCGCTCCAGGGCCGCCGCGTCCCGCCCGCTGGCGTGGACGGCGGCGCCGAAGGCGACGGTCTGGTCCACGCCAGGCTGACGCCGCAGCGACTCCGCCAGGCCCGCGAGGTTCTCGCCGTGGATGGCGAAGGTGTGGAGGCCCTGGGCGGCGATGATCTCCGCCGCGGTGCCGTTGGCCAGCAGCCGGCCGTAGGCCAGGTAGGCCAGCTTGTGGCAGCGCTCGGCCTCGTCCATGTAGTGGGTGCTCACCAGCACCGAGATGCCCTGGGCCGCGAGGCGGTGCAGCTCCTCCCAGAAGTCCCGACGGGCGGTGGGGTCCACGCCGGCGGTGGGCTCGTCCAGCAGCAGCAGCCGCGGCCGGTGGAGGAGGCAGGCCGCCAGGGCGAGGCGCTGCTTCCACCCGCCGGAGAGGGAGCCCGCGAGCTGACCCGCCCGGGCCGCGAGGCCCAGCTCCTCCAGAGCGCGGTCCACGGCCTCCCGGCGGTCCGGCAGCCCGTACATCCGCGCGATGAAGTCGAGGTTCTCGCGGATGGTGAGGTCGTCCCAGTAGGAGAACTTCTGGGTCATGTAGCCCACCTGCCGCTTGATGAGGGCGGACTCGGCGAGGATGTCGTGGCCCAGGCAGGTGCCCTCGCCGGAATCCGGCGTGAGCAGGCCGCACATCATGCGGATGGAGGTGGTCTTGCCGCTGCCGTTGGGGCCGAGGAAGCCGAAGATCTCCCCGGGCCGCACCTGGAGCGCGACGTCCTGCACCACCCGGCGGCCATTGAAGGACTTGTTCAGGCCCCGGACATCGATGGCGAACTCGGAGGCCGCGGCGCTCATGGCACCACCACGTCCAGGGGCTGGCCGGGGTGGAGCCCCGCGCCATCCGCCGGCGCGGGCCGGGCCTCGACCATGAAGCTGAACTTGCTACGGGCGGCGGCGCTGTAGATCACCGGCGGCGTGTACTCCGCCTGGGGCGAGATGAAGGTGACGGTCGCGGCCACGGGCGGGCGGCCGTCCACCCGCAGGGACACCGCCTGCCCCACCCGGAGGCGGCCCACCTCCGGCTCCGGCACGAAGAAGCGGACCTTCACGTTCCCCGGCGGCAGCAGGCGCACCACCGGCGCGCCCGCGGGCACCCACTCGCCCTCCCGGTAGAGGGTGTCCGCCACCAGGCCGGCCTTGGGCGCGGCGACGCTCTTCTGGGTGAGCTTCCATTCGGCCTGGGCCAGGGCCGCTCGCGCCGCCGCCACCTGGGCCGCCTGGGCGCGGATCTGCTCGGCGCGACTGGGAAGCCGGGCGAGCTCCAGCTGGCTCTTCAGCTGGCGCACCTGCTCCGCGGCGCTGCGGGCGGCGGCCCGGCTCTGGTCCATCTGGGCCGCGGAGATGAGCTGCTCCTTGAACTGGGCCTCGTCCCGGGCCAGCTGGGCGGCGAGCTGGGTGGACTGGGCCTCGGCCTGGGCAAGCTGGGCCCGGGCGGCCTCGATCTCCAGGGGGCGTTTGCCGAGGCGGAGGTCCGCCAGCTGGGCCTCGGCGGCCTTCAGCTGGTCCGCCGCCTCCTGCCGGGCCGCGGCCTCGTTGGCACACTCCAGCGCGAAGAGCGGCGCACCAGCGGCGGCCTGGTCGCCCCGAGCCACGGCGAGGCGGTCCAGGCGCCCGGCCTGGGAGGTGGCGACGTTGACGAACTCCCCCTCCACGTAGCCCTGGAAGGAGGGCGTCGCGCTGCCGCAGGCGAGGAGCGGCAGCAGGAGCAGGATGGCGGCGGCGCGGGTCATCGGGACCTCCGGGTCGGGCCTCGCCCGGGGCGGTCCGGGCGCAGTCCCGCGGTGAGCAGGGCGGTGGCGTGGCGGGCGATGGCCTCGGCGTCGATCCCCGCGGCGCCGGGCAGGCGGCCCCAGAGCCCCGCGGTGGCCAGCGGCAGCATGGTGAGGCCGAGGAGGGAGAGCACCAGCAGCCGCGGTTCCAGGTCCGGGTTCACCTCGCCCCGGGCCTGGCCCGCGGCCACGGCGGCGCCGAGGGCCTGGAGCTGCGCCACCGGCAGCCGCGCGAGCACCCGCTCCCGCAGCAGGCCGCCCTCGCTGAGCACCTCGCGGATCCAGAGGGGCGGCAGCCAGGGCGTGCGGCCCGGGCCCTCCAGGAGGCGGCGGACGAGGATCTCGATCCAGGCGGCCACAGGCGTGCCCTCCGGCACCGGCGCCCAGACCTGGGCGAGCAGCGGCGCGATGCGCGCCTCCACCAGCGCGTCCAGCAGGGCGTCCCGGCCTGCGAAGTGGTAGTGGACCATGGCCGCCGTGACCCCGGCCTCCGCGGCGATCTGGGCCGTGGTCGTGGCCGCGATGCCCTGGCGCCCAAACAGCCCCGCGGCCGCGTCCAGCAGCGCCTCCCGGGAGGCGCCGGGGGCGCTGGCGTGGGGGCGGCCCTGCCCCCGGGGGCGTCGCGTGGTCGTGGCCATGGGAAGAAATTAATTAATACCTTAATTAATTTCAAGGCCCGATTTCACGCCCCTGCCTCGGCTCAGAATCCCCAGGCCCGGAGCCTCGGCTCGGCCCAGGCCCGCCAGCCCCCGGGGAGCTTCCCAGCGGCCTCCATATGCCCCGCCCCGGGGACCACCGTCAATGGCGCGCCCGCGGCGGCGGCGATGGCCCGCACCCCCCGCAACGGGGTGATGCGGTCCGCGTCCCCGGCGAGGAGGGCCAGGGGCGTGCGCAGGCCCTGGGCGGCCCGCAGCGGCGAGACCGCCTCCGGATCGAAGCCGGCGATGCGTCCCGCCCGCCACAGCGCCACCCGCTCCGCGGGCCGCGCCAGGACTTCGAAGCGGCCCAGGGGCCCTTCCAGGTGGTGGATGGCCGCGTGGCGCAGGTCCCGGAAGGGCGATTCCAGGAGGGCGCCGCCGAGGGGACCGCCTTCCGCTTCCAGGTCCCGCAGGGCCAGGAGCGCCACGCCCGCGCCCTGGCTGCCCGCGACGAGGAGGATGCGCCGGCGGGGCACGCCCCGGGATTCCAGGAAGCGCACCGCGCTCACGGCGTCCCACTGCTCCTGGGCGCCCAGGGTGCAGGGGAGGTCCGGATGGACGTCCCGGCCCCGGAAGGTGAAGACCGCCCCGTCGAAGTCCGGCAGGTCCTGGAGCCGGGGCGCGGTGCCCCAGCCGTCGTCGCCGAAGCCATGGAGGATCAGAGCGACCCCCTTGGAGCCCGGGCGGTGGAGCCAGTAGAGGTCCAGTTCCGCGCCGCCACCGCCCACCAGGGGATGCTCGGTCCAGCGGCCATCGTCCCCCGCGAGCCGCGCCAACACCGCGTCCCGGTCCGCCGCCGTGCGCACCGGCGCCGGCGGATGCAGCAGCTGGTCCGGTAGCGCGAAGCCCGCCGCCACCGAGGCCATCCCGTAGAAGACCAGGGCGGCGAGGAGCGTGGTCAGCAGGCGGCGCATGAAGCGGCTACGGGGAAGCCCTCGCCCGGTTCAGCGCAGCGGCAGCTTCGCGGCGTCATCCATGCGGTAGACCGCGCCCTCGCCCCAGGCAGCGGGCTCGCTGGCGGCGGGCGTGCCGACGAAGCCGACCTGGGCCGTGGGGACAGGGTCGTTGGGCTCCCGAGGCGCGCCGGGCGCGTCCGCCATCTTCACCTTCGGCGCGCAGGCGGCCTGGGCGAGGGCCGCGGCCAGGAGCGCGGCGGCGGCGAGGGGCCCGGCCACCGAGCGACGGGCGCTGAGGCGCCTTCCCACCGCGCAGTCCGCCGTGATCACGGTGCCGTCGGCCCGGCGCCAGAGGCGGGCGCAGACCTGGCCCTCCTTCTCGCGGATGAGCGCCAGGCCCTCGGCCGCCGTCATCTTCGAGAAGTCGTAGACGTGCTTCTCGCAGGCGGCGCAGAACCGCGCCCGGTCGTCGCCTAGCATCTCCGCCCAGGCCGCCGGGCAGGGCGAGGCGATGCGCAGCTGGTTCAGGACATCCTGGGGCGAGGGCATGAGGGTTCCAGGACCCAGTTTGATCCGCACAGGCCCATGGTCAACCCGCCGGACGGGCTAGATCAGAAGCGCACGCCTTCCGATCAGTCCAGCGGCAGGCGCTCCCAGAAGGCGTCGGGATAGTGGACCCCCGACGCGGGGGGATCCACCCGTTCGGGCAGGAAGGGGAGGATGGAATAGTTCGCCAGATTCCCCACCTCGCTGGTGTCCACGCCGGGCTGACGGTCGGTCAGAGTCACCGTCGCCGAGGGCACGGGCCCCGTGTCGTCATAGGTCGTGGTCGCGGTGGTTCCCGAATGCGGGGACGGGGACGGCGGCAGCGGCGCGCCCGCCATCCTCACCTTCGGCGCGCAGGCGGCCTGGGCGAGGGCGGCGGCCAGGAGCGCGGCGGCGGCGAGGGGCCCGGCCACGGAACGCCGGGCGCTGAGGCGCCTGCCCACCGCGCAGTCCGCCGTGATCACGGTGCCGTCGGCCCGGCGCCAGAGGCGGGCGCAGACCTGCCCCTCCTTCTCGCGGATGAGCGCCAGGCCTTCGGCGGCCGTCATCTTCGAGAAGTCGTAGACGTGCTTCTCGCACGCGGCGCAGAACCGCGCGCGGTCGTCGCCGACCATCTCCGCCCAGACCGCCGGGCAGGGCGAGGCGATGCGGAGCTGGTTGAGGACGTCCTGGGGCGAGGGCATGGGGGATCCTGGGGCCAGTGTGGCGGCCAGGCCCCTCCCGTCAACCGTCAGACCTTCGGCAGCCCGGCCAGGGCCTGGGCGGTGTCCCAGGCCTGGGCTATGCGGCGGGCGTCGCCCTCGGTGCCGCCGGCGTGGCGGCCCAGGAGGGCCAGGGCGTCCGCCTCGCGGCCCTCGGCGGCCAGGGTCTCCAGCTCCGCGGCGGCCTTGGGGCCCACGGCCAGGGCCCGGAGGAGGTCCTCCAGGCGCCGGCGCAGCTGCGCCCGCTCGGCTTCGACCCGGGCGCGGAGCTCGCGCTTGCCGGGGCGCTTCGGCTTGGTCGACCGGCCTGGCATCAGACCTTCATCAGGGCCCGGTAGGCCTCGAGGAAGTGGGCGGGCTGGGGCAAGATCTCGTCCTCCAGCTTGGGCTGGTAGGCCACCCAGGTGTCCTTGGCGGCCACGCGGCGCACGGGGGCGTCCAGGTGGAAGAAGAGCTCGTCGGCGATGCGCGCGGCGATCTCGGAGCCGTAGCCCCAGGAGAGGGTGTCCTCGTGGGCGACGATGACGCGGTGGGTCTTCTTCACCGTGCGCTCGATGGCGGCCCAGTCGTAGGGGTTCAGGGAGCGGAGGTCGATGATCTCGACGTTGATCCCCTCCTTCTCGGCCTCCCGGGCGGCCTGGACGGCGCGGATGACCGTGCAGCCGTAGGTGATGACCGAGAGGTCCGTGCCCTCACGCACCATGCGGGCCTTGCCGAAGGGCACCATGAAGTCCTCGGGGACCTCGGGGCCCTTGTTGTGGGTCTGGCGGTAGAGGTGCTTGGGCTCGAGGAAGAGCACCGGGTCGTCGCAGCGGATGGCGGTGCGCAGCAGGCCCGCGGCGTCCAGGGCGTTGCTGGGGTAGACCACCCGCAGGCCCGGCACGTGGGTGAAGGTGCTCTCGCCGCACTGGCTGTGGTAGACGCTGCCGCCCATCAGGTAGCCGGCGATGGGCACGCGCACCACCATCGGCGACTTGAAGTTGCCATTGGAGCGCCAGCGCGTGGTGGCCAGCTCGTCCCGCAGCTGCTGCATGGCGGGCCAGATGTAGTCGAAGAACTGGATCTCGACGACGGGCTTGAGGCCGCGCGCCGCCAGGCCCACGGCGCGGCCGACGATGGTGGCCTCCGCCAGGGGGGAGTTGTAGACGCGGTGGTCGCCGAAGGCCTTCTGCAGGCCGGAGGTGGCCTTGAATACCCCGCCCTTGCCCTTCACCTGCTCCAGGACCGAGCTGCGGGAGGCATCGGCCACGTCTTCGCCGAAGACGACGATCTTCTTGTCCCGGGCCATCTCCTGCTTCATGACCTGGTTGATGGCGTCGATCATCGTCTTGCCGCCCTCGCGGCTCTCGATGGACGCCTCGGTGTCGAAGGCCGCGGAGGTCGGGTCCACGTCGGGGCTGTAGAGGTGGTCGTAATAGGAGCCGCTGGCGGGCAGGGGCGCGGCCTCGGCCCTGTCCCAGGCCTCGTCGATCTCCCGCTGGACGCCGTCCTTGAGGGCCTGGAGCTGGGCCTCGCTGAGGTCGCCGTCCTTCACCAGCTTCTCGGCGAAGGTGAGGACGGGGTCGCGCCGGGCCTCCTCCGCCCGCTCCTCGGGGGTCTTGTAGAGCTGCTCGTCGTCGGACAGCGAGTGGCTGTAGGGGCGGATCACCTTGGCGCGCACCAGCGCCGGGCCCTTGCGGGCGCGGGCGTGGTCCACGGCCTTCTTCAGGGCGTCGTGGGAGGCGATGGGGTCGCAGCCGTCCACCTCATCCACGATGAGCAGGCCGTGGGGCTCAAAGCCCTTCAGCAGCGCCGCCACGTTGCCGCCGGGGTACTGGACCTCGCTGGGCACGGAGATGGCGTAGCCGTTGTCCTCGATGAGGAAGACCACGGGGACCTTGAGGTTCACCGCGTTGCTGATGGCCTCCCAGAACTCACCCTCGGAGCACTGGCCGTCGCCGCCGGTGGCGAGGACGATCTCGTCGCCCTTGAAACCCATCTCGGCGGCGTAGCCGCCCTGCTCCGCCCGCAGCACCGCCTCGGCGGCGCCCACGGCCTGGAGGAAGTGGGAGCCCGTGGGGCTGCTGGTGGTGAAGATGTTCAGGCCCTTGTGCCCCCAGTGGCTGGGCATCTGGCGGCCGCCGCTGGCGGGGTCGTCCAGGGCGCCGACGGAGCCGAGGAACTGCTCGTAGGCCGAGTAGCCCAGGCCGTAGCAGAGGGCCCGGTCCCGGTAGTAGAAGAAGAACCAGTCGTAGCTGGGCCGGGTGAGCATCGCCGCCGCGGCCTGCACCGCCTCGTGGCCCACGCCGTTGATCTGGAAGAAGACCTTGTTCTGGCGCTTGCCGGTGATCTCCTTGTCGTCGATCCGGCGGGCGGCGTAGATGGTCCGGTACAGCGCGATGCGCTGCTCCTTCGTCAGGGCGGACGGGGCTTGGGTCGAGGTCGCAGTGGCCACGGAGCCTCCCATGTGAGTGGGTTCAACCGTATCACGCCGGCCGGGCCGGGCGGGCCCATCCGGGCAGACCACCGCAGACGGGTCCTTCGGCTTCCGGCGCGGGGCTTCTGCGGGCGCCGGCCCGCCCGCGTGGCCGCTCCGGGCAGGGGCGGCTCCGGGCGCGCCCGCCCCCGCGAAAGCCGAAAGCCAAGAGCCGAAAGCCCAAGGTAGACTGGATGATTCCGAGGTACTCCATGCGCACCGTCGCCGAGATCCGCGCCATCCACGACCAGCCGTTCCCGGACCTGCTCTTCCAGGCGGCCAGCGTGCACCGCGCGAACTGGGACCCCAAGGACATCCAGTTCTGCACCCTGGACAGCATCAAGACCGGCGCCTGCCCCGAGGACTGCGCCTACTGCCCCCAGAGCGCCCGCTACGCCACCGACCTGAAGGTGGAGCCCCTCAAGGAGGTGGCCCGGGTGATCGAGGGCGCCAAGGCCGCCAAGGCCAACGGCTCCACCCGCTACTGCATGGGCGCCGCCTGGCGCGAGGTGAAGGACGACGCCAACTTCGACGCCGTGCTGGACATGGTCCAGGGCGTGAAGGGCATGGGCATGGAGGTCTGCGTGACCCTCGGCCTCCTGAACGAGCAGCAGGCCGTCCGCCTCAAGGAGGCCGGCTGCGACGTCTACAACCACAACCTCGACAGCAGCCGCGAGTTCTACGAGAAGATCATCCACACCCGCACCTTCGACGACCGGCTCCGCACCCTGGAGAACGTCCGCAAGGCCGGCCTGGAGGTCTGCTCCGGCGGCATCCTCGGCATGGGCGAGAGCCAGGACGACCGCATGCACTTCCTCCACGAGCTGACCAAGCTCGAGCCCGCCCCCGAGAGTGTGCCCATCAACCAGCTCGTGGCCGTGGAGGGCACGCCCCTGGGCGAGGCCGAACCCCTGCCCCCCCTCGACCTGGTGCGCATGATCGCCACGGCCCGCATCCTCTTCCCCAAGAGCCGCGTGCGCCTCAGCGCCGGCCGCACCGCCATGAGTGACGAGCTGCAGACCCTCTGCTTCTTCGCCGGCGCCAACTCCATCTTCACCGGCGAGAAGCTGCTCACCACGCCCAACCCCGGCGACAGCCACGACCACCAGCTGGTCGAGGCCCTCGGCATGAAGATCGAGGGGGCCGCGGTCTAGATTTCTTCACCGCCGAGGCGCGGAGGACGCAGAGGATGTTCATCTCGGCGACCTCTGCGCCTCGGCGGTGAACCATTCCTACCGGATCCAACCATGCGCGAGATGGACAAGGCCTTCGATTTCAGGACCGCCCAGGCGCGGTGGTACGCGGTCTGGGAAGAGGCGAAGGTCTTCGAGGCGAAGCCGGATTCGGGGAAGCAGCCCTGGTCCATCGTCATCCCGCCGCCGAACATCACCGGCAACCTGCACATGGGCCACGCGCTGGTGAACACGCTCCATGACATCCTGACCCGCTTCAAGCGGGCCCAGGGCTTCGACGCGCTGTGGGTGCCGGGCACGGACCACGCGGGCATCGCCACCCAGATGATGGTGGAGCGCCAGCTCAAGGCCGAGGGCAAGACCCGCCACGACCTCACCCGCGCGGAGTTCGAGGCGCGGATCTGGGCCTGGAAGGAGCAGAACCAGGGCGCCATCGAGCACCAGCTCAAGCGCATGGGCGCGGGCGTGGACTGGTCCCGCAACCGCTTCACCCTGGACCCGGCCCTCAACCGCGCCGTGCGCCACGTCTTCGTCGAGGCCTACAAGCAGGGCCGCATCTACCGCGGGCCCCGCATGATCCAGTGGGATCCGGCGCTGCAGACCGCCCTCAGCGACCTCGAGGTGAAGCACGAGGAGCGCCGCGGCAAGCTCTGGCACCTGCGCTACCCGCTGGCGGACGGAAGCGGCGGGATCGTCGTCGCCACCACCCGGCCCGAGACGATGCTGGGCGACACCGCCGTGGCCGTGCACCCGGACGACGCGCGGTACACGGCCGTCGTGGGCAAGCTCCTGGACCACCCCATTACCGGCCGCCAGATCCCCGTGGTGGCGGACAGCTTCGTGGACCCCGAGTTCGGCACCGGCTGCGTGAAGCTCACGCCCGCCCACGACCCCAACGACTTCGCCGCGGGCCAGCGCCTCAAGCTGCCCTCCCTCACCGTCATCGGCTTCGACGCCAAGATGACCGCCGATGCGGGCAAGTACGCGGGCCTGGATCGCTTCGAGGCCCGCAAGCGCATCGTCGCGGACCTGGAGGAACTGGGCGTCCTCGTGAAGGTGGAGGACCACACCAGCAAGGTCGCCCTCAGCGACCGCAGCGGCGCTGTGCTGGAGCCCCTGGTGAGCGACCAGTGGTTCATGGACGTGAAGGAGGCCGCCGCCAAGGCCCTGGAGGCCGTCCGCAGCGGCGCCATCCAGTTCACGCCCGAGCACCATGTCGCCGTCTGGGAGCACTGGCTCACCAACATCCAGGACTGGTGCATCAGCCGCCAGCTGGTCTGGGGCCACCGCATCCCCGCCTGGACCTGCGGGGCCTGCAGCCACCTCCACGTGGAGATGGAGGCGCCGGCGGCCTGCGCCAAATGCGGCTCAACCGAGCTGACCCAGGACCCGGACACCCTCGACACCTGGTTCTCCTCCGCCCTCTGGCCCTTCAGCGCCTTCGGCTGGCCCGACGCGACGCCGGACCTGAAGCGCTACTACCCGACCTCCGTCCTCATCACCGGCTACGACATCCTCTTCTTCTGGGTGGCGCGCATGGCCATGGCGGGCCTCACTTGGATGGGCGAGGTGCCCTTCCGGAAGGTCTACTTCAACAGCCTCGTGCGCGACGCCTCGGGCCAGAAGATGTCCAAGACCAAGGGCAACGTCATCGACCCCCTGGAGGTCATGGACGAGTACGGCACGGACGCGCTGCGCTTCTCCCTGGCCATCATGGCGGCGCCGGGCACGGACATCGCCATGAGCCCCGCCCGGCTCGAGGCCAGCCGCAACTTCTGCAACAAGCTCTGGAACGCCGCGCGCTTCGTGCAGATGAACCTCACGGACGAGGTCACCCTGGCCCTGGAGCCCGCCTTCGGCGAGGCCGAGTTCTGGATGGCCGGCCGCCTGCGGTCCGAGCTCGGCGCCGTCACCGAGGCCCTGGAGGCCTTCCGCTTCCACGACGCCGCGGACCGGCTCTACCACCTGGTCTACGACGACTTCTGCGGCACCTACATCGAGCTGGCCAAGGTGCAGCTCACCAGCGGCACCGCCGCCCAGAAGGCCGCCATCCTGCACTTCCTGGATCTGCTCCTGCGGGCCCTGCACCCCTTCGTGCCCTTCCTCACGGAGGAGATCCACGAGGCGGTCCTGGCCGGGCGCCTGAAGGCGGGCGAGCCCGCCCTGCTGGCGGAGCGGGCCTGGCCCCTGGGCGACCCCGTTCTGGCCCGGGAGGGCGGCGATCCCGCCCTGATCCCCCAGTTCCAGGAGGCCCTCAGCACCTTCCTTCGCCTCAAGGCCGAGAACGGCGTGGACCCCGCCAAGCGCGTGGCGGCCCTCTGCAGCCTCCGGGCCCTGGAGCCCTTCGCCGAGGCCCTGAAGGCCATCGCCCGCCTGGAGGGCGTCAGCTTCGTGGACGGCGACCTGTCCGCCCCCTCCCGCGCCGTGGCCGTCGTGGGCCGGGGCGCCGTGGCCCTGGAGCTGGCGGGCCTCAAGGACCCGGCGGCGGAGAAGGCCAAGCTGGAGAAGGAGCGGGAGAAGCTCGAGAAGGAGCTGGCCGCCCTCCGGGGCCGCCTGGACAACCCCCGCTACCTCGAGAAGGCCCCCGCCGACGAGGTCGAGAAGGCCAAGGCCCTCGCCGAGGAGAAGACCGCCCGCCTGGCCCAGGTCGTGGCGTTGTTGGGATAACAATCTCTTCCACCGATTCCTGCGATTCCGCCGATGGGGCCCGTCCCAGAATCACCGGCATCGCAGGAATCGGTGGAGGATGCGCCTCTTTCCCTTTGCGTCCTCCGCGCCTTCGCGGTGAACTGGAAGCTATGACGAAGTCCTACTACGCGGGCATGGACCTGGACGCCTGGTGCGGGCGCTGCAAGCAGGAGACGCGGCACCGCGTGCAGACGATCACGGACGGGGTGCCCCTCGACCTGATCTGCATGGCCTGCAACTCCAAGCACAAGTTCCGGGCGGAGAAGCCCGTCTCCACCGCGGCGCCCCGGGCCCCCCGGACGGCCCCGGCCAAGGCGGCTTCCGGCGGCAGCCAGTTCCAGCGCCTCCTCGCCGAGGAGCAGGGCGGCGCCAGCGCCCGCCCCTACGCCGTCGCCACCCGCTTCGACGAGGGCCAGTGGCTGGACCACCCCAGCTTCGGCCTCGGCCGCGTCATGAAGCGCCTCGGCAAGAAGGTGGACGTGCTCTTCAAGGACGGGCTGAAGACGCTGGTGAACGGCTAGCGGGCGCTCATGCCTCAGCTGGCTCCTTCGCGCCGCGGATGAGCAGCCAGAGCATGTAGGCCACTTCGCCCAGGAAGACCGGGAACAGGAGGTCATCCACCCGGCCGAAGCGCTGGGGCACCAGGAGGGCGATCGCCCAGACCGCCACATAGGCCAGGCCGTTGAGATGCAACCACCACCCGAGGAACCGGGGCTGGTAGCGCGAACGGAGGACGAGCGCCGCGAGGGGGAAGAGCCAGAGCCCCCACATGAGCTGGGAGGCCATCACCCCGTGGTGGTCCAGGCGCAGGAAGACCATGGCCAGGGCCTGCCGCTGGGGCCCGGCGAAGGCCTCCAGGAATCCGCCGCCCTTGGCCAGCTCCAGGGCCATGGCCTGGGCCACGGTGGTCATCCAGGCCGTGGGGATCTGGATGGCCACGAAGGCGAGCATGAGGCGGGAGAGCCTCGGATCCACCGCCTTGTAGAGGTCATGAAGGGCCCGCGCCAGCATCAGGAAGCACAGGGAGGAGACCAGACCCACGCCCATGTAGGCCCGGAAGAGCATCTCCGAGCCGAGGATCCGCTGCACAGTGGCAGCCGGGTCTCCATGCACGAAGAGCCGGGAGGGCACCACCATGAGGGTGAAGATGCCCGTGAGGGTGACGGCGAGGTACCACAGGCCGGCGATCCGCGCCTTCCGCTGGAGGGGGGTCATGGGGTCTCCGGGGGTGAACGCCGGGCTACGCAGCGTCAGGGGATGCGTTTAGAGGCACCACTGGAACACAGGGCGGACGATAAACTCTTCCCATGGCCACGCCTCGTGTCTCCGCCGCCGGCGGCTTTGCCGCGCTCCGCTATGTCCTGAAGAAGGGACAGAAGGTCGGGCTCTGGAAGCTCTGGGTCCGCATGCGCTCGAAGAACGCCTGCAAGACCTGCGCGGTGGGCATGGGCGGGGCCCGGGGCGGCATGGTCAACGAGGCCGGCCACTTCCCGGAGGTCTGCAAGAAGAGCGTCCAGGCCCAGGCCGGCGACATGCAGGCGGCGATCCCGGAGCGCTTCTTCCGGTCCACGCCGATCGCGAAGCTCGCCTTCATGAGCCCGCGACAGTTGGAGGAGCTGGGGCGCCTGGCCTTCCCGCTGATCGCCGAGCCCGGGGACACCCACTTCCGCCGCATCTCCTGGGACGAGGCCCTGGACCGCACGGCCCAGGCCTTCAAGGGCTGCGCGCCGGACCAGGCCTTCGTCTACAGCTCCGGCCGCGGCAGCAACGAGGCCGCCTTCCTGCTGCAGCTGCTGGCCCGGGCCTATGGCACGCCGAACATCCACAACTGCTCCTACTACTGCCACCAGGCCAGCGGCGTCGCGCTCCAGCAGGTCTACGGCAGCGGCACGGCGAGCATCACCCTGGACGACCTGGACCAGGCGGACCTGGCCCTGGTCATCGGCGCCAACCCCGCCAGCAACCACCCGCGGCTCATCACCCAGCTCGTGAAGCTGCGGCGCCGGGGCGGCCAGGTGCTGGTGGTGAACCCCCTCAAGGAGCTCGGTCTTGTCCGGTTCCGGGTGCCCTCCCTGGTGACGAGCCTGCTCTTCGGCTCCAAGATCAGCGACCAGTACCTGCAGCCCCACATCGGCGGCGACCTCGCCCTGCTGAAGGCCCTCCTCAAAGGCGTGCTGGAGCGTGGCGGCGCCGACGAGGCCTTCATCGCCGCCCACACCACCGGCTGGGAGGCGGTGAAGGCGGATGTGGACGCCACCTCCTGGGACACGCTGGTGGCGGCCTCCGGCGTCCCCCGGGAAGCCCTGGACGAGGCCGTCACCCGGCTGCTCAAGGCGAAGCGCGGCATCTTCATGTGGGCCATGGGCCTCACCCACCACACCCACGGGGTGGACAACATCCTCGCCCTCTCCAACCTGGCGCTGGCCCTGGGCTGGCTGGGACGCGAGGGCTGCGGCCTGCTGCCCATCCGCGGGCACTCCAACGTCCAGGGCGTAGGCTCCATGGGCGTGGCGCCGGGCCTCAAGGCCGCCTTCGCGGAGAAGCTGAAGGACCTCTACGGGATCCCCGACCTCGGCCCCGGCCAGGACACCTACGCCTCCATGCAGGCGGCCCACGCGGGGGGCATCCGCGCCAGCCTGCAGCTGGGCGGCAACCTCTTCGGCTCCAACCCGGACCGGGACTGGGCGGCCACGGCCCTCCAGCGCATCCCCTTCACGGCCATGGTGAGCACCAAGCTCAATGAGGGGCACCTGCACGGCCGGGGCCAGACCACCGTGATCCTGCCGGCCCTGGCCCGGGACGAGGAGCCCGAGGCCACGAGCCAGGAGTCCATGTTCAACCTGGTGCGCCTCTCGGAGGGCGGCGAGCCCTTCCCCGAGGGGGAGCTGCGCAGCGAGGTGGCCATCCTCGCGGACCTCGCCGAGCGCATCCTGCCTGCCGGACGCTTCGACTGGTCCCGTCTCAGGAACCACGCCGCCCTGCGGGAGGAGATCGCCCGCGCCGTGCCCGGCTACTCCGAGGCCGCCTCCGGGAAGGAGTTCCAGGTGGCGGGCCGCACCTTCCACACACCGGCCTTCGCCACGCCGGACGGCCGGGCCCACTTCGCCGTCACGCCCCTGCCGGAGCCGCGGCCGGAAGGTGAGCTGCGGATGATGACCCTGCGCAGCGAGGGCCAGTTCAACACCGTGGTCTACGAGGAGGAGGACCTCTACCGGGGCGTGGACCGCCGGGACGCGATCCTCATGGCCGCCGAGGACGCCGCGCGCCTCGGCCTCTCCGAGGGCCAGAAGGTCCGCGTGGCCTCGGAGACCGGCGCCATGGCCGTCCACGTCGCGCTCGTGGACATCCGCCCCGGCAACTGCGCCATGTACTACCCCGAGGCCAACGCCCTCGTGCCCGCGCACCTGGATCCCCGCTCGAAGACCCCCGCCTTCAAGGCCGTGCCCGTGCGGGTGGAGGCCCTCGGCTGAGGGAGGCCCAACTGCCCGGGTCACGGAGGGCACGGAGGTTCCGCGGAGGCCACGGAAGCGCGCCGACCCACCCGGTCCGGGCCCGCCGCGGGCGGCGGCCTTCACGCCTCGCGTGAAGGTGGATGAGGCGAGGGAGGGGCTGCCGCGCATGCGTGTGCGGCAGCCCCTCCCTCGCCTCATCCCAGCCCGGACCGACTGTTGACCTCGCCCTCTCCGTGTCCTCCGTGATCTCCGTGGTTGAGCTTGTATTCGTGGCCTTCGTGCGCCCTTCGTGCCTTCGTGGTGAGAGTTTTTGCGTCTTCGCGCCTTGGCGCCTTGGCGTCCTGCAGGTCCTCCCCCTACGCTTCATCCCATGGAGCCCTTCCTCACCGAGCCGCCCGCGGGCATCCGGGACCTCCGCTTCGCCGTGCTGGACCTGGAGACCAGCGGCGGCACGCCCAAGGCCTATTGGACCCAGCAGGAACGCTTCCAGGCGGCGGCGGAGATCACCGAGGTGGGCGTGGTCACCCTCAGCGGCCCGGTGGTGGAGGCCCGCTTCAGCCGGCTCTGCGCCATCGAGGGCCCCCTGCCCCGGGCCATCCAGACCCTCACGGGCATCACGCCGCGGATGCTCGCCCAGGCGCCCCCCTGGGAGCGGGTGGCCTTCGAGCTGGCGCCGGTGGTGGAGGGCCGCGTCTGGGTGGCCCACCACGCCCCCTTCGACGGCAGCTTCCTGAAGGCCTACCTGCCCGAGGGCCTCTGGTCCCGGCACCGCCTGGTCTGCACCCGCCTGCTGGTGAAGGCCCTCGCCCCGGAGCTGCCCAAGCGCAGCCTCGCCGAGTGCTGCGCGCATTTCGGCATCGTCAATACCCGGGCCCACCGCGCCCTCTCCGACGCCGAGGCCACCGCCGAGCTGCTCCAGAAGCTCATGGAGCGCGCCGAAGCCAAGGGCCTCGACGCCGAGGCCTTCATCGCCCTGGGCGAGGTGGGGTGGAAGAAGCTGTGAGCGAGTCGGCAAGCGAGGGATCGAGGTCGTTCAGCTCCTGAAGGAACGCCCGCAATTGGCCCGTGCGGCCGAGCTTCTCCAGGGCGGTGCGGTACGGGACCAGCAGCCCCTCCCGGAGCTCCTCCCGCCCATTCCAGACGAGTTCAGGAGGACGGCCTTCCGCACCGCCGCCCGCCGCCGCCAGGCGCCGCAGCGCGTCCCGGGCGCCGCCCTCCCAGAAGCGCGCGCACCAGTCCGCAAGCTCCTTCCAACGGCCCTGGGCGTTGAGCTCGCTGGAGCCGAGGGTGAGGATGATGCTGGAAAGGGGTCCCGCCCCCCGATCGAAGCGGGTCCTCCAGATGGGGAGGCCGTCCAGCACCACGACGGGGCTGGAGGGATGCTCCATCACCGCGTTCCAATCGAACCAGGCCTGCCAGAGATCCCGCCGTCCCGGCCAGTGGCGGAGGCGCGCCTCCAGCGCCACCAACGCCTTGGGCGCGGCCGGCGACCAGAGTTGCTTCCGCGGGGTCCAGTCCCCCGTCTCGCGGAAGGGGGTGCCCCTGCCCGGCGCGAAGGGGAGCAGGGAGAGGCGCGCGTCCTCCAGGAGCGGCGCCTCCAGCCGCTCGTTGGGCATGCGCCCGCGCAGCTCCTCGAGGCGGGCCCGCCGGGCGTCCAGCCGGTCCGGGTGCGCCCGGATGAAGCCGTTGAGCTGCTCCAGGTAGGGCTTCCCCTCCGACCGGAGCCGGTCCGCGAGGACGGACGGGGAGGGCAGGCTCGTTCCGCTGGCCAGCACCTCCGGTCCCCGCAGCAGCGCCCAGCGGGATTCCTGGCCCCACCCCAGGCGGGCGCGGAGGGCCGCCTCCTCGGCCGGCTGGAGGGCTTTCCAGCTGAGTTCCTGCTCCGGCTCCCAGGGGTCGAAGGCAGAAAGGCCCGGATAGCGCTGCCAGGCGTTCTCCCATCCTGGATGGCCCACCAGCACGAGGCGGAGCGGAAGCGGGACGGCCGGCTTGGGCGGATCCGGAGGCGATGGCCCGTCCTTGGCCGCCTTCAGCTCCGAGAGGATCGGATCGTCGGGGCCCAGGTAATACGCGAGAGACGCCCCGAGCCACCGCCCGCCGAAGTCCGGCCACTCCGACCCGCACTCGGCGCGCAGCTCCTTGATCACGCCAGCCGCGTCATCGCGGCGGTCCATGCGGAGGAGCGCGAGCACCCTCCAGAAACCCCAGCGCTGCACGAGCGCCAGACGCGCCGGGCCGCTCAGGTAGGGCGACAGGGCGGGATCCAGGCCTTGCGTGTAGGCGCGGGTGGCGAGGGCTTCCAACTCCGGCCAGCGCTCCGCCTTGGCGAGGCTCCGGCCCAGGGGATCCGCGGCGTCGATGGGCGGCCAGGGCGCCCGGGGGAGAGGATCCAGGTCCTTCAGCAGGCCTTCGGTGTCCCCGCCCGGCGTAGGATCCAGGAGGTTGGACCAGACGAACCACAGGTGCCGCGAACCGGGATCCCGCCTCAGGGCTTCCTCGATGCCGCGCCGCAGGCGCTGCAGAGGATCCTGCATTAGGAGGGAGCCCCGGACCCCGCCCACATCGAGACGGACGACGATCTCCGGCAGCTTCCAGTGGGTGGCCCAGCCATCCACCCGCAGGAAGCCCTCCAGCGCCTCCCGGGCCGGCGCCCAGCGGGCCTCATCCTGCTCTGGGGACAGGGGCGGCGCCTGCTCGAGGTCCTTCCGCTCCAGGAGCGGCCCGCCTGAGAGCCTCCGCTCCACCACCGCCCGCCGGCTCGCGTAGGCCGCGGCGTCGAGCAGGGCCTCGACCCAGGCATCGCCGTTGTCGGGATGCTCTCGCAGGAACCGGGAGAGCCGGTCGGCCCGCGGCGTCCAGCCGTAGCTCCGCATGGCGTCCAGGAGATCGGCGGCCTTGGGCGGCGCCATCCCGCTGAGCAGCGGCTCGCCCTCCGGCGACAGCAGGAGCCAGTGGTCGCCAGGCGCCCATGCCAGGCGGGCCGCCCAGGCCTCCGCTTCGCCGGGATGGAAGTCCGAAACGGCGATCTCCTGGTCAGAAGCCACTTGGCTGTAGGCCGGATCGAGCTCCCACCCGCCCTGAAAGCGCTGGTCCTTCGGGTGGATCCACAGGAAGTGGGGGGAGGCGGGATCCTGGTCCATCCGCATTTCCGCCATGCGCGCCACCGCAGGGTCGGCGGGGGCCTGGGCCAGCAGAGCCGGGGCCAGGAGGCAGGGGATCAGCGGACGCAGGGGCATGGAAGCCTCTATCCTATCGGCATGGATCTGAACCGCTTCCTCGACCTCGTCCGCTCCGCCGGGTGGCAGGGCATGGCGCTGTGGCTGGTGCTCGCGGCCCAGGCGGTGCTGTGGGTGCTGCTGGTGCGCCTGCACTTCGCGCTGCGGCGGGAGGAGGCGCCCTGGGAGGAATGCGTCGGCAAGATCCGCAGCGCCTTCCTGCGCAAGCTGAACGGCGAGGAGGAGATCGCGGAGCTGAAGGTGCACCGCTACGCGCCCCTGGTGGACAAGGTCATCGCCCTTCACTTCCAGGAGCAGAAGAGCGACGCCTTCACCCGCTGGCTGCTCACCCGCTGGAAGATCAAGGAGGGCCTGCGGCCCTACTGGATCCGGTGGGGGCATCTGCTCATCGGCTTCGGCGTGGTGGTCTGGTTCCTCTACGGCCTGCAGATCGACCTGGGCGGGGCCGTGCTCAAGCGCACCCCCTGCGACCCGCGCCTGCTCTGGGTCTGGCTGGGCTACGCCATGGTCATCGCCTGGAAGCTGGTGCGGCTGCAGGGCAACCTCGAGCGCGTCCAGCGCAGCCTGCTCTTCCCCCGGAAGGACGAGTGAGCGTCCGCATCGAGCCCTTCCGGCCCGGGCTGGAAGCGGCGGTCCTGGACCTGATCCTGCCCATCCAGCAGCGGGAGTTCGGCGTGCCCATCACGGCCGCGGATCAGCCGGACCTGGCGGCGATCCCGGCGGTCTACCAGCAGGGCCGCGGCGGCTTCTGGGTGGGGCTGGCGGGCGACGCGGTGGTCGGGACCCTCGGCCTCATCGACTTCGGCGCCGGGGGCGCCCTGCGGAAGATGTTCCTCCGGGCCGACCAGCGGGGCACGGGCCTCGCCCCGGCCCTGCTGGAGACCCTCCTGGCCCAGGCCCGGGCCGGGGGCCTGCCGGGGATCTGGCTCGGCACCCTGCCCCAGATGACCGCGGCCCACCGCTTCTATGAGAAGCACGGCTTCACCCGGATCGCGCCCGAGGCCCTGCCGCCGGCCTACCCGCGGATGCCCGTGGACACGGTCTTCTACGGGCGGACCCCGCCGTGAGGGCCGCCTCGGACCGGGGCCGCCGGGCCCGGCGCTTCGGGGCCTGGTGCGAGCGGCTGACCCTCTGGCGGCTCTGGCTCCAGGGCTTCGACCTGGTGGCCTGGCGCCAGCAGGTGGGCCGGGCGGAGCTGGACCTGCTGGTGGCCCGGGGGGACGAGCTGCGGGCGGTGGAGGTGAAGGCCCGGGCGGCGAGAGCCTGGGTGGGGGGCGACACGGCCCTGACACCGGAGCAGCGGCTCCGGCTCCAGCGGGCCCTTCGGAGCTGGCTGGGGCGGACCCCCTGGCCCGGATCCCTCGCCTTCCAGCGGGTGAGCTGGGCGGGCTGGCGCTGCCGCTTCCATCCCCCGGAGCGGTGGGATGCCCTGGGAGATTTCCGCCGGGAAGCCTAGGGCCTTCCCACGGCATCCAGGGACCGGGGGCCGATGGCACCGTCTTCGCCTCGTCCGCCGATGGTGTCGGCCTGATGACCCTTCCCAACCCCTGCCCCGGAAAGCCCCGCGCGTGATCGCCCAAGCGCCTCCCTCGAACCTCCTCGCCCGGGCCCTGCGGGTCCCCGCGGAGGGCCTCTTCCGCAACCGGGTGCTGGCCATCAGCTCCGGCAAGGGCGGCGTCGGCAAGACCAACGTGGTCGCCGGCCTGGCCCTCGCCCTGGCCCGCCAGGGCCAGCGGGTGGTCATCGTGGACGCCGACTTCGGCCTCGCGAACCTCGACATCCTCCTGGGCCTGGCGCCCCAGAGCACCCTGGAGCAGGTGCTCCGCGGCGAGAAGGTGCTGGAGGAGATCCTCCTCGAAGGCCCCCTGGGCGTGCGGATCGTGCCCGCCTCCAGCGGCGTCCAGGAGCTGACCCGCCTGGACGACGCCGCCGAGCTGCGGCTGGTGCAGGGCCTCCAGCGCATCGCCGAGGACACGGACTGGATGCTGGTGGACACCGCCGCCGGGGTCCACGACTCCGTCGTCAAGCTGCTCATGGCCGCCCAGCAGGTGCTGCTGGTGGCGACACCGGAGCCCGCCAGCCTCGTGGACGCCTACGCCGTGCTCAAGGTGCTGCACCTGCGGGACGCGGAGAAGCCCGTGCGCCTCGTCGTCAACAACGCCCAGTCGCCGGAGGAGGCGGAGGAGACCCTCCAGCAGCTGGACCTCGCCACCCGCCGCTTCCTGGGCCGCGGCGTGGAGGCCCTCGGCGCCATCCCCCACGACCCCTGGCTGCTCCAGGCGGTGCGGGAGCAGCGCTGCGTGGTGGACCGCTTCCCCCAGAGCCCTTCGGCCAAGGCCTTCGAAGCCCTGGCGAAACGGCTCA
>DASTWQ010000073.1:0-77259 GCA_035758545.1 Holophagaceae bacterium | reverse complement strand
CAAGGCGGGCCACAGCAGCGGCCAGGGGCTCACGAGGAAGTAGGCCCGGGCCGTCGCAAGCATCTGGCCCCAGCTGGCCTGGTCCGGCGGCAGGCCCACGCCGAGGAAGCTGAGGCCGCCCTCCGCCAGCGCCACCGCGCCCACGCCGGCGGAGGCCTGGGCCAGCAGCACCGGCGCGAGCCGCGGCAGGAGGTGGGTCCGGAGGGTCCAGGCTCCGCCGGCGCCCGCCAGGCGGGCCTGGGCGAGGCTGGCGTCGCCCCGCAGCGCGTCCAGCTGCACCAGGGCCAGGCGCGTGTAGGGGATCCAGCCTCCCACTGCCAGCGCCACGGCGAGGGCCCAGAGGCCGGGCCTCAGGAAGGCGATGAGGAGCAGCGCGAGCAGCGTGCCCGGGATGCTGGCCACCAGATCGCAGAGGCCGAGCGCCGCGCGACGCAGCAGGGTCCGCCGGACCGCGGCGAAGGCCACCGCCAGACCCAAGGCCAGATGCAGCGCCGTGAGCGCCAGCCCGAGCGTGAGGGAACGGGCCCCGCCCAGCCAGGCCCGGGCCAGGAGGTCCCGGCCCACCTCGTCGGTGCCGAAGGGATGCCCTGCCCCCGGCCCCTGCAGCCGGTGGAGCAGATCCACGGTGCCCTCGCCGCCGAAGGCCCAGCCCAACAGGAGGAGCCCGAGGAAGCCGGCCCGCAGGGCCGTGCCGCGCCTCACCGGAGCCTCGGGTCCAGAGCCTCGAGGGCCAGGGTCACCGCCAGCTGGGTGGCGATGTAGAGGGCCGCGCCCAGCAGCACCGTGGCCTGCACCAGCGGAAGGTCCCGGGCGCTGAGGGCGCTGACGAGGGCGGATCCGAGCCCCGGCAGGCCGAAGATCGTCTCCGTGAGCACGGCCCCGCCCAGCAGGGCGCCGAGCTGGAGGCCCACCACCGTGAGCCAGGGGCCCGCGGCCGCCGGCAGGATCCAGCGGAATCCCCGCCGCGGCGCAGGGACGCCCAGGCCCCGCCACCAGCGGAGCCCCGGCGTCTCCCGCAGCGCCTCCAGCTGGGGCCGGAGAATGCGGGCCTGATGGCCGCCGAGGGGCACCGCCAGGCTGAGGGTGGGCAGCAGCCAGGCCGCCCAGCTCCCGGTTCCTGAGACGGGGATCCAGGCCACGTGCCGGGCCACCGCCCAGAGCAGGAGCGGGCCGAGCACGTAGACGGGGCTCGCGATGGCCGCCGCCTCGGCGATCCGCGCCGCCCGGCCTCGCAGAAGGGCAAGGACCCAGGCCAGCGCCGCGGAGGCCCCCAGGGCCAGGAGGGCCAGGCGCAGGGTGGTGGGCAGGCCTGCGGCGATGAGCTCCGACACCGGGCGGTGGTAGCGCAGGCTGAGGCCCAGCTCCCCCCGCAGCCCGGCGGCGGCGGCATGGGCCAGGGCCCGGAGCCAGGGCTGGTCGAGGGCCAGCAGGTGGCGGAGGGCGGCCACGTCCGCCTCCGTCGCCCACTCCCCCGCGGCGAGGCGCGCGGGATCCTCCGGCAGCCAGCGGGGCAGCAGCTGGACGATGAGCCACACGCCGAGGAGCGTCGCCGCGGCCCGGGCCAGGGCGGCCGCGGCGCGCCTCACGGCAGCGGCCCCAGTCTCGCCAGCAGCGTCACAAGCGACCCATTGGCCTCCGGCACCGCCAGCCGCGCCGCCTCCAGGGCGGTGAACCAGCCCCAGGCCAGCGGGGTGCGCGGGCGGGACGGGCCCTCCCCGGAGAAGGGAAGCAGGAGCACCGTACGGTCCGCATAGACATGACGCAGGGGATCGAGGGGACGCAGCGCCCCCGGGGACCAGCCCAGCTCCTCGCGGAGCTCCCGGCGCAGGGCCTGCTCCGGCGTCTCGCCGGGCTCCACCTTGCCCCCCGGGAACTCCCAGAGGCCCGGCAGGTGGGACGCGGCGGCATCCCGGCGCTGGAGGAACCAGCGGCCCTCCCGGGCCAGCAGGGCGAGGGCCACCTCCACGGCGCGGCTCACGCGAGGCCCTGCTCCTTGGAGGCCAGCTTGGCGAGGCGGTCGGCGTACCGGCGGCGCAGGGTCTCCACCCACACCAGCTTGAGCTTGCCGTAGTTGGGGCGCAGGTCCGACTCGACCCAGGCCTGCAGCTCGGCCACCGTGCGCGGCTCCTCCACGGTGCGGAGGAGGATGGCGCGGATCTCCTCGTCGGGCCGCTGCAGCTCCGCCACGGGCGCGTAGCTCAGGCGGTGGATGCCGCTGGCGCCCAGTTCCCCCAGCCGCTCCCGGTGCTCCTGGGTGCCGTAGCCCTTGTGCCGCGCGAAGCCGTAGCCGGGGATCCGCTCGTCCCAGTCCCGCATGAGCTGGTCCCGGTGGGTCTTGGCGAGGACGCTGGCGGCGGCGATGGCGCAGCTCAGCGTGTCGCCGTCCACCACCAGCCGCTCGGCGATGCCCGTGCCCGGGGCCTGGTTGCCGTCTACGAAGAGGATGCGGGGCCGGATGGCGCAGTCCGCCACCGCGGAGCGCATGGCGTGGAGCGTGGCCTGCAGGATGTTCTCCCGGTCGATGGCGAAGGGGTCCATCTCGGCGATGCCGTAGGCGGGCAGCGCCGACCTCAGCTCCACCGCCAGGGCCTCCCGGGCCTCGGGGCTGAGCTGCTTGCTGTCCCGGACCTCCCGAAGCACGTGGCCCCAGCGGCGGGCCGACTCGACGTCGAGCACCGCGCAGGCGGCCACCACCGGGCCAGCCCAGGCGCCCCGCCCCGCCTCATCCACGCCGCCCCAGGCGATGCCGGGGGGAACATTGCCGAGGTCCCAGTCGAGCGGATTCATGGCTTCAGACTACCGTCCCCTCAGCACTGGAGGCTGAACCAGGCGATGAGCCAAGTGTCCATCACCCCCCGGAAATGGCTCCGGGGCGGGCCGGGGTGGTAGATGGCGCGGATGGGGATGTGGGCCCAGCGCAGCTTCCAGTCCGCCGCCTTCATGGCCATCTCCATCTCGATGGCGAAGCCGTCGGCGCGGAGGTCGAGGCGGTCCAGGACCTTCCTCCGGATGAGCCGGAAGCCGCTCTGGCTGTCCTCCCACCTCACGCCCGCGATGCGGCCCAGGGTCCAGCTGCCGAGGGCGTTGGTGCGCCAGCGCTTGGGCGGGATGCGGTCCTTGTCCAGGAGGCGGCTGCCGATGAGGAAGTCCGTCCCAGGATGGGCCGCCAGGTGGTCCAGGAACTTCCGGAAATCCGCCGGGTCGTGCTGGCCGTCGCCATCGATGAAGAGGGCGTAGTCGTAGGCCTCGGAGGCCACGTGGGCCAGGCCCGCCCGGAGGACGCGGCCCTTGCCCCCGCCCTGCCCGGGCTCCAGGCGCAGCACCTCGGCGCCGGCGGCCCGGGCCGCCTCGCCGGTGCCGTCGGCGGAGGCGTCGTCCACCACGAGGATCCGGTGGAGGCCATAGGGCTTCAGCCCCACCACCACGCCGGCGATGTGCTCCGCCTCGTCGTGGGCGGCGATGATGGCGACGATCCTCATGGGGCCTTCACGCCCTTCCTCCGCTCCGGGGCCGGGAAGGGCTGCCCCGTCCAGGCCTCGAAGGCGGCCTTCTGGGCCTCCGTGGCCGCGGCGTCGGCGCGCAGCGTCCAGGTCCGGGCGGGGTTCTCGCCGACCTGGAGCCGGGCGGTGAGGATGCGGCCGCGGTCCGCGGCGAGGACCTCGACCTCAGAGCCCGGGCCCGCGTCGGCGAGGCGGGCCGCGGCCTCGGTGGCGCTGGCGACGCGCCAGCCGGCCACAGCGAGGACCTCCATCGGATGGGCGAGGCCCGCGGCCTCTGCGGGGCTGCCGGGCGCGACGGTCTGGACGAGGGCCGGGCCGGCGCCGCTCGCGAAGGCGATTCCTGTCCAGGCCCGGGCCCGGCGCAGGACCGCGGGGTCCTTGGCCTCGTCAGGAGACAGCGCCTCCCAGGGCGCCTGGGGCTCCAGGACCAGGCCGAAGGCCCGTCGCAGGGGCGCCGGGTCCAGCTCCTGCCGGCCGCGGATCCAGGCCTCCCAGAACGGCGCAGGATCGTCGCCGGTGAGGGCCTGGAAGGCCGCGCGCACCTCCGCGTCCGTGAGGGGACCCTCGCCGCGGTCCCGCCAGAGCTTCGCGAAGAGCTCCGGCAGCCCCGCCCGGCCGCCGGTGGCCTCCCGCAGGGCGGCCTCCATCAGCAGGCCCACGAGCTGGCCCTTGCCGTAGTAGTCCACGCCGGCCAGGGGCGAGAACTCGCTGGGCTTGTAGGCCCGGATCCAAGCGTCGAAGCTCGCCTCCTCGAGGCTCTGCTCGAAGCGGCCCGGGGTCTGGGAGAGCCTGGTCCAGGCCTGGCCGATGCCCTTGGCCACGAAGGACCAGGGCACCACGCCCGCCCGCAGGCAGATCACGTCCTCCAGGCAGCTGGTGAACCCTTCGTGGAACCAGAGCAGGCGCGTGTAGGCCTCCCGCGCGTAGTCGAAGGGGCCGAGGGCCGGATCGTGGAGCCGCTTCACGTTCCAGGCGTGGAAGAACTCGTGGGCGACGAGGGCATTCAGGCGCCAGTGGCCGTCGGGCTTCTCGAAGGCGAAGGGGTCGAAGAGCAGGGAGGTGCTGGCCCGGTGCTCCAGGCCGCCGCCGGCCTTGGGGCTGAAGGTCAGCAGGAAGACGTACCGATCGAAGGGGAAGCCGCCGAAGATCCGCCCGGCGGCGGTGACGATCCGCTCCGCGTCCGCCGCGATCCGGGCCTCGTCGCCGCCGTGCTCGCCGGTGACCGCCAGCTCGAAGGCCGCGCCCAGGGCCTCGAATCGGCGGAGGCGGAAAGTGCCCAACTCCACGGGTGAATCCACCAGGGTGTCGTAGTCCGCGACGTGGTAGGCACCGTCCCGCTCCGGCAGGGCCGTGGCCACGCGCCAGCCGCCCGGGAACCCCTCGAACCGCAGCTCCCAGGGTCGCCCGGGATCCGCCTCGAGGTGGAGGAACGTCGCGGCGCCCACCAGGTGGGCGTGGCGGGCGTCGATGTGGTTGGTACGCACCGACAGGTCGTTGCCGTAGACCCGGTAGCGCACGGTGACGCCCCGGCCGGGGGCGACGCGCCAGCGCTGCTTGTCCAGCTTCACCGCTTCCAGGCGCCGGCCTTCGCCGTCGGTGGCTTCCACCCGGTCCACGAACCGCGCGTAGTCCCGGATCAGGTAGGAGCCCGGCGTCCAGGCCGGCAGCGCGAGGACCGCGCCGTCCGCCGTGGCCTCGTCCGGGAGCCGCAGCGCCACCTCGATCTGATGCTGGGCCAGGTCGAGCGGGCGGAGGACGGCCTGAAGCGGGATCCGGGGGCCAGCCACGCCGGCCCTCAGCGCTCGATGCCGCGCAGCCAGCGGGCGGTGGCCCAGTCGGCCTCGGCGTCCCCGGCCTCGTAGTCCCCATGGCGGAGCTTCTCCTCCACGAGCGAGTTGAAGATGCCGGTGTAGAGCAGCATCTCCTTCCGGGCCTGCTCGAAATCGAAGCCGAAGGCGGTATGGATGAAGAGCCCGATGGGGCTGAGGCCACGCTCCACGAGGGGCATGAGGTCCCGGAAACCGGAATCCGGGCTGGGCACGGCGATGGAGCGGAGGATGAATCCCGTGAACTCGGGGAACTCCTGGAGGATCCGCAGGTAGTCCCGGCCCAGGCGCTGGCAGGCCTGGTGGCGGACGGCGGGGTCCTTCAGGTCCAGCTCCAGCAGGGGCTTCACCACGCTCTGGATGCGGTGGGCCGTGGCCGCCATGGACACCAGGCAGAGCTGGCGGAAGAGGCCTTCCTTGCTGATGAAGTGGTAGTAGAGGGTGGGCTTGGAGACGCCGGCCTCCTCGGCGACCTCGCGCACCTGCACGCCGTCGTAGCCGCGCTTGGCGAAGTGGCCCAGGGCCACGAGCAGCAGCTTGGCCTTGATCTCGCCGCGCTCCGAGAGCCGCTCCAGGCCCTGGCGGAAGTCGAGGCCCTCCGGGAAGCCGAGGGCCTCCGGGCTGAAGACAGGCGTCATGTCGTGGGGCGTCTGGGTCATGGCGGCTTCGGGAAAGGGGCAGTCTACCAGCGGTCCATCAATGGACCGCGGCCCGCCAGGGCAGATCCGCCACCAGGGCGGCCTCCCGGTCCAGCCACCAGTCCAGGCGCGCCTTCGCCGCGGCGCCGAAGCGGTCCTCGGCGAGGGAGAGGTAGGCCAGGGCGTGGCCCGCCTCGCAGCGCTCCAGCTCGAAGAGGAAGGCCAGCCAGGCCGCCTCGGCCAGCTCTGGGTGGGCGCCGGCGGCGCGCTCCAGCAGATGCAGCCGCTCGCAGCTCCGGGCCTCGATGAGGCTGGCGATGAGGAGGCGGTCCAGGAGCGGCTCATGGCCCTTGCGGCCCTTCCGGTCCGCCTCGGCGGCGGCCAGCAGGCCCTGGGCGTAGCGGTTGCCGCCGTCGGGGCGGAGGCCCCAGCCGAAGCCCTGGAGGGCCTCGAGCACCCGGCGGAAGTGGTTCAGCTCCTCCTCCGCGAGCTTCGCGAGGAGCAGCGCCGGCCGGGACTCGCCCGGGAACGCGTGGAGCAGGCTGAGGGCCGCGAGGGCGGCCTTCTTCTCGCAGTGAGCATGGTCCGAGAGCAGGCCCTCGGGATCCGCCAGGGCGGCCTCGGCCCAGGCGGCGGGGGTCTCCGCCCGGAGCGGCAGGGGCGGACGGAAGCTCACAGGGACCCCAGCCGCAGGAAGACCTCGCGCCAGGCCTCCGGCAGCGCCGCGGCGTCCCGGGCGATGGTGCCCCCGTCGCCACGCACGAAGGGGCCCGTGCGACCGGCCTCGCCGTGGGCCTCGACGTTCCGCAGGGTGGCCTCCGCCAGGGGCAGGAAGCCCCGCCCCGGCAGCGCCGCGCCGCGCTCCGCCAGCAGCCTTGCCGCGCCGAGCCAGAGCGTGGCCGCGTGGCCCGAGGCCAGCACCGCGCAGGCGTGGTAGAGGGGCCTCAGCTCCGCCGGCAGGTCGAAGGGCAGGAAGCCCAGCTCCCGGAAGGCGGCCAGGAGGGGCTCCGGCGCGGCTCCCGTCACCGCCAGGGGCGTGCCGGTCCAGTCCGCGGCCCGGCCGTCGAAGCTCGTGAGGGGATGCAGCCCCGGCACGCCCTCCAGGTGCAGGCTGCCCGAGAGATGGGCGCAGCGGCCCGGGAACCTCGCGGCGAGGGCGGGGATCGCGTCGTCCGGCACGGCGAGCAGCACGAGGCCCTCGGGCTCGGCGGTTCCCGGGAGCAGCGTCGCGCGGGGCCCCCAGGCGTCCGCCAGGGCGCGGCCCGCGCGCCCCCGGCCGAGGATGGAAAAGGTTGCCGCCATGCCTCCAGTGTCGCCGAAGATGGAGGCGGCGATGGAGATCCGGCGTCCCGTTCCGAGCTTCGAGGCCCCCTGGGGCCTTCCGGCGGAGCTGCCCTGGCAGCGGTTCCTGCGGCTGCTGCGCCATCCGGACCCGCCCCGGGGCTGGCTGGAGGCGGCGGCGGCCCTGGAGGACCTGCGGCGGCGGCCCCTCCTGCTCCGCTGGGTCGCCCAGCATCCGAAGGCCCCGGCCCACCTGAGGGCGCGGCTGATGGGCCGCCTGCCCTGGCGGGCCCTCGCCGCGGTCGCCCAGGACGCCGCGGCCCATCCCCAGGCCCGGGCCCAGTCGGTGGAGCGGCTGCTGCAGGGCTGGCCGGGATTGTCCCTGGGCGAACGGCGCTCGCTGGCGATCCTGGCGCCGCCACCGCTGTGGCGGCATGCCTGGCGGGCCCCGGACGCCGGCGTGGTGCTGTCCCTGCTCCAGAACCCGCGGCTGGGCCTGGAGGCGCTGCTGGGACTCGTCCAGGCCCCCTTCACGCCCCACCAGGCGGAGGCCCTGCCCCAGAGCCCCTGGCGGGAGTCCATCATCCTCGCCCGGCAGGTGCTCTTCGCCTTCGACCGGACCCTCCAGCGGCCGGAGCCGGGCCTGGTGCTGGGCCAGGCGGCGCCCTGGATCCGTCTGCTGGAGGCGGATGAGGCCATCGAGGCCGCCGCGGCCCTCTCCCACCCCGCGCTCCGGAGAATGGTCCGGAACAGGGCTGGTGGTCTGCAGGAATTTGCCTAGAATCCGAACCATCCACCATGCCCAGGCGACCTGAGGTTCCCATGGCCCCGCTGCCGGGCGATCCGGAGGCGGCCGCGGCGCGCGGGGATGCGGCGGACCTGCACGCGGTGCTCGACGCCCTGCCGGACCCCGCGTGGATCTTCGAGAAGGCCACGCTCCGCTTCCTCGCCGTCAACGGCGCCGCCGTGCATCGCTACGGGTGGAGCCGGGAGGAATTCCTCCAGATGCGGCTGCCGGACATCCGCCCGGAGGAGGAGCGCGAAGCCTTCCTCGCCACCCTGGCGGCCTACCCGCCGTCCAGGACCTCCGTAGGGGAGTGGCACCACCGGGCCAAGGACGGCACCGAGTTCCTGGTGGACGTCACCGCCCGGGACCTGACCTTCCAGGGCCGGGACTGCCGCTTCGTCATCGCCCAGGAATCCTTCGAGCGCCGCATGGCCTGGATGGCCCTGCGAGAGACCCAGGAGACCTACAGCGGCCTGGTGGAGAACCTCGCCGAGGGCGTGGCGATCCTGGACGAGGAGGGCCGGCTGCTCTGGGTGAACACCGCCTGCGGCCGCATCTTCGGACTGGAGACGGAGGCCCTGCTGGGGCGCCGCACCCTGGATTTCGTGACCGAGGCCCACCGGGAGGCCCATCTCGCCCAGCTGGGGCGGCGGCGACCCGGCGAAGGCGAACCCATCGACCTGGAGATCCTCCGCGGAGACGGCCGCCTGAGCTGGCTGTCCGTCCGCACCGCGCCGCGCATCGATTCCTCCGGCGGCTTCGCGGGCACGGTGGCGAGCTTCTTCGACATCACCTCCCACCGCCTCGCCCTGGAGGCCCAGCGCCAGAGCGAGGCCCGCTTCCGGCGGCTGGTGGAGATGCTGCCCCAGGGCCTGGTCACCTACCAGGACGGGAAGATTCTCTACTCCAATCCGGCGGCCTCCGCCATCACGCGCTCGGACCCCGCCGCCACCGTGGGCAAGCCGATCCTCGACTTCCTCCATCCCTCCCACTGGCCCGCCATCCAGGCGCGCATGGCCCGCATGCTGGCGGGGGAGCCGGTCCCGCCCATGGACTACACCTTCGTCCGGGCGGACGGCACCGAGGTCCAGGTGGAAGCCCACGTCCAGATGCTGGAGGGGGGCGAGCGCCCGATCATGGTCTCCGTGTTCACCGACCTGACCCGGCGGCTCGAGATGGAGCAGGCCATCCGGGACAGCGAGGCCCGCTTCCGCCTCATCAGCGAGGAGACGGGGCAGCTGACCTACGACTTCGACACCGCCTCGGGGCTGGTGCGCTGGGCCGGTCCCATGGAGGCCCTGCTGGGGTTGCCGGACGGCCT
Organism: Holophagaceae bacterium; assembly: GCA_035758545.1. Lineage (GTDB taxonomy): Bacteria > Acidobacteriota > Holophagae > Holophagales > Holophagaceae > JAFDVN01. The sequence goes on along the minus strand of DASTWQ010000073.1, from coordinate 67,906 downwards.
GGTCATCGACGTGATGGCCTGGGGGGCGCGCCTCCATCCGGACGACTACGACCGGGAGCTGGCCAAGCTGCAACGGGGGCTGGAGAACCTGGAGCCCATCTTCACCGAATACCGCGTGCGAAAGGCCGACGGCACCTACCTGCCGGTGGAGGACCACGGCGCCTTCCTGGCGATGCCCGACGGGAAGTCGGTCCGCATGATCGGCACCCTCCGGGACATCAGCGGACGCTACGCCGCCGAGCAGGCCCTCAAAGAGAGCGAGAACCTGTACCGTTCCGTGGTGGAGCAGGCCCAGGACATGATCTTCCTGGTGGACGCGGAGACCCTCGGGATCCTTCAGGCCAACCGGGCCTTCCATCGCGCCCTCGGCTACGGGGAGGGGGACCTGCCGGGGCTGGACCTGGTGACCCTGGTGGAGGCGGAACCTGATTCCATCCGCCGGAACGTCGACAGGATCGTCGCCGAGGGGCAGGCGTCCATCGGGCGCCGCCAGTACCGCCGGGCGGGCGGCGGGCTCCTGGAGGTGGAGGTGTCGGCCTCGCACATGGACCGGGAGGGCCGCGACGTCCTGGTGGTGCTGGCCCGGGACATCACCGAGCGGCTCGCCACGGAGCAGGCGCTCCAGCAGTCCCAGCGCCTGGAGAGCCTGGGTGTGCTGGCGGGGGGGATCGCCCACGACTTCAACAACCTGCTCACCGCCATGATGGGGAATCTGAGCCTGGCCCAGCTGAGGAGCCATCCCTCCTCCCCGGCCTGGCCCTACCTCGACGCCCTGGAGAAGAGCCTCCAGCGGGCCACGGACCTCACCCGGCAGATGCTCGCCTACTCGGGGAAGGGCCGCTTCCTGAGCAAGATCATCGACCTGAACGAGCTGGTGAGGGAGCTGACGCACCTCCTGTCCGTCTCCATCTCCAAGCGGGCCGCGCTCCGGTGCGACCTCGCGCCGGACCTGCCCCCGCTGGAGGCGGATCCCGGCCAGCTGCAGCAGGTGATCATGAACCTCGTGACCAACGCGTCGGACGCCATCGGCGACGGGGATGGCGCGATCCGCATCACCACGGGCCTCGCGGAGATCGATGCGGCCTCCGCGGCCCGGGACTTCCCGGCCCAGAGCCTCCAGCCCGGCCCGCACCTCCTCCTGGAGGTGGCGGACACGGGCTGCGGCATGGATGCAGGGACGCTGGCCCGGATCTTCGAGCCCTTCTTCACCACCAAGGCCAAGGGCCGCGGGCTCGGACTCTCGGCGATGCTGGGGATCCTCCGCGGGCACCGGGGCGGCATCCGCATCGAGAGCGCCCCGGGCCACGGCACCACCTTCCGCATCTACCTGCCCGCGAAGGTGGGCGCCCGGGTCGAGGAGGCCCAGCCCGGCCCGGGGTCAGAGTTCCAGCTGCCCGGGTGTGTGCTCGTGGTGGATGACGAGCCCGAGATCCTCCGCAGCGCCGTGGAGCTCTTCCAGACCCTGGGGTGCGCCGATGTCCTCTCCGCCGGGGATGGGGTGGAGGCCCTCGCCCGCTTCCGGGAGCGGAAGGGCGAGATCGCGCTGGTGTTCATGGACCTGACCATGCCCCGCATGGGGGGCCTGGAGGCCTTCCGGGCCATGCGGGCCGAAGCGCCGGACCTGCCGGTCATCCTCACCTCGGGCTACACCGAGGAGGCGGGCCTCGATGGGGAGGAGCAGCCCTCGGCCTTCCTGCAGAAGCCGTATCGGCTCCGGCAGCTGCGGAGTGCGGTGCTGGGGGTCCTGCAGGGCCGGACCGGGGACGCGGACAGGCCCTAAGCTGGTCCGATGCGCCTCTCCTCGCGCCTGCCCGGCCTCTCCGTCCCCAACGCGCTCAGCGCAAGGCTGGCGGAGCTGCGGGGCGCCGGGCGGCTCCTCCTCGACCTCACGGCCTCCAACCCCACGGCCTGCGCCTTCGACTACCCCGGCGACGCGATCCGGGAGGCCCTGGGCGCGGCCGGCGTCCTGGCCTACGCTCCGGACCCGAGGGGCTCCCTGACGGCGCGGGAGGCCATCGCGGCCCACGAGGGCCACGGGCTTGCGCCGGAGGACTTGCTCCTCACCGCCTCCACCTCGGAGGCCTATGCGCTCCTCTTCAAGGTGCTCGGGGATCCCGGCGACGAGGTGCTGGTGCCGAGCCCCAGCTATCCGCTCTTCGAATGGCTGGCGCGCCTGGAGGGCCTGCGGGCCGTCTCCGTGCCCGCCTGGCGCCACGAGCGGTGGCACCTGGACCTGGTGGCCCTGGAGGCGGCCTGCGGGCCGCGCACCCGGGCGGTCTGCGTCGTCTCCCCGAACAATCCCACCGGGCAGTACCTCTCCCGGGCCGAATGGCGGGAGCTGACGGGGCTCTGCGCCCGGCGGGGGCTGGTCCTGATCGTGGACGAGGTCTTCGCCGGCTTCCCCCTGGAGCCCGAGCCCGGCCACCTGCCCACGGCCCTCGAGGACCGGGATCCGCCCTGCCCCGTCTTCGTCCTCTCGGGGCTCAGCAAGGCCGCGCTGCTGCCCCAGGTGAAGCTCGGCTGGATCGCCGCCCGGGGTCCTGAGGCGGCCCGCTGGCTGGAGGCCCTGGAGTTCGCGGCGGACCAGTACCTCAGTGTGAGCGCCTCCGCCCAGGCCGCCGCCCCGGCGATCCTGGCCCAGGCGCCGGGCCTGCGCTCCCAGGCCCTGGCGCGGTGCGCGGCGAACCTCGCGGCCCTGGACGCCTGGCTGGAGGCGACCCCCGCCTGCTCCCGGCTCCCGGTGGGCGGCGGCTGGTCGGTCCTGCTCCGGCGCCCGGCCGTGGACTCCGACGAGACCTTCGCGCTGAGGCTGCTGGAGCAGGAGGGCGTGCTGGTCCATCCGGGCCATTTCTTCGACCTGCCGACGGAGGGGTTCCTGGTGATAAGCCTGCTCCCGCCCCCGGAGACCTTCGCCCGGGGCCTGGAGGGCCTGTCCCGGGCCCTGGTGGCTCGTTAAGGTGGAGGGACGCCAACCCATGACGCCCGCCCGCTCCCTCGCCCTGAAGGTCGCCGCCGTGGCGGCGGTCTACGCGTTCCTGGACGTCCTCAGCGCCCTGCCCGCCCTGAAGATCTCCTTCCTGATGGAAGCCATCTGGCTCCCCAGCGGCTTCCTCTTCGCGGTGCTGCTCCGCTTCCCCCGGCGCCAGTGGCCCCTCTTCCTGGCCGCCGCCACCGTCGCCGCGTTCTTCGTGAACCTGGCCCAGAGCTGGACGCTCGGGCCCTCCCTGGCCTTCGCCCTGACGGATCCCCTGGAGGTCCTGGCCGGAGCCTGGCTGGCCACGGCACTCCTCAAGGGGCGGCCCATGGATCTGAGCCGGATCCCGGACGCCCTCATCCTTGGCCTGGCCGGCACGGTGAATGGCCTGCTGGCGGGGCCCCTCGGCATCCTCGCCACCCACCTCGCCTCGGTGCCGCTGCCCTCCCCCTTCACCGGCGCGGTGTGGTCGTGCTCGGTGCTGCTCAGCCACCTCTTCCTGCCTCCCCTGGTCCTGGCCTGGCCCACGGAGCGGACCCTCCTGGCCCGCCGCGTCGGCGAATCCCTGCTCTGGATGGCCGCGACCACGGCCGTCACCCGCTGGGGGCTGCATATGGGCGCCCCGGACGGGGTGGTGGGCCTGATGATGTTCCTGCCCTTCCCGCTCCTCGTGGGCGCGGCCCTGCGCACCGGGCCCTGGGGCGCTGCCCTCTCCCTGCTCGCCGTCTCCTACACCGCGCTCATGGAGGGCACTCACGGGCACGGGCCCCTTCCGGTGCAGTCCCTCACGCCGGACCTGATGCTGGTCTGGATCCAGCTCTTCCTGGCCACGGAGGCCCTCTCGATCATGGTGCTGGCCTGCGCGGCGGAGGACCAGCGCCGGACCCAGGGCTCCCTCCTGGAGAGCGAATCGCGCTACCGCCACCTGGTGGAGCAGTTCCCGGACGCCATCCTCCTTCGGGAGGGTTCCCGCATCCGCTACGCCAACCCCGCCGCACTGGAGCTGTTCGGCGCCGCGGCGGCGAGGGAGCTGGAGGGCCGCTCCATCCGGGAGTTCCTGGACCGCAGCGAGCCCAGCAGCGGGGAACTGACCAACTCGGGCATCCACCGCTACACCGCGGCGCTGAGGGAGCGGATCCTGAACACCCTCGACGGCCGCCAGATCCCGGTGGAGGTGACGGACATCTCCATCGCCCTGGACGCCAAGCGCCCCCTGACCCTGGACGTGTTCCGGGACCTCTCCAAGCGGCGGGCCGCCGAGGACGCGCTGAGGCGGTCCGAGCTGGAGTTCCAGCGCTTCTTCGAGATGGCCCCGGTGCCGCTCCTGCTGGTGGACGTGGCCGACAGCAGCCTGCTGCAGGCCAACGCGCCGAGCCACGCCCTCTTCGAGATCCCCGAGGGCCGGCTGGCGGGGCTCCATACCGCGGATTTCTACGTGCGCCAGGAGGACCGGGCCCGGCTCCGGGAAGAGGTCCTCACCAAGGGCCGCGCCGACGGCGTGGAGGTGGACATCCTCACCCAGAAGGGCCGGCTGCGCCGGGTCCTCGTCTCCGCCGCCCTGGTGAGCCACGCGGGCAAGGACGCGATCCTCGCCGGGTTCATGGACGTCACCCTGCGCATGAAGACGGAGCTGGCCCTGCGCCAGGCCCAGAAGCTGGAGAGCCTGGGGCTCATGGCCGGCGGTGTCGCCCACGACTTCAACAACCTGCTCACCGCCCTCATCGGCAACCTGGAGCTGGCCCGCATGAACCTGCCGGAGTCCGGCGCCGCCGAGCCCTTCTTCGAGGCCATGGCCGCGACCCTGCGCCGGGCCGGGGACCTGGCCCGGCAGATGCTCGCCTACGCGGGCCAGGCGCAGGTGGAGATCCGCCCCGTGGACCTGAACGCCGCCATGCGGGAGCTGACGGCCCTCATGTCCGCTTCGGTCTCGAAGAAGATCCAGCTCAAGCTCGAGCTCGCGGAGGGGCTGCCCCTGATCGAGGGCGATCCCGTGCAGCTCCAGCAGGTTCTGCTCAACCTCGTCACCAACGCCGCCGAGGCCATCGGGGAGCAGGAGGGGACCATCGTCCTCCGCAGCTTCGTGGACGCGGCCCCGGCCTCCGAGAACGCCTCCGGCGCAGGCTCGGTCGTGGTGGAGGTCTCCGACACCGGCGCCGGCATGAGCCCGGAGGTCCAGGCCCGGATCTTCGATCCCTTCTTCACCACCAAGGCCACCGGCCGGGGCCTGGGGCTCTCGACGCTCCAGGGCATCCTGAAGGCCCACGGCGGGCGGGCCGCCGTGGCGAGCCAGCCCGGGGAAGGCACTACCTTCTCGCTCCGCTTCCCCCTGCCGGACCGCCCGGTGCTGGCGGCCGCCGGAAGCTCCACCGGGCCCTACGCCCTGGAGCGGGCCGAGGGCCTGGTGCTCCTGGTGGACGACGAGTCCGACATCCGCCTCACCGCCGGGGCGCTGCTGCGCCGCATGGGCTTCGAGGTGCTGGAGGCCGCGGACGGCCGCGAGGCCCTCAGCGAAGTGGCCCGGCGGGGGGACGACCTGCGCCTGGTGATCCTGGACCTCTCCATGCCGAGGATGGACGGTGCCGAGGCCCTCGGCCACATCCGCGCCAGCCGGCCGGACCTCCCGGTGATCCTCAGCAGCGGCTTCGATCCCAACAGCCGCACCCCCGACCTCCTCAAGCAGCCGAACACCTGGTTCCTGCCCAAGCCTTACCGGCTGGCGGACCTGCGCAGACTCGTGGGGGAGGTCCTGGGCGCCTGATCCGCCCTCCTCACCACCGCTCGGCGTCGGTCTTCGGCGCCAGGGGCCAGACCTCCGAGGCGAGGCCGTTCACCCTCGTGCCCCCCTGCATGACGTTCTTGGTGTTCACCAGGAAGCCGTGGGGGAAGATGGGCGCCGGCGCCGAGGCCTCGTCCAGCCGCGCGAGCTGGGCGGGCGTCAGGGTGAGGGCGAGGGCCTTCAGGTTGCCGTCCAGCTGGGCCAGGGTGCGGGCACCGAGGATCGGCGAGGCCACGCCGGGCTTCGCCATCACCCAGGCCAGGGCCGTCTCCGCCATGCCCGCGCCCTGCTCCGCCGCCACCGCCTCCAGGGCGTCCAGGATGCGATAGGTGCCCTCCGTCAGGTAGCGTGAGTCGGGCTTGTGCCGGCCCTCGCCCTCGGGATGGCGGTTGCGGCCGTACTTGCCCGAGAGCAGGCCGCCCTTCAGCGGCGACCAGGGGGTGACCCCCAGACCGAAGGCAGTCGCCATGGGCAGCAGGTCGTGCTCGACCGTGCGCTCGATCAGGGAGTATTCGATCTGCAGGGCGATGAGCGGCGTCCAGTCCTTGAGCCGCGCCAGCATCTGGGCCTCCGTCACCCGCCAGGCGGGCGTGTCCGAGAAGCCCAGGTAGCGCACCTTCCCGGCCCGCACCGCGTCATCCAGGGCCCGCATGGTCTCGTCCATGGGCGTGTGCGGGTCGTTGAAGTGCATCCAGTAGAGGTCCACGAAGTCCGTGCGCAGGCGCCGCAGGCTCTCGTCGAGGTTCTGGAGGATGGACTTGCGGGAGGCTCCACCGGCGTTGGGGTCCCCGGAGCGCAGGTTGCCGCAGAACTTGGTGGCGATCACCCAGCGGTCCCGGCCGCCCCGCTCCCTCAGGTAGTCGCCGAGGATCACCTCCGAGTGGCCCTTGGTGTAGATGTTGGCGGTGTCCAGGAAATTGCCCCCCTGCTCCGCGTAGCGGTCCAGCATCCGGACGCTCTCGGCCTCGTCCGCGCCCCAGCCCCAGTCCTGGCCGAAGGTCATGGTCCCCAGGCAGAGGGGGCTCACCCGCAGGCCCGAACGGCCCAGGGTGCGGTAGTCGGCGAGCGAAGCGGCCATGGCGTCCTCCGGAATCCGAAGGCTACCATCCCCCCGCGGCGCCCTGGGCCCCGCGAGCGCCTCAGCCGCTCCAGGCGTCCGCGAAGTCCGGCTCCCGCTCATCGGGGTTGGCGAGCCGGATGGCCCGGAACCTTGCCAGGTGGGCCTCGAAGAGCGAGAAGAGGTCCGGATCCAGGTGGGACCCTGAGCGCTTGCGCATGAACTCGATGGCGAGATCCTCGGGCCAGGGGTCCTTGTAGTGGCGCTTGTGCACCAGGGCGTCGTAGACGTCCACGATGGCGGTGATGCGGGCTTCCACGGGGATCTCGTGGGCGGAGAGCCCGTTGGGGTAACCGGTGCCGTCCCACTTCTCGTGGTGGCAGGCGGCGATGCGGGCCCCCATCTGGATGAAGGACACGTTGGAGCCCTTCAGGATCGCCGCGCCCTTGGTGGTGTGCTGGCGCATGACGATCCACTCCTCGGGCGTGAGGTCCCCGGGCTTCAGCAGCACCGCGTCGGGCACCCCGATCTTGCCGATGTCGTGGAGGGGCGCCGCCGCGCGGATGCAGTCCACCTGGTCGTCGTCCCAGCCCAGCAGGCGGCCCATCTCCGCGGCGTAGAGGCCGATGCGGCGGACGTGGGCGCCGGTCTCGAAGTCCCGGTACTCGCAGGCGGACAGCAGGCGGATGGAGACCTCCTCCCGGCTGGCGCGGATCTCCTCGGTCTGCTCCCGGACCTTGCGGGCCAGCACCTTCTCCCGGTCCTGGAAGTCGATCTCCAGGAGCCGACGGCGCAGGGCGCTGTTCACCTGGACCACGATCTCCCGGGGCTGGAAGGGCTTCACCACGTAGCCGAAGGCGCCGTGCTGGATGCAGTCGATGGCCAGGGTGGTGTCGTCCATGGCGGTGACCATGACGAAGGCCACCTGGGGGATGCGGTCCTCCAGGCTCTTCACCAGGTCCAGGCCGCTGTCCCCGCCGGGCATCTCGATGTCGCTGAGCACCAGCTGGATCCCGCCTTCGGCCAGAAGGGCCCGGGCCTCCTCGGCGTTGGCGGCCTCCCGGACCTGGAAGCCCTCGTGCTGGAGGATGTGGCGGAGGCTCAGGCGCACCACGGGCAGGTCGTCGACCACCAGGATGGTCGTCGCGGCGGGCACGACCTGGATGTCTACGGCCATGAAGGCTCCAGCGGTGAGGGACAGGATACGGCAAAGCCCGGCCGGGGGGCCTTCCGGGTACCTATCGTCCGACCTCAGGCCCGGCTTGAGCCTCAGCGCGCCCAGTCCAGGCTGTCCCGCTTGGCCTCGTAGTGGGCGCCGAGGCCCAGGGCCACGGCCTGGTCGCAGATGGCCAGGGCCCGGTCGAACTGGCCCAGCTCCGAGTGGGCCTGGATGCCCCGCTCGAAGGCCGCCAGGCCCTCCAGGGCGGCCCGGTAGCCGTGGCCCGTGGCCGCCTCCAGCTCCGGCAGCAGGGCCAGGGCCTTGTCCGCGGCCTCCGCGGCCCGCTCCCAGCGGGAGAGCTCGGCGCAGGCCTCGGCCATGAGGCTGTAGGCCAGGCACTTCACGCCGTTGGGCAGGCTGCCCTGGCTCCCGAAGGTGCGGTCCAGGTACTTCAGCGCCGATTCCGGCCCGGAGAAGGAGGCCTCCCGGTGCCCCGCCAGGAGGTCGTCGAAGACGTCCTTGACGGACTTGCGGACGGGTTCAGGTCGCTTGGCCATGTGAGGTCCCGAGGCATGAGGTGGCGAGGTCCGGAGGCGGGATGATCGTGGTGCCTTCAGGCCTCACCACCTCGCCGCCTCGCACCTCATTCGTACTCGATGGTCGCGGGGGGCTTCGAGGTGATGTCGAAGACGACGCGGTTGATGCCCTTCACCTCGCGGACGATGCGCTGGGCGATCTTGTCCAGCAGCTCGTGGGGCAGGCGCGCCCAGTCCGCGGTCATGAAGTCCTCGCTCGTCACGGCGCGGATGGCGCACATCCACTCGAAGGTGCGCTCGTCGCCCATGATGCCCACGGTCTGGACCGGCAGCAGCACCGCGAAGGCCTGGCTCGTCTTCCCGTACCAGCCGCTCTGCTTCAGCTCCTGGATGAAGATGGCGTCGGCGTTCTGGAGCACCGTCACCCGCTCGCGGGTGATGGCGCCCGGCAGGCGCACGGCGAGGCCGGGGCCCGGGAAGGGGTGCCGCTGGTTCATCTCCTCCGGCAGGCCGAGGGCCAGGCCCGTGGCCCGGACCTCGTCCTTGAACAGCTCCCGCAGGGGCTCCACGAGCTTCAGCTTCATGCGCTCCGGCAGTCCGCCCACGTTGTGGTGGGACTTCACGAGGATGGCGCCGCCGATGCCGCTGGACTCGATGACGTCCGGGTAGGTGGTGCCCTGGCCCAGGAAGTCCGCGTCGACCTTCTTCGCCTCGCGCTCGAAGACCTCGATGAACTTCCCGCCGATGATCTTGCGCTTCTGCTCCGGGTCCGTGACGTCCTTCAGGGCGTCCAGGAACTCGGCGGAGGCGTCCACCCAGTTCACCTTCAGCTCGAAGGGGGCGAACATCGTCTGGACCTGCGTCATCTCGTCCTTGCGGAGCAGGCCGTGGTCCACGAAGACGCAGGTGAGCTGGTCGCCGATGGCCTTGTGCAGCAGCAGGGCCGCCACGCTGGAATCCACGCCGCCGCTGAGGCCGAGCACCACCTTGCCGGTCCCGACCTGCTCGCGGATCGCGGTCACCTTCTCCTCGATGAAGTTGCCTGCGTTCCAGTCAAGGGCCATGCCGCAGGCCTTGAGGAAGTTCAGCAGCAGGGGCGTGCCCTGGGCCGTGTGGGTCACCTCGGGGTGGAACTGGATGGCGTAGAGGCCCCGGGAGGGATCCTCCATGGCCGCCACGGGCACCGTCGGCGTCCGCGCCGTCACCTTGAAGCCTGCGGGCGCGGCCTCCACGTGGTCGCCGTGGCTCATCCAGACCACCTGCTGGTGGGGCAGCCCGCTGAAGAGGAGCGAATCCTCGGGCGTGGCGGTGATCTCCGACTTGCCATACTCCCGGCTGCTGGAGCGGTGGATCTGGCCCCCCAGATCCCGGGCCAGGAGCTGCTGTCCGTAGCAGACGCCGAGGATGGGCACGCCCAGCTCCAGGATCTTCGGATCCAGCCCCGGCGCGCCGTCCTCCAGCACGGACATGGGCCCGCCGCTGAGGATGACGCCCTTCAGGTCAGGCCCGGCGATCTCCGCCGCCGTGGCGCCGGAGCCGTAGACCAGGCCGAAGGCGCCCAGCTCCCGCAGCCGCCGCGTGATCAGCCGGGTGTACTGGCTGCCGTAGTCCAGGATGGCGATGCGCTCATGGTGCATGGGGGCCTCAAAAAACCAAGGTATCCGGCGATTCCGGCGATTCCGGGGATTTCAATGGCTCATTGCCACTGTGAGAAGTCGGCCACGCGCAGGAAGGTCTGGCGGAGCTTGTGGAGGTAGGCGAGGCGGTTGCTCCTGATCTTGGGATCCGGATCTTTCACCATGACCTTCTCGAAGTAGGTTTCGAGGACCGGCGAGAGCGCGGCGAGTCGCTCCAAGAGCTCAGGGTAGGACCAGGGCAGCTGGGTCGGATTCAGCTCGCGGATGTCCTGCACCAGCATCCGCTCCTCATTGGTCATGTAGTCCAGGTCCATGTCGAAGGCCTCGGCGGGCGCCTCGTCCTTGAGGATGTTGGCGATGCGCTTGGCGCTCTGGGCGAGGCTGGCGAAGCGGGGGTCCTCCGCGAAGGCGGAGAGGGCCTCGCAGCGGGCCTTCAGATCCCGCAGGTCGGCCCAACCCGCCGCCAGGGCGGCCCGGCGTACGGCGCCGGCATAGCCCGCCTGCTCCAACTGGTAGGCGACGCGGTCCTGGAAGAAGGACGCGAGGCTGTCGCGGAAGGCCGCGGGATCCTGAAGCGTCTTCCCGGCGGCGGCCAGGTCGAGCACCAGGTCCAGGCTCACCGACGCCCAGCCCCGCTCCCACAGGATCCGCACGATGCCCTGGCCCGCGCGGCGCAGGGCGAGGGGATCCTTGGAGCCGCTGGGGATGAGGCCGATGCTGAAGCAGCCGGCGACGGTGTCCAGCTTGTCGGCGATGGAGAGGAGGGCGCCCAGCTCCGTCTCCGGCAGCGCGTCGTCGGCGCCGGCGGGGCGGTAGTGCTCCTTGACGGCCTTCCACACGGGGGCGGGGGCGCCCTCGTGCTTCAGGTACTCGCCGCCCATGACACCCTGCAGCTCCGGGAACTCGCCCACCATCAAGGTGCGCAGGTCCGCCTTGGCGAGTCGGGCGGCCATCATGGCCTGGGCCTCATCCAGCCCCAGCTCCCGGGCGAGGCGCTGCATGAGCATCTCGACCCGCTCGGTCTTGTCGAAGTAGCTGCCCAGCTCCCGCTGGAAGGTGAGCTGCTTCAGCGCCACGAGGCGGCTCTCCAGGGGGTGCTTCCGGTCCTCGGCGAAGAAGAAGCGGGCGTCATAGAGCCGGGCCTTCAGCACCCACTCGTTGCCGGCCTTGACGAATCCCTTGGGGTCGTCGGCGCGGTTGGCGGCGGTGAGGAAGTGAGGGAGCAGGTTCCCCTCGGCGTCCTCCACGCAGAAGGCCTTCTGGTGCTCCTTCAGGCTGGTGACCAGTACCTCCTTGGGCAGCTCCAGGAAATCCCGGGGGAAGTCGCCGCGGACGATCTTCGGCACCTCGACGATCTCCGCGAGGGTGTCCAGCAGGTGGTCATCGGCCACCACCCGGCCCTGGACCTCGGCCGCCAGCTGGTCCAGCTGCTGGGCGAGCGCGACCTTGCGCTCAGCGAAGGAGACGACGACGCCGGCCTTCGCCAGCACCGCCTCGTAGTCCTCGGGCCGCGCCAAGACCAGGGGCTCCGGATTCTGGCGGTGGTAGAGGCGATGGCCCCAGGTGGTGTTCCCGGAGCGGACGCCGTCCACGGTGAAGTCCACGACCTCCTCGCCGAAGAGGCAGAGGACGCTGCGGATGGGCCGCACGAACTCGAAGGCCGAGGATCCCCAGCGCATGGCCTTGGGCACATGGAGCCCCGCGATGAGGCCCGGCAGGGCCTCCGCCAGCAGCTCCTTCGTGGGCCGGCCCTTGCGGGTGACCGTCACCACCGCGCAGGGCTCCTTCTTGCCCGCCGGCTGCTCGAAGCGCACGGCGTCGAAGCTCACGCCCCACTTCTCCGCGAACTTCAGCCCCTGCATGGTCGGCTGGCCATCCTCCCCCACGCACATGCGCTGGGGCGGGCCGACCTGGGTCTCCGTCTGATCCGCCTGCATCTCCGGCAGCGCGCAGGACCAGGACAGCTTGCGCGGGGAGTAGGCCTTGGAGATCTCCAAGTCTCCGAAGACGCCCGCCAGGGCCGTCGCGAACTCATCGCTGAGGGGACCCAGGAACCGCGCCGGGATCTCCTCGCAGTGCAGCTCCAGCAGGAAGGTGCGGGTCCCGCTCATTTCGCACCTCCGCCCTGCGTGGTTTTTGAATCGCTGGCATCGCCGGAATCGCCGGATTGATGTTCCCGCTCCACATATGCCCGCGCGCAGGCGCAGGCGAGGTCCCGCACGCGCTTGATGATGCCGGGCCGCTCGGTGGTGCTCACGGCGCCCCGGGCGTCCAGGACATTGAAGGTGTGGCTCATCTTGAGGGCCTGCTCGTAGGCGCTGCGGAAGTGGCCCAGGGCGAGGAGCTTCTTCCCTTCGGCCTCGTAGGCCTCGAAGAGGGTGCGGTGCAGGTCCAGGTCGGCGTGCTCGAAGCTGTAGGCGCTCAGCTCGAACTCCTCCCGCTGGCGCATCTGGCCGTAGGTGACGGTGTGCTCGCCCTCGTCGGTGCGCACGGTGCCGTAGGGCAGGTCGAAGATGTTGTCGTGGCCGCCCAGGAACATGCAGATGCGCTCGATGCCGTAGGTCAGCTCGGCGGAGACGGGCCGGCAGTCGAGGCCGCCCACCTGCTGGAAGTAGGTGAACTGGCTGATCTCCATGCCGTCCAGCACCACCTGCCAGCCCACGCCCCAGGCGCCCAGGGTCGGGCTCTCCCAGTTGTCCTCCTCGAAGCGGAGGTCGTGGACGGAGAGATCAATCCCGAGGGCTTCCAGACTCTGGATGTAGAGCTCCTGCACCTTGGCGGGGGAAGGCTTGAGGATCACCTGGAACTGCAGGTGCTTGTAGACGCGGAAGGGGTTCTCGCCGTAGCGGCCGTCCGCCGGGCGGCGGCTGGGCTCCACGTAGGCGACGTTCCAGGGCTTCGGCCCCAGAGCGCCGAAGAAGGTCAGCGGGTTCATGGTGCCCGCGCCCTTCTCGAGGTCGTAGGGCTGGCCGACCAGGCAGCCCTGGTCCGCCCAGAAGCGCTGGAGCCGGAGGATGAGATCCTGGATCTGCATGGAACCCGCGTAAAACTTCGATTCTAGCGGGCGGGGGGCCCCGGCTCCAGGCTTCAGGCGCCGCTAGAGCTCCCCGCCGCGCTTGAGGGCCAGGTAGCGGTTCACGAGGGCCAGGGGCAGCTGCTCCGGCAGCAGGTCCAAGGCCGGGGTGCCGAGGGCCGCCAGGCGGTCCAGGGCGGCCTTCCGGTCCGCCAGGAACTGGTGGGCGGCGCCGTGCAGGAGGGCCTGGTCGAAGCCCTGCACCGGCGCCGACAGCACCTCGTCCAGGGCCCGCTCCCGGAGGCTGGCCAGCAGCACCCGGTGCCGCCGCCGCAGGAGCGCCATGGCCGGGCGCAGGGTGTCGTCGTCCTCATCCCGCAGGTTGGTCACCAGCACCACCAGGGCGCGCTTGGGGAAGCGCGCCACCAGGGCCTCCGCGGCGGCGAGGTAGTCCGTGGCCCGGGGCTCGGGCTCCAGGTCGTGCACCAGCTCCATGATGCGGTCCAGCACCTGGGGCCCCTTCATGGGCGGGAGCCAGCGGGCGGGGCCGGAGAAGGTGAGCAGGCCCACGGCGTCGCCCTCCCGCAGCGCCACGTAGGAGAGCAGCAGCAGCGCGTTCAGGGTGTGGTCGAAGTGGGAGAGCCCGACGTCCAGGGCCCGCATGCGGCGCCCGCAGTCCAGGAGGAAGAGGATCCGCTGGTCCCGCTCGTCCTGGTAGTCGCGGCTGATGAGCTTGCGGACCCGGGCGCTGGCCTTCCAGTCGATCTGGCGCAGGGCGTCCCCCTGGCGGTACTCCCGGAGCTGGTGGAACTCCATGCCCTCGCCCCGGCGGCGCTTGCGGTGGACGCCCAGCTGGGCGAGGCGGCCCCGGGTGGCCATGAGGGCGTATTTCCGCACGGCGGCGAAATCGGGGTAGACCCGGAAGGGCTGGGAGGGCCCGCGGCGCAGGGCCCGCTCGAAGAGCCCCAAGGGCGAGCGCACGAGCAGGTCCGCGGGCCCGAAGGCGAAGGCGCCGCGGCCCGCAGGCCGCAGGCGGTAGGTGTGCTCCGCCCAGCCCCGGGCGGGCACCCGGAGCCGGCAGGGCAGGCCCCGGGCCTCCATGCCGCCGGGGTGGCCGTCGTGGAGCGTGAGCGTCACCGGGAAGGGATGGGCGTTGCGGATCCGCAGCCGCACCGGCGTGGGCGCGCCGTTGGGCAGGATGAAGGGGGCCCGCCGCTCCAGCTCCAGGCGCCGGATGCCGAGCACCGCCGCCAGGTCCAGGAAGGCCGCGCCCAGCAGGATCCAGCCCGCCAGGCGCCAGGCCGGAAGCAGCCGGGGCAGGAAGGCCGCCACCAGGGCGAGCAGGGCCCAGCCCAGGGCCGCCGCCAGCAGCGGCCACCCGGGGGTCACCCGGCCCTGCCCTTCGCCGCGGACCGTCATGCCCGGGGCGCCTCCACGCGCTCCAGGAGCGCGCCCAGCAGCAGGTCGGGGCCGTGGCCCTCGATCTCGCTCTCCGGCGAGGGCGTGACGCGGTGCCGGAGGGCCGGGATGGCCAGGGCCTTCACGTCATCCGGGGTCACGAAGTCCCGGCCCTCCATCATGGCCTTGGCCCGGGCCACGCGGATGAGGGCGATGGCGCCGCGGGGGCCCGCGCCCAGAGCGAGGCCCGGCCAGTCCCGGGTGGCACGGGCGATGCGGACCGCGTAGGCGTTCACCGCTTCGTCCACCTGGATGGCGCCCGCCGCCCGCTGGGCCGCGAGCACCCGCTCCGGATCCGCCACCGACTGCACCGCGTCCACCTGCAGGTCGTCGCCGACCCGTCCCTCGGTGACCTGGCGCACCAGGGCCTGCTCCTCCGCCTCGTCCGGGTAGCCGATGGCGATCTTGAGAAGGAAGCGGTCCAGCTGGGCCTCGGGCAGCGGGTAGGTGCCCTCCTGCTCCACGGGGTTCTGGGTGGCCAGCACCATGAAGGGGTGCGGCAGCGGCAGGCCCTGGCCCTCGATGGTCACCTGCCGCTCCTGCATGGCCTCGAGCAGGGCGGCCTGGGTCTTGGCGGGGGCGCGGTTGATCTCGTCCGCCAGGATCAGGTGGCCGAAGATGGGGCCCTTCCGGATGCGGAAGTCCGCCTTCTCCAGTTCGAAGACCGCGTGGCCCGCCACGTCGGAGGGCATCAGGTCCGGCGTGAACTGGATGCGGCGGTGCTCGCCGTGGAAGCTCCGGGCCAGGGCCCGCACCAGCAGCGTCTTGCCCAGGCCCGGCACGCCCTCGACGAGGACGTGGCCGCCGGCGAAGAGGGCGGCGAGCACCTGGTCGAGGACGGCCTCCTGGCCCACGAGGGCCTTGGCCACCTCGCGGCGGATGGACTGGGCGAGGTCCGCGGCCTCGGCCAGGCGGACGGGATCGGGGGCGAGGTTCGTCATAGGTGGGTCCTCAGGCGTTCGAGCGTGTGGAGGGCGTCGGTGAAATCGCGGGCGTCGGCGTGGCGGCCGTAGCGGAGGGCGTGGAAGACCTGGGCCTCAGAGAGTCCGCTGCGCTCCGCCAGCGCCGCCACCTGGCGGTCGGGGGGAAGCGCGGCGAGGGCCGGGTGCGCGGCCCGGAGCCGGGCCGCCAGGGCGGCCTGGGCCGCGGCCAGGAGGGCCTCGCCCTCCCGGAGGCTCCACTGGAAGCGGCCGGCGGCGGCCAGGTGCTCCACCAGGCTGCGGCGGTCGAGGGCCGGATCCGGGAGCCGGGGGCCCAGGCGCCTCAGGCCCCGCCACAGGAACAGGACCGTCAGCAGGCCCAGCGAGGCCAACACCATCCACGCATTGGCCCGGAGCCAGGCCACGAGGGAGGGCGGCTCCTCCTCGTAGACCAGCCAGGCCTTCGCGCCCGGCGGCCGGCGGCTCACCAGGGCTGCGAGGAAGTCCGCGTGGTCCTCCTGCCCGATCTGGCTGTTGCGAAGGGCGTCGAGGTGGGTGAAGAGGAAGACCGAGCCCTCGCCCTCCCGGAGGAAGAGCATCTTCCCGCCGGCGCCGAGGTCCGCTTCGGACCCCTCATAGGCCAGCCGGTCGTAGGCTCCGAGATCCACCTGGTTGGCGGTCCCGTTGAGATCCACTTCCACGACGCCGTGGCCGCGCTCGAAGGCCTTCACGCGCGTCTTCCAGGCCTCGTAGTCCTCGCCCTCGGAGAGCTTGGGCGTCTCCAGGCCGTTCTTCACCAGCCGGACGCCGAAGGCCTCGAAGAGGGGATCGTTCACCCGGTCCGAATCGGGGTCCTCGGCGAAGGTGCCCTCGGCCACCAGCAGGCCGCCGCCGGACACCCAGGCCCGCAGGTCGGCCACCTGCCCCGGGGTCATCCGCAGATGCCGCGCCGGCAGGATCAGGGCGTCCCGGGGGCCGAGGGTCTTCGGCAGCGGCACGCCCCGCACCGCATGGGTCTCCCGGCCCAGGCGGCCGAGGAGGCGGACCGCCGCCAGGAAGTCGTTCGTGCGGGCCTCGCCGTGGTAGCCCTCCCAGACCCGCTCCTGCCTCACCTCCAGGTTGCGGGCCACGAACCAGGTCACCGTCCCGAGGGTCACGAGCCCCAGCAGCAGGAGCCCCAGGATGCGCATCCGGTCCGCGCCGCGGGCGCGGCTAGCCACGGCCACCACCGAAGTGCACCGTCCAGTCACGGCAGAGTCCCTCGCCATCGGACGGATCCCGGTGGGCGTAGGCCAGGGCCTGCCAGCTGAGGGTGAGGACCCGGAAATAGGCTCCCGCCGGCGGGGCGAGCACCTCGCCGGAGCGGCGGAGGCAGTCCCCCTCCGTGGCGCCCGGCGGCAGGTCCAGCCCGCGCTCGTGCACCAGCCGCGCGAGGGCGCCGCGGTAGAGCAGGCTGAGGCTGCCGCGGGCGTCGCCGGCCCGCCAGAGCGCCAGGGCCGCCGCCGCCACGTCCTTGGGGAGGGCGCCGGGGCGGATGTCCAGGCCGAAGAGCTGGTCCGGTGCCGGCGCGCCGTCCTGGTCCCGGTCCAGCCCGAAGCGGCGGGCGCCGACGAAGCGCCAGAGGAACCACCCCACGCCCGCCAGGACGAGGAGGATGATGAAGCCCTTCAGGATGAGGCCCAGGGCCCGCAGCAGGCCTTCCGGCATCTGGAACCGGGGCTGGGCGTTCACCTTCGGACCCGAGAACTTCCAGTGCCAGGTGCGTTCCTCGGACCAGGTCTGGAATTCCGGCGCCTTCAGGACCTCCTTCAGCTCAGCCTTCGGGACCAGGGGCTTCGGAGCCTGGGCCTGCGGAGCCGGCGCTTCCGCGACCCCCCCGGGGACCGCCGCCCGGAGCACCCCGCCGGCGAGCAGGCCCGCCGCCAGGGCGAGGACCGCCGCACCGCGGCCCGCGCCCGTGAGCAGCCGCCGGCCCAGCTGGCGGAAGGCCAGATCCAGGTCCCAGGCCTCCAGCTGCACCCGCCGGTTCAGGTAGAGCCCGAATCCGCCGGCCACATAGAAGGGTTCCAGGATCGCCGTGGCCAGGATCGGCATCAGGTAGAACAGGGGCCCGGGCTGATCCCCGCCGTTGAAGAGCCGGGGCGCCGCGGTGTCCAGGAGGCCGTCCGGCACCAGGTAGAGGATCCCCAGCCCGAGGGCGATGGCGAGGGTGAGGGTGAGCACGAAGCAGACGGCGGTGAAGAGGAGGGAGGGTCCATGGACGCGGCGCAGGAGCACCGGCGCCCGGCGACGGTAGCCCGCCCCGCCCTGCCCTTCCAGCT
Source organism: Holophagaceae bacterium (assembly GCA_035758545.1). GTDB lineage: Bacteria > Acidobacteriota > Holophagae > Holophagales > Holophagaceae > JAFDVN01. Next base: position 50,055 of record DASTWQ010000073.1, on the reverse strand, counting down.
GCCAGACCGGCAGGGTGAAGGCCCGGTTGGGGCTGAAGCGCCGCCACAGCAGGCCCGCGACGGCGCCGCGGCGGTAGACGGACCCGAGGGCGCCCGGCAGGGACCGGAGGGTGGCCCGCTCCCCGAAGGTGGCCTTGGCCAGGGCGTGGAGGGCCAGGCGATCGAAGAGGGGCTTCAGCCACCAGACCAGCAGCATCGCGATCCAGGCCCGGTCCCAGAAGCAGGCGAAGAGCGCCGCGGAGACCGGGAGGAGGCCCGCCAGCCAGGCCGCGTAGATGGAACGGCCATGGGCCCGCAGGAGCGCGAAGCCCGAATCCACGGCCTCCCAGGCCCGACGGGGGCGCAGGCGGAGCTGGAGGCGCTCAAGCATCCGCGTCCCGCCTTCCCCGGCCGGCCAGGGCGAAGTAGCCCAGCACGAGGGTCCAGAGGCCCCCCGCCGCGGAGAGCTTCACCGCCACGGGGATGAGGGCGCTGGAGGACCAGAAGGCCTCGATGCCCGCCGCGCCGACGTCCATGAGCGCCGAGCCCATGGCGAGGATGAGGCCCTCCTTCGCGGCGCGCCGGAGGGCCTGGGACCGGCTGCGGCGGCCGGGGAACAGCAGGGCCTGCCCCAGCAGCAGGCCCGCGCCGCCGGCGATCACCAGGGAGGTGAGCTCCAGGGCCGAATGGGTCGCCACGAAGGACCAGAAGTTCCGCCCGAGCCCCTGGTGGGTGAGGTAGCCCGCCACCGCGCCGCCGTGGGCGCCGTTCCAGAAGAGGAAGAAGAGGGAGCCCAGGCCCGCCAGCAGCCCCGACGCGAAGACCTGGAAGTTGATGCGGATGTTGTTCCAGATGTAGAAGCCGAACATCTGCACGTCCGTGTCCGACTCCCCGGAGCGGCCGAAGGCCTTGTGGTCCGACTGGTACATGGACTCCATGGAGGCCAGGGAGACCGGGTCCTCGATGAGGTAGGCGATCTCCGGGTTGGCCTTGGCGCCGAAGGTGAGGGCGACGGCGGGCCCGTAGAAGACCAGGGCCGCGAGGGCCATGGCGCGCCACCGCTTCCGCACCGTCCGGGGGAACTGCGTGAAGAACCGGAGCGCGCCGGAGAGGGCGCCCTGGCGCACGCCGTAGAGGCGCTGATGGCCCCGGAGCGCCAGGCCGTTGAGACGGTCCACCAGCCCCGCCGCGTAGCCGCGCTCCCGGGCCAGGGCGAGGTGGTGGCAGACCAGCCGGTAGCGCCGGGGCAGCTCCTTCAGGTCCGCGTCCGAGGGCGCGGCCGGACCCTGCCCATCCCGCAGCAGGGCCTCGAAGGCCTCCCAGGAGGTCTGATGGAGCGCTTCGAAGGCCTGCTGCTTCACGGCCGCTCCCCGCGGATGCCCGCCGCCATGGCCTGGAGCCGCGCCACGCCGCCGGCTCCGGTCATGCCGGTGAGGGGCTCCAGCAGGTCGGCCAGTTCCTGGGCCCGCTCGGGCGTGAGGCCCGGCGCCCGCTCCGCGAAGGCGGCGATGGCGCGCTGCTCCTCCAGGCTGAGGGGCGCCGGCGGCAGGATGGGCCGGGCGGCGCCAGCGAGGATCGGCTGGCGGGGCGGCGGCTGGGGGGCGTGGACGACCACCGTGCCCGCCGCCAGGTCCCCGATGCGGCGGCCCTCCCGGCCCGTGAGCATGGCGACCAGTCCCGCGCCGTAGAGGGCCGGCAGGAAGTCCACGAACATGAGCAGGCTGCGCAGCATGGCCGGGCCCCAGCCCTCGGGGCGGCCGTCCTCCATGAGCACCTGCAGGCCCAGGGCCCGCTTGCCCGGGGTGCGGCCCTCCCACAGCGCCTCGAAGAGCACCGGGTAGAACCACTCCAGGAGGAAGACGAGGATCAGGAGGATCCCCCCGCCGGCTCCGCCCAGGAGGGCGAGCCCCATCCCCGCCGCCAGGTAGATGGAGATGCGGATGAGCATGTCCAGGGCCCAGGCCATGGCCCGGGGCACGGGCCCCGCGGGGCGCAACTCGAGGGCGATGCCCTCCGGCGTCTCGACGGTGCGGACGGTGTCGATCATGCGCGGAGGCCTGGAACAGGGAGACGGGGCATCGGGGAAAACCCAAGTCTAGGCGCCCCCGGCGCCCCGACGGAAGCGCGGCCTTGGGGGGCGCGGGGCCGGGCGCTACACTCGACTCTTTTCCGGATCCGGCCCATGACCCGCCCCATCGCCCTCCTCGCCATCGGCGGCAACGCCCTGCTCAAGGAGAAGGAGCGCGGCCTCCAGGAGGAGCAGCTGGAGAACGCCCGGGAGACGGCGGAGACCCTGGCCCGGGTCGTGGCCGCGGGCTACAGCCTCTGCGTCGTCCACGGCAACGGCCCCCAGGTGGGCAACCTGCTCATCCAGCAGGAGGCGGCGGCCACCCAGATCCCGCCCTACAGCCTGGACATCGCCGTGGGCATGACCCAGGGCTCCATGGGCTACATGATCGAGCGCATGCTCACGAACCGGCTCCGCTTCGAGCAGCTGGAGACCCCGGTGACGACGGTGCTCACCGAGGTGGTCGTGGACCAGCACGATCCCGGCTTCGAGAACCCCACCAAGTTCGTCGGGCCCTTCTATCCCGAGTTCCGCGCCCTGGACCTCATGAAGGCGAAGAAGTGGAAGATGCGGGAGGACTCGGGCCGCGGCTGGCGCAAGGTCGTCCCGAGCCCGCGCCCCCTGGAGATCGTGCAGCTGGAGGCCATCCGGATGCTGCTGCAGACGGGCCACGCGGTCATCGCCGGCGGCGGCGGCGGCATCCCCGTCATCCGGGACGCCAGCGGCTTCCTCGTAGGGGTCGAGGCCGTCATCGACAAGGACCGCCTCAGCGCGCTGCTGGCGGCCCAGCTCGGCGCGAAGCTCTACGTGGTCCTCACCGGCGTCCCCAAGGTGGCCCTGGACTTCGGCAAGCCCACCCAGCGATGGGTGGACCGCATGACCGCCGCCGAGGCCCGGAAGCACCTCGCCGAAGGCCAGTTCCCCCCCGGCAGCATGGGCCCCAAGATCGAGAGCGCCCTGGCCTACCTGGACGGCGGCGGCGAGGAGGTGCTCATCACCTCGCCGGACGCCCTCAAGGGCCACGGCTTCGACGCCGTCGGCACCCGCATCGTGCGAGATTGAGGTGTGAGGCGATGAGGCCGTGAGGTGGCGAGGCAAGGCTTCGACCCTCACCCCTCGCAGCCTCAGCCCTGACCCCCTGGAGCCCCCATGTACGCCCTCGCCATCTTCCGGTACCGCAAGCCCCTCGAGGAGGCCTTGAAGCTGCTGGACGAGCACCGCGCCTACCTGCGGGAGCTCCAGGCGAAGGGCCTGCTGCTGGCCTCGGGGCCGCTGGATCCCCGCAACGGCGGCGCGCTCCTGCTCCGCGTGCCCGACGAGGGCGCGGCCCAGACCCTGGACGCCCTCCGGGACGGCGATCCCTTCGTGCAGCAGGGCTGCGCCCAGTACGAGCTGCTGCCCTGGCTGCCCACCATCGGGGTCGAGGGCCTGGACAAGCTCTAGGGCTGCTTCCCCGCCGCAGGCTCCTGGGCCGCCGCCGCGTCCTTGGCCTTCTGACGCGCGGCGTCGCTCGGAGAGCCCCAGACCGCCCAGTGGGGCTTCTGCTTGAGCAGCTCCGTGAGCTCCTGCAGGTTCTTCGTGAGGGCCTGGATGCCCTTGAGGGTCTCCGCGAGCTGGGGCTGGTCCGTGCGCACGGCCTCGTCCAGGGAGGCGCTGAGGGCGTTCATGCGCTGGGTGAGCGTGGCCAGGTTCGCCACGGTGGCGTCCAGATCGCCCCGGTGGGTCTCCAGCAGCGTGCGCACCTGGCGGAGGCCCGCCTGGAGGTCCGCCAGCGCCGGGTCCAGGCCAGCGACGGCCCGCTTCCCCTGCTCCGCGAGCCCCTGGTAGGACCGCAGCGTCGCGTCCAGATCCTTGAGCGCCTTGGCCACCGCCGGATGGTCCAGCACCACGCCCGCGCCCCGCTGCTGGAACTGGGCCCGCAGATCGGTGACGGAGGTGTCCAGGTCCGTGAGGAGCTTGTCGGCCTTGGCGATCACCGTATCGAGGCTGCTGCCCGCCACCCCCGGAAGCACGGCGCCGTCCTGGAGCGCGGCGGTGCGCTGGGCCACCGGCGGCAGCACCAGCGCCAACGCCACGCCGCTGAGCCCCTGGCTGATGACCGCGGCCTTGGTGCCGTCCCAGAGGAGGATGCCGTCCTTGAGGGAGAGGTCCGCGCGGAAGCTGTAGACCGTCCCCTCCCGCTGCAGCCGGACCGTCTCGACCCGGCCCACGGGATAGCCCTGCAGCAGCACCGGCGTGCCCACGTCCACGCCCTGGAGGTCGTCCAGCCGCACGGCGTAGGGATGGGTCCGCTCCGTCACCTTGGGGGCGCTCGCGTAGATGAGCAGGCCCAGGAAGAGGGCCAGGGCGGCGAGCACGAAGAAGCCCAGGCGGGCGTCCTGCCGGTTGACGATCATGGGGCGCTCCCGAGGGGATGGAGGGTGCCGGCCTCCAGGCGCAGGCGACGCGCGCCCGGGAGGCGGGACGCCTGCGCCGGATCCCCGGCGGCGACGAGGAGGCGGGAAGGGTCCCCCGCCCAGCGGGCGAGGGCCTCGATGGCCAGCTCCAGGGCGGGCCCGTCCAGGTCCGCGAAGGGCTCGGAGAGGAAGATGACCTCCGGATCCAGCAGGTCCAGCCGGGCCCACTGGATGAGGCGGCGGCTCCGGGGGCCGAGGGCGTGGGGCCTCAGGTCCGCCTGGTCTGCGAGCCCGTAACGGGCCAGGGCGGCCGCGAGGTCGTCCTCCACCTGCCGCGGCGCGCGGCCCGCGAAGCGGAGGGGCAGCGCGAGGTTCTCCCGCAGGGAGAGGTTCGAGAGCAGGCCGCCCTGGGCGAAGGCGAAGCCCAGCCGCGGCCGGCCCCGCAGCTGCCCGGCGCCGTCGCCGGGCCAGAGCCGCACGCCGCCCAGGCGCACCTCGCCGGCCTGGGGGGCCAGCAGGCCCGCGAGCACCTTCAGCAGCGCGCGCTTGCCGGAGCCCGGCGGGCCCTCGATCCAGGCCCGGGCGCCTGCCGGCAACTCCAGGGAGGCGTCCCGGAGGATCGTCCGGCCGTCCGGGGCGGCCAGCCGCAGGCCGGAGGCGGAGAGGGCGAGGGGCTCAGGCATAGAGCAACGCCACGAAGAGGCCGTCCGCCACGAAGACGCTCACGAGGGCCGCCACCACCGCCTTCGTCACCACCTGGGGCACCTCCGTCTGGCTGGCCTTCACCGAGAGCCCGAAGTAGCAGGCCTGGAGCGCGATGAGGGCGCCGAAGACGCCGCCCTTGAGGGCCGTGAGCCCGAAGTCCCGGAGGGCCAGGGAGGCCCGCACCTGGGTCCAGAAGAGGTCCCAGGGCATGCCGAGGCGGAGCTTGGCGATGGCGTAGCCCGCCAGCAGCGCCGCGGCGTCCAGGAAGACCATCAGGGCGAAGAGCGAGGCCATGGCGCCCAGCAGGCGCGGCAGGATCAGGTACTGGGCCGGGTCGACGCCATGGGCCTCCAGGCCCTCGATCTCCTCGCCGAGCCGCATGGTGGCGAACTCCGCGGCGATGGCGGTCCCGCTGCGCCCGATCACGAGCACCGCCGCGAGGACGGGCCCCAGCTCCCGGAGGATCACCGCGGAGAGCAGCAGCCCCGTGTACTGCCCGGGGCCGAAGGCCGCGAGCTGGGCGTAGGCCTGGAGCAGGGTGACGGCGCCGAGGATCCCGCCCGCACCGGCCACGAGCCAGAGGCCCTGCTCACCGGTGAACCTCAGCTGGGCCTTGAGCACCGGCCCCACGGCCCGAGCCCGGGCGCCGTCCAGCCGGAGCAGCCCCGCCAGGGCGCGCCAGGCCAGGTGCGCGAGGTCACCGGCGTACTCCAGGAAGTGGCGCACGGCGGCGCCGAGGGATGCGATCCAGGGCATGGGGGCGCAGCAAGCCTAGCACCCCGCCGCCCCCGGAGCAGGCGGCCCCTAGTGCGGCGGCGCCACCGGGAGGAAGGCCGAGGCGAAGTCCACCACCGCCATGCGGGTGTAGAGCGGATGCGGGCCCCAAGCGGCGCCGGCGAGGCGGTACTGAGGGTCGAAGATCACCTTCCGGTGCCCCCGGTCCCGGACCCCGTCGTCCACGATCAGCGCCAGGACCGCCCTCCGGGGATCACCGGGCTCGCCGAAGGTGCCGTAGGTGGCCACCTCGCCCAGGGCCGCCGCCGGCGGGCCGTCTTCCGCCACCCGGTCCGAGGGCAGGCTCCCGTCGCTGCCCTGGTGGCCGAGGCCCCCCAGCCGGGCCTGGTCCGCCGCCAGGGCCCGGGCGGCCCGGGCCAGCCGGTCCGACCAGGCCACCGGCGGCACCGGCGGCTGCCGGTCCAGGAAGGCGATGGCCTCCACCACTGCCGCCCGGCCCTCCTCCAGCCTCAGCCGGGGCTCGCCGGGGACGCAGAGGTAGCGGTCCCCCTCGAAGGCCTTGAGCCAGCCCCGGAGCGCCTCCGCCGCGGCCTGGGGATGCTGCCGGGCCCAGTTCACCTGGGCGAACACCTCCCGGGCCCGGACCCGGGCCGGGTCCGGCGGCTGCGCGGCCAGCGGCGCCAGACTCGCGGGCAGGCCGAGGAGGACGGGAAGGACCGCGAGGACGGGGCGCATGGCGCCCCATCCTCGCACAGGTCCCCCGCAGCTCAGGCTCCGGCGGCTCAGGCCCTGGCGGCCTCGACCAGGGCCTCGTCCACGGGCGCCTCGAACTCGGCGTAGAGCGGGTGGCTCAGGTAGCGCTCGCCGGTGTCGCAGAGCATCGCCACGACCGTCTTCCCCGCGCCGAGCTCCTTCGCCAGCTCCAGGGCGGCGAAGACGATGGCGCCGGTGCTGATGCCGGACAGCAGGCCCTCCTCCCGGGCGAGTCGGCGGGCGGTGGCGACGGCGTCCTCGTAGCTCACGGGGCGCACCCGCTGGAAGGCGTCGCGGTTGAGGATCGCCGGTACGAAATTCGGCCCGATGCCCTGGATCTTGTTGGGCCCGGTCTCGCCCTTGCTCAGGAGCGGCGAGGTCTCCGGCTCCACGGCCATCACCACCGTGCCGGGCTTGCGCTGGGCGAGGATCTCGCCCACGCCCGTCACCGTGCCGCCGGTGCCCACGCCCGCCACGAAGGCGTCCAGCTCCGGCACCTGGGCCAGGAGCTCCTCGGCGGTGGTGCGGCGGTGGACCGCCGGGTTGGCGGGGTTGTCGAACTGGCGCACCTGGAAGTAGCGGCCGGGGTGGGCGGCGGCGATGGCATCGGCCTGCTCCACCGCGGCCTTCATGCCGCCGGCGCCGGGCGTCAGCACCAGGTGGGCCCCGTAGGCCTTGAGCAGGGCGCGGCGCTCCGCGGTCATGGTGTCGGGCATGACGAGGGTGATCCCGTAGCCCTTGGCCGCGGCCAGGAAGGCCAGGCCGATGCCGGTGTTGCCGCTGGTGGCCTCCAGGAGGCGCATGCCCGGCTTGAGCAGGCCCTGGTCCTCGGCGTCCTCGATCATGGCGAGGGCGATGCGGTCCTTCACGCTGCCGCCGGGGTTCTGGCTCTCCAGCTTCACGAAGACCGAGGCCGAGCCTTCGGGCACGAGGCGCTGAAGGCGGACGACGGGGGTGTGGCCGATGAGCTGGTAGGCGTGCTCCACGCGGTTCGGGCGGTGGGTCATGGGGGCTCCTTAAAGTTGACCTTTTTACTCAACAATATGTTGACCAAAATTGTCAACATTCAATCCGAATAGGCTGGAAGGCGTGGCCTTGCAGCGTTGGACCTTCACCGTGGACCCCTCCGAGGCGGGGCTCCGCCTCGATCAGCTGATCGCGGCCCGGACGGAGCTGTCCCGGCGCCAGGCCCGGGAGGCCCTTCAGCTGGGCGGCGTCCAGGTGGCCCGGAAGCGGGTGCGGGTGGCGGGCAAGGTGGTGGCGCCGGGCACGGAGGTGCGGGTGGCCTTCGATCCCCACCTGCCCCCGGCGCCGCAGATCGAGATCCCCATCGTGTTCGAGGACGACGCGCTGCTGGCGGTGGACAAGCCCGCGGGCCTGCCCACCCAGGGCACCTGGGCCTCGGACCAGCACGACCTGCTGGCGATGCTGCGGAAGCAGCGGCCGGACCTGAAGCTCTTCCTCCACCATCGGCTGGACCTGGGCACCTCAGGGCTGCTGGTCTTCGCCAAGGACCCGAAGGCCAATCCCTCCCTGACGAAGCAGTTCACCGAAGGCGGCGTGCGCAAGGCCTACCTGGCGCGGCTGTCGGAGCCCCTGGAGCCCTGCGCGGTGGACCGCCCCATCGGCCGCATCCGCCACGCGGATCCGGGGCGCTTCGGCTGCGATGGGGACCTGATGGATCCGAAGGCTTCGCGCACGGATTTCGAAGCCGTGCCGCCGGAGCTGCGGGCGACGCTGGAAGGCCCCCACTGGATCCTCGCCCGCCCCCGCACGGGGCGCACCCACCAGATCCGCGTCCACCTGGCGAGCCTGGGACGGCCGATCCTCGGCGACGCCCTCTACGGCGGCGCCCCTTCGGACCGGCTCTGGCTCCATGCCTGGCGGCTCTCCCTCACGCATCCCATCACTGGCGCGCCCCTGGACCTGGAGGCGCCCCCGACCCGATTCCGGAGGACCTGAGTGAGAGCCACCCGCCAGCTGGGCACCTGGGGCACCGCCCTCCTCCTCGCGCCGCTGCTCTGGCTCGGCGCGGACTTCCTCGCCTGGGCCATGGCCCAGGCCGGCTACCGGGGGATCCCGCCCATGGTCCGGGCCTACCGCGTCCCCCAGGGGCCCGTGCCCGAGGGAGGCGCGCCCGTCTCGGATCCCCTCACCCTCACGGAGCTGAAGAAGTACGCGGCGGTCTGGGAGCTGGAGCCCGGCGCCTGCCCGCGCTTCCCCGAGCGGGACGCCTGGCCCTGGCGCTGGAATCCCCTGGCCTCCTCCGGCGACCTGCTGCGCCTGCGGCAGAAGCAGTCCTTCCTGCTGACCCAGCACCACCAGGTCTTCCGCCAGCAGCTGCCGGACGGGACCCGGCTCTACTTCCTCGCGCCCGATCCCGGCGCGGCCCTGGGGGGACGGCGGTTCCGGCTCCGGGTGAAGGACGGCGAGCTGCTCCAGGCCTGGGAGCTGAAGGCGCCGGGGCGATGACCGGGCTCCCCCTGCTCTTCAACCCGGCCTCGGGCACGGCGCGGAAGGATCCGGACGCGGTGCTGCGAAAGCTCCCCGCGGACCTGCGGGCCCGCATCGAGCCCCTGCCCTTCGGGCCACCCTGGGACTACGCCCCCGCCATCGCCCAGGCCCGGGCCGCGGGCGGCCCGCTGCTGGTCTGGGGCGGCGACGGCACCGTGCACCACGCGATGAAGGCCCTGCGGGCCGCGGGCTGCCCCGTGCCCCTCGCTGCGGTACCCGGCGGCAGCGGCAACGGGGCCGTGCGGGGCCTGCGCACGCCGCTGGATCCCGCGGGCGCCATCCGGCGACTGCTGGAGGGCCGGGAGCTGAAGGTGGACCTGGGCCTGCTGGACGGCGAGCCCTTCCTGAACCTCTGCGGCACGGGCTTCGAGGCCGCCGTGGCCCACGGCTTCGACGCCCTGGGCAGCCGGGGCTTCCTCGGCTACGCCCGGCTCTCCCTGCGGCTCTGGCGCTCGGAGAAACCGCTGAAGGCGCGGTGGGACGCCCAGCGGCCGGCGGCGCCGGAGCCGGCCACCGCCCTCGACAAGCTGAAGGCCGCCTGGCGCGGGGACGAGCCGGAGCTGCCCGAAGCGCCCTGGAGCCTCTGCTTCGCGAACCTGCCCCAGTTCGGGGCCGGGCTCTGGATCGCGCCCCACGCGGATCCGCGGGACGGCGCCCTGCAGTGGGCCGCGCTCCGGCGCCCCTCGCTCTTCGGCGCCCTCGCCGAAGGCCCGGCCCTCTTCCGCGAGGACGGCCACAGCGCCCTGCGCCAGGAGGGCCGGATCCTGCGGGCCATCCTCCACCTCGACCGCCCCGCACCCTGGCACCTGGACGGCGAGCCCGCCGCGGCGCGGGACCGCGCCGAGCTCGCCGTGGAGCGGGACAGCTTCCGGCTCCAGGTCACCGGAGACTGCCCCTGGGCCTGATCAGTTCCAGATGCCCTGGGCGATCTTGAGGTCGCCGGAGGCCACCGTCGCGGGATCGAAGGAGCGCTGCAGGGTCAGCGTGTAGGGCTTCCCTTCCGTGGCCATGAGGCCGGGGTCGTCCACCACCACGTAGACCGCCTGCACCTCCTTCGTGACGTTCTCGAGGCGCAGCTCCCGGCGGCCCAGCACCTGCCGGGCGCCCTCGACGCTGTTGCCCCACTTGTTCACGAGGTAGAGGTTGAACCAGGCCTTGTTGGGGTGGTCGAGCAGGACGCGGACCTTCCCGCCCGGAGGCACGAAGAAGCCATAGGCGCGCCAGCCCACGCCCGCGATGGAGGTGCCCTGCAGGTGGTCCGAATCCACGGGGAAGGCCACCGCGGGGATGAAGGCCCTCCGGGATTCCGTCAGGAGGAATTCCTGGATGGCGTGGCAGCGGCGAGTCCAGAACGCGTCGTTGGGCTGCTCCCGGCAGGGCTGGTAGGTGCGGTGGAAGGTGGCCGTCGGCGTGCCCGGGGGCAGGCGATGGTCCAGGGGCGGCGGCAGGGACTTGTCTGCGCCGGTGGGACCCATGGGACCGGGATGGGGCCGGCCGAGGCCCGTCCCGCCCCGGCGGCCACCGGTCTCCTGGACCCGCGTCGCAGGGGCCGGGAAGGTGCCCCGGTCGGCGGGGGCGTTCGGCAGCCTGGGAGCCTGCTCGGAGGTGGACCGCTGGGTGTGCCCCTGAGGCATCGCGCCTCGGATCTGGGGCGAGATGCAACCCGCGGCGAGGCCGAGGGCGGCCGGGAGGGAGAGAAGGCGCAGGTTCATGGGACCTCCTTGGGTAAGCGCAGGAAGGCAGTTCAAGCCTCGTGCCAATCCAGCCTGCCCCTGTGCATTGGATGCGCCCGGCGGGGCCGAGGTTGCTTAAGCTGGAGGATCCAGAGGAGCGCGCGTGTTCGGCCAGATCAAAGCCATCCATTTCGTGGGCATCGGCGGCATCGGCATGTCCGGCATCGCCGAGGTGCTGGCCAACCTCGGGTTCCAGGTGAGCGGCTCGGACCAGAAGGCCTCCGCCACCACCGAGCGCCTGAAGTCCCTCGGCATCCGCGTGCTGGAGGGCCACGACGGCCGCCACATCGAGGGCGCCCAGGTGGTGGTGATCTCCAGCGCCGTGAAGGACGACAACCCCGAGGTGGTGGCCGCCCACCAGGCCAAGATCCCCGTCATCCCCCGGGGCGAGATGCTGGCGGAGCTCATGCGCCTCAAGCAGGGCATCGCCGTGGCGGGCTCCCACGGGAAGACGACCACCACCAGCATGGTGGCCCAGCTCCTCTTCCACGGCGGGCTCGACCCCACCATCGTCATCGGCGGGCGCCTGGGCATCCTCGGCAGCAACGCCAAGCTCGGCAAGGGCGCCTACCTGGTGGCCGAGGCCGACGAGAGCGATGGCAGCTTCCTGATGCTGAGCCCCACCATCGCGGTGATCACGAACATCGACCGGGAGCACCTGGACCACTATGCGGACCTGGCGGAGATCCAGGACGCCTTCGTGGCCTTCGCCAACAAGATCCCCTTCTACGGCTCCGTATTCCTCTGCATCGACGACGCCAACGCCGCCGCGGCCCTGCCCCGGCTCAAGCGCCCCGTACGCACCTACGGCACCAGCCGCCAGGCGGAGCTGCGGGCCACGGACATCCGCCAGGAGGGCTTCCGCACCCGCTTCAAGGTCGCCGCCGCCGGCGAGGACCTGGGCGAGTTCGAGCTGGGCGTCCCCGGCCACCACATGGTGCTCAACGCCCTCGCCGCGATGGGCGTGGCCCGGGAGCTGGGGGTCGGCGTGGAGAGCATCCGCGCGAGCCTCGCGGAATTCACCGGCGCCGAGCGGCGCTTCACGAAGAAGGGCGAGAAGGACGGGGTCCTGGTGGTGGACGACTACGGTCACCACCCCACCGAGATCGCCGCCACCCTGGCGGCGGCCCGGGCGGGCTTCCCCGACCGCCGCATCGTCGTGGCCTTCCAGCCCCACCGCTACAGCCGCACCGAGGCCCTGCTGGAGGAGTTCGGCCGGGCCTTCTTCGAGGCGGACGCCGTGGTGATCACGGACATCTACGCCGCCGGCGAGGCGCCCCTGGAGGGCGTGACCGGCGAGACGGTGGTGGAGAGCCTGCGGGCCCATGGCCAGAAGGAGGTCCACTTCGTGCCCAAGGTCGAGGACCTGCCGGAGATCCTCAAGGACTTCACCCGCCCCGGGGACCTGTTGATGACCTTCGGCGCGGGGAGCATCACACAGGTGGGGCCGGCGTTCCTGGCCCTCTGAGGTCCCCATGCCCAAGCGCCTCACCCTCGCCATCACCGGAGCCAGCGGCTCGGCCTTCGGCGTGGGGGTGCTGAAGCGCCTGGCGGCCCATCCAGAGGTGGCGGAGGTCGCCCTGCTGGTCTCGCCCACGGGCCGACGCTGCCTCCTGGATGAGACCGGCCTGAAGGCCGAGGACCTGGCGGGCCTCAACCCCAAGATCGGCCTTCGCAACGAGCACAACCTGGGGGCGGACATCGCCTCGGGCTCCTTCCGCCAGGACGGCATGGTCCTCGTCCCCTGCTCCGCCGGGGCCCTGGGCCGCATCGCCGCGGGCGTGAGCGAGAGCCTGGTCAGCCGGGCCGCGGATGTCTGCCTCAAGGAGCGCCGCCCCCTGGTGCTCTGCCTGCGGGAGACGCCCCTGAACCGCATCCACCTGGAGAACATGCTCCGGGTCCACGATGCCGGGGCCATCGTCATGCCCCTCATGCCCGGCTACTACACCAGGCCCCAGGGCATCCCGGACCTGGTGGACACCTTCGCCACTCGGGTGCTGGATCAGCTGGGCCTGCCCGAGGACGATCCGAGGCGCTGGAAGGGCTGATTCCCGGGGCGCTAGACTGGCGGCCCATCCCCATCCTGACCGGAGGCCCCCATGCCCTTCCTGTTGATGCCGCCCGCCCTCGTGTCCCCGGGTCAGGCCAAGGCCAAGCCGAAGCCCGCGGCCAAGGTGAAGTGGGACGGCGAGTGGAGCCTGTCCGTGCCGGACAGCGACGCCATCAAGGACCGCATCGCCTCCTTCGTCCAGGGCATGAACATCCTCCAGCGGACGCTCTGGAAGAAGAGGCTCACCAACGCCTGCCTGCCCTACGACCACCTGAGCGTGCTCGGCGGCGCGGGCTACTCCCTCACGTTCGGCAAGGAAGTGCCCATCAACCTGGACCTCAACGCCACCGCCGTGGCCTGGACCCGCCGGGACGACGAGGAGAAGTTCCAGGCGAGCCTCAAGCAGAACGCGCCCAACAGCCTGACCCTGGTGCTCCAGGGGGACGGCTATACGCTGACCGACGCCCTGGAGCTGGATGGTGACACCCTCACCATCCGGACCACCTACTCGCACCCGAAGCTGGACCAGGCCTTCGACTACACCCAGGTCTACAAGCGCGATGAATGATGATTGAGGTCCCTCCCTTCCGCCCGCCCTGGTGGGCGAAGGGCCCCCACGCGCAGACGATCCTCGCGCATCTGCTCCCCAGCCGGTGCGTGACGCCGCCCTGGCAGAGCCTCTCCCTGAAGCTGCCGGACCAGGATGTCCTCAAGCTCCGGGTGGCGCGGGGCACCAGCGGCGTGGCCGTGCACCTCTTCCACGGCCTGGGCGGCAGCGCGGACGCGGACTACATGCGCCGGGCCGCGGCTCTGGCCTGGTCCCGGGGGCACTCGGTCATCGCCGTGAACCACCGGGGCGCCGGGGAGGGCCGCGGCGCCGCGGCGCGGCCCTACCACAGCGGCAGCACCCTCGATCTCGCCACGGTCTTCCTCATGGGCCAGGGGCTCTTCCCGGAGCAGCGGCACCTGGCCATCGGCTTCTCCATCAGCGCCAACATGCTCCTGCTCCTGCTGGGCCGGGACCGCCACCTCACGCTGCCGGACGCGGCCATCGCCGTGAACCCGCCCGTGGACCTGGACGCCTGCAGCCGCCGCATCACGCGGGGCTTCAACCGCGTCTACGACCTCCGCTTCGTGCGCATGCTCAAGGCCCAGGTGCGGGAGCGCGCCGCCTTCGGCCTCATCCCCGCGTTCCCGACCTTCCCGCCCTTCGCGGACCTGCGGGACTTCGACACGGCCTACACGGCCCCGGCCGGCGGCTTCGAAAGCCGGGAGGACTATTACGCCCGCTGCTCCGCCGGGCCCCACCTGGGCGGCATCGAGACGCCCACGCTGATCCTCACGAGCCGGGACGACCCCTTCGCCCCGGCCTCCGACGTGGAGGCCTGCGCCCTGGGGCCCGGCGTGCAGCTCCAGGTGGTGGAGGGCGGCGGCCACATGGGCTACCTGGGCCGGGGCGTGCCGGGCCTGCGCTGGCTGGACGCGGCCCTGGAAGAGGCCATGGACGCGCTGCTGGCCGGCGCCTAGCGGGGGCCTAGCGCGCGAAGGGCGACAGGGCCCGCAGCTCGGCCACGAGGCCCGGCAGCAGCTCCGCCACCGCGGCGATCTCCGCCTCGGTGGTCTCCCGGCTGAGGGAGAACCGCACGGTGCCCTTGGCGAGGTCCGCCGGGGCGCCCATGGCCTTCAGCACGTGGCTGGGCTCCTTCTGGCCCGTGGTGCAGGCGCTGCCGGTGGAGACGCAGACGCCGCGCTCCGCCAGCTTCAGGAGCAGGGCCTCGCCCTCGATCCCGGCGAAGCCCGCCAGGGAGGCCGTCGGGAGCCGCTCCGCCCCGGCGCCGTGGATATGGCTGTCCGGGATGGACCGGATCGCCGCCTCCAGCCGGTCCCGGAGCCCGGCCACCCGCCCCATCTCCGGCAGGCGCGCCGCGGCCAGTTCCGCGGCCTTGCCCAGGCCCACCAGGGCCGGGACGTTCTCGGTGCCGCCGCGCCGGCCGCGCTCCTGGTGCCCCGGCATCAGCGGCTTCAGGCGCAGCCCCCGTCGGATGAAGAGGGCGCCGACGCCCTTGGGGCCGTGGAACTTGTGGCCGCTCAGCGTGAGCAGGTCCACGCCCCAGGCGCCGGCGTCCACCGGCACCTTGCCCGCGGCCTGGACCGCGTCCACGTGAAGAAGGGCGCTCTTGGCCTTGGCCCGGGCGGCGGCCTCCGCCACCGGGAAGCGCACGCCGGTCTCGTTGTTGGCGGCCATCACCGACACCAGGGCCGTGTCGGGCCGGATGGCGGCCTCCAGGGCGTCCAGGTCCAGGCGGCCCTCACCGTCCACGCCCACAATCGTGACCTCGACGCCGGACCGCCGCAGCAGGTCGCAGACCGCCAGCTGGGCGCTGTGCTCCACCGCCGTCGTCACCAGGTGCCGCTTGGCGGGGAAGGCCTCCATGACGCCGCGGAGGGCGTGGTTGAGGCCTTCCGTGCCCCCGGAGGTGAAGACCAGTTCCGCTGGCGACACGTTCAGGAGCGCCGCCACCTGCGCCCGGGCCTGGACCACGGCTCCCTCGGCCAGATGGCCCATCGGGTGCGCGGAGCTGGCGTTGCCGTAGCGCTCGCTGAACCAGGGCAGCATGGCCTCCAGCACCGCCGGATCCACCCGGGTGGTGGCATGGTTGTCGAGGTAGACGAACGCCATGGGCCATTCTCGCATCACAGGCGGCCCCCTGGCGGCACCCCAGGATCAGCGAGGTCCCCGATGTTCTTCCTCAAGCCCGAGAAGCTGAAGCTGCCCGAGTCCGGCCGCGCCCTGCCCGGCCGCCCCGAGGCCATGCCCCTGCCGCCCCGGCACCGGGTCTTCGGGACGCCCCTGGACGCCGCCTTCCCCGGCGCCGAGGTGGCCTGCTTCGGCCTGGGCTGCTTCTGGGGCGCCGAGCGCCTCTTCTGGCGGCTGCCCGGCGTGCTCTCCACCGCCGCCGGCTACCAGGGCGGCGAGACGCCGAATCCCACCTACGAGGAGGTCTGCAGCGGCCTCACCGGCCACACGGAGGTGGTCCGCGTCGTCTTCGACCCGTCGAAGACCAGCTACGGCGCCCTGCTGAAGGCCTTCTGGGAGGCCCACGACCCCACCCAGGGCATGCGCCAGGGCAACGACGTCGGCACCCAGTACCGCTCCGCGATCTACACGACGACCGAGGCCCAGCTGGCGGAGGCCCAGGCCAGCCTCGCGGACTACGCCGCGGGCCTGAAGGCCGCGGGCTTCCCCGAGGTCACCACCGAGGTGCGCCCCGCCCCGCCCTTCTACTTCGCGGAGCCCTACCACCAGCAGTACCTGGACGCGAATCCCAACGGCTACTGCGGGCTCAAGGGCACCGGCGTCAGCTGCGCCCTGCCGTCCCGGGGCTGACCGTCCCGGGGCTGACCCGCTCGACGCTGACCAGCTCCAGCTCCGCGGAGGCCTCCAGGGCCTTCAGCATGTCGTGGTCCGTGAGGATCCCCACGAGCCTGCCGCCCTCCACCACCGGCAGGCAGCTGAGCTTCTCCGCCCGCATGAGCCGGGCCGCGTCCCGCACGGTGGCCTCCGGGGAGACGGTGCGGACGTGCCGCTCCCAGATGGCGTCCAGGGGGATCAGGGCCAGCTGCTGGTCCGGCCCCAGGTTCGCCCGCGAGGAGATCCGGGCCAGGGCCGCGCGCAGGAGGTCCTGCCGGTTCACCAGGCCGAGCACGTGGTCCTCCCCATCCACCACCGGCACGTGCCGGACGTGGGCCCAGTCCATGATCTCGTGGGCCTCCAGGGCCTTCTGATCCGCCCTCAGGGTGAAGACCTTCCGCGTCATGAGGTCCTTGACGAACATGGGCCACCTCCTGGCTGAAGCCAGCCTAGGCGCCCGCGCCGCGGGGGCCATGGACCGGGATCACAAGTGCCGGGGCCTCCTCCCGCCGCTAAGCTGGGAATTCCCAGGTACCGCTTGATCCCCGCCGCCCCGCTCCCCGAACGCATGCGCCCGAAGGCCCTCGACGAGGTCGTGGGGCAGGACCACCTGCTGGGGCCCAAGGGGGCGCTGTCGCGGCTGACGGCCGGGGGGAGGCTGCCCTCGATGGTGCTCTGGGGCCCGCCGGGCACCGGCAAAACCACCCTCGCCCGCATCCTCGCGGAGCAGGCGGGCCGGGGCTTCGTGGAGTTCAGCGGCGTCACGGGCTCCGCGGCGGAGCTGAAGAAGTTCCTCCTGGACCAGGCCTCCATGCCCCTCTTCAAGGGCGCGGCGCCGGTGATCTTCCTGGACGAGATCCACCGCTTCAACCGGGCCCAGCAGGACATCCTGCTGCCCTTCCTGGAGCGGGGCGAGGCGGTGCTCATCGGCGCCACCACGGAGAATCCAGCTTTCTACCTGAACCCCGCGCTCCGCAGCCGCTGCACGCTCATCGCCCTGAAGGGGCTGGAGCCCGCCAGCATCCGGACGGTGCTGCAGCGGGCCTGGGCCCAGGAGCGGCCCGGCGCGCCGCAGCCCTCCGAGGCCTTCGACTGGCTGGCCCAGTGGGCCGGCGGCGACCTGCGGTCCGCGCTGTCGGGCCTGGACATCTGGCTCGGCATGGAGGCGCCGGACCTGGAATCGCTCCAGAACGCCCTGGGCGGGCGCATGATGTTCGACCGCGCCGACGGCCACTACGACCTGGCCAGCGCCTTCCAGAAGAGCCTGCGGGGCTCGGACGCCGACGCCGCGCTCTACTACGTGTCCCGCATGATCCGCGGCGGCGAGGACCCCCGCTTCATCGCCCGGCGCCTGATGGTCACGGCGGCGGAGGACGTGGGCAACGCCGATCCCCAGGCCTTCCTCCTGGCCGAGGCCGCCAGCCGCGCCGTGGAGCAGATCGGCTGGCCCGAGGCCCGCATCCCCCTGGCCCAGGCCGTCATCTACGTGGCCAACGCCCCCAAGAGCAACGCCACCATCACCGCCATCGACGCCGCGCTGGCCGCCGAGGACGCGCCCATCCCCGACGCCATCCGCGACGCCCACACCGCCACCGCCCGCAAGGCCGGCCGCGGCGAGGGCTACCACTACTCCCACAGCGACTACGACAAGCCCCAGGCCTTCCTGCCGGAGCGGCTGCAGGGCGAGCGCTTCCACCAGCCCATCCGCCCCCAGGAGCGCAGCTGGCGCGACCGCGAAGAACCCGACACCGCCCGGCTCGGCGCGTTGTGGGAGGCCTGGGTGGCCGATCACCCCGAGGGCGGCACCCTCCCGATGGAAGCCTGGGCCGCCGACCTGGCCTGCAGCCGCGAGGCCCTCGCCCGCGCCCTCGCCCGCCTGGGCGGCCCCCGCTTCACCCTCCGCCGCGCCCTGATCGCGGAGCCGAAGGACGGCGACTGAGGCTCCGGCCCGCCTGCTGCGGCTATCCTAAGCCGCAAAGATCCTTCACACCCACCCGAGCGACCGTGTCAGGTTGGATTGGCCCTCCACCAACCTGTTCGCCTATTTCAAAGTTAGGCGTCAGAATGCCGTACATGCGCTACTACCAGGCCTTCTCAGATTTCACCGCACAGAGCAGGTCAGTAGGCGCACTGATGTCCATGTACGGCCTGCTTGAACGAGATGATCAAGTGCGTTTGCCGTTGGCACCGGTCGTCGTCTTTATTGCATTCTCGATCGAGTCATACCTCAACTCGCTCGGTGCCCGAGCGATTCCGTTTTGGGACGAGATAGAGCGGCTGTCGTGGAAGTCGAAGGTAAATGTCCTCCATACCACCGCCGGATGCGATCCCAACTGGGGTCAAGAGCCTCTTCAGTTTGCAACCGAGGTCTTTCGGTTGAGAGACAAGCTGGCCCATGGCAAACCGGAGCGTGTTCTCGGACCGAAGCTGTCAGACCAGGCCGAACCGGAGAAGATGGTGCTTGGTGATGCACTCCAACCTGAGTGGTACAAGTCGATCAACCGCGAGTGGGTTTTCCAGGCTAAAGGCCGATTCCAAGCACTCATGGTTTACCTCGGCGGCCTATTCGGTCTCCACGAATCGGACCACCTTCACTCGTCCTCTGGCGGAATCCTCGTTCACGATGAGCCCGACGCCCAACCCCTCCGTCGGGCGGACGTCTTTGAGTCCGCTGGGCGGTCTCAAGGCCGCCGCTCTCGTCGAAAGTAAAGCATCTGGATGATGCGTGCTGTCTCAACTCAAAATTGAAACAAGGAGATCGAGTAATGACCTGGTTCGAGTCACCAACCACCTGGTACTGCACCATCGTACTTTTCATCGGCACGTTTGCGCTTTGGTGCATCTTCCGCTTTGGGAGATACCTCGCCGATCAATCCATCCTTGGCAGTCGATATGAATGGATGGAAATCATGGATCGATTCCTCAATTACGCGTCGGGCATTGGATTTCGTGCGAATCTGCCGAGGCATTTTGTTGATTCAAACAAAGACTTTCTCCTGCGTCGGAACGAATTTTGGACTACTTACCTGCAGGTTGTTGTTGCCGTATTGATTGTAATCATCCTTGCCTTACTCCTCCTCACCAAGGCAATCAGCGCAGAAGCGGGGTTGCCGATCCTCTCTGCTGTGGCAGGGTTTGCTATTTCTAAGAGCATCTCTACGAATAGCTCTGCCAATACAGAAGGCAATCAAGATCGTCAGGGTTAATCAAATTCGGCGAGGCTCAAATGCCTAACCTATCTCCCAAGCGGACCCCACCGCGTCGCGGCGGATCCACTTACTACCACCGTTAGCCGTCATTATGGGCATTCCAATGCCGGAGACGCATCAGCTGTTCTTCGATGCAACGAAAGAAGACCGAGGCTGGTACTTCGTTGAATACCACCCGCCGATCTCAGGGCACCAATTTGCAACAGTCCAGATTGTCGTTCTCGATATGGCCAAAGCGCCGGAAGACATTGCAGCGACGATGGAGACAGAACTAGTCGCATGGTTGGAGCGATACCCAGTACCGATCATGGTCTCTGCTTTCGATGACACAGGAAGCCTAATATGCCTTGAAAGTTACCGGTCCTGCAGCCACCTGATTGGATACTTTGACGCCAAGACAAATGCGATAATTTCTGAATGGCGCTTGCTAACGAACGATGAGCTCCCCAAGAATGCGCTCGACGTCTCGTACCTCAAAAGGATCTACGCCGGTATTCCGTTTAGGACCAAGCAGCACCTGCGGGGGCAAGCCCTGGAGAAAGCAAAGCACCTGCGCCTAGGGTGGTGGATCGTTTTCGCCTGGGCCGCACTGGTTCCAGCATGCGTCGCGATTCTTGAGTGGTGGAGTGACTGGCTGGGCGTCATAGTGCTAATTTACAGCCTATATAAAGCTGTAGAAAAAGCGCTTCGGCTTATGGGTAAGTGGCCAAAGTCGAAGGCGGAGGCGCAAAGGGAAGCAGAAGAGGCGCGTATGCGTCACCATCATTATCACTGCGAGCGCAACCCTGAAGGCTTCGAGCGCCTCAAGCTTGAGAACTTTGAGCGGGAAGCGCGTGAAGACATTCTGAATGAAGCCCAGGCGCTGAGACGCTCGCGAGAAGATAAACAATGACGGCTAATGTCTGGCAAGTAGCCGACGCGCGCAAAACTGCAGGCGCCGGCTACATGCCGGGTGTTAGGCAGCACCTATCGTTCCGACTTCCCATCCACCACGCTTGAGGGGTGCTCATCCATGAGCTCACGCCGTGAATCCCTTCGGGTCGCCTTCGTACTCGCAGGTTTTGGTCTCTTAGGCCTTGTCAGCATGCTCGCCCGCCCGACCCTCGCCCAAATTCGAGCGGTGGATTTCGTGCATCTCATCGGCACCGGTATGTGTCTTGGCGGCGCCATCGTGGCGCTGGTCTGGGCACGTTCGAAGTAGCCCGAAGCGCGGCTTCCTGAAGGTCAGTGCAGGGAGCCCATCGCCCCGCGGCGGAACTCCTGGAAGGCCTGCTCCAGCTCGGCCTCGGTGGTCATGACGAAGGGGCCGTACTGGGCGACGGGTTCGTTCAGGGGCTGGCCCGCGAAGACGAGGACGGCGGCGCCCTCGGGCGCCTCCAGGACGAGGTCGCCCTCCGTGTCGAGCACCGCGAGCTGGTCCTTCCCGGCGGTCCCGCCGGCGATCGAGGCGGCGCCCTCCAGCACGAAGACCGCGGCGTTCCAGCCCGCGGGGATCGGGTGGTCGAAGCGGGCGCCGGGCTCCAGCTCCACATGGGCGTAGGCGAAGGGCGTGGGCACGGAGATGGGATCCGCCTCGCCGAGCCAGGATCCCGCCAGGGCCTTGAGCCGGCCGCCGGGGATGGGCCGCCAGGCCAGCACCTCCGCGGGCAGGTCCGTGTAGCCGGGCTCCATGCCCTTGTGGGCCTTGGCCAGGTTGATCCAGAGCTGGAAGCCTTCGATGGCGCCGCCGGTCTCGAGATGTTCGGGCACGGGCATCTCCTCGTGGACGATGCCGCGGCCCGCCACCATGAGCTGGGCGCCGCCGGGGGCGAGGAGGCCGTGGCCGCCGCGGCTGTCCCGGTGGCGGAAGGCGCCCTGCACCAGGTAGGTGTAGGTCATGAAGCCCTTGTGGGGATGGGGCGGGAAGCCCGCGTCGCTGCCGGGCGGCAGCGTGAGCGGGCCGAAGTGGTCCAGCATGAGGAAGGGGTCCAGCCGGCCCAGGGCGGGGTTCGGCAGCACCCGGGTGAGGGGCACGCCGTTGCCGTCCTGGGTGGGCCGGCCGGTGACGAGGGTGCGGATCGCGCGGGGGGCCATGGGCTCACCTCAGATCGAAGAGGAGGACGTCCACCTCGGAGTCTGCCACGAGGGTGAGGGCGGTCTCGGACGAGATGGCCAGCCCGTCACCGGCGGCCAGGGCCTGGCCATCGGCCTGCACGGCGCCCTTGGCCACCTGCAGCCAGTAGCGGCGGGCGGGATCCAGCTCCCGGGGGAGCGCGATGTCCTTGGCGAGCCGGGCGGCGTGGATGCGGACGTCCTGGTGGATCACCGCGGAGCCGTCGGCGCCGTCCCGGCTGGCGATGAGGCGCCAGCGGCCGGCGAACTCCTCGGGGCGGAAGTCCACCTGGCCGTAGCGGGGCGCCAGGCCCTGGGCCTCCGGCAGGATCCAGATCTGGAGGAAGTGGACGGGCTCGGTCTCCGAGGCGTTGAACTCGCTGTGGCGGATGCCGGTGCCCGCGCTCATGACCTGGGCCTGCAGGGGCCGGATGACGCCGCGGCTGCCGAGGGAGTCCTGGTGCTCCAGGGCGCCCTCCAGCACCCAGGTGAGGATCTCCATGTCCCGGTGGCCGTGGGTGCCGAAGCCCTTGCCCGGCTTCACCCGGTCCTCGTTGAGGACCCGGAGGTCGCTGAACTGCAGGTGCTCGGGATCGAAGTACTCGCCGAAGGCGAAGCTGTGGTGGGTGTCGAGCCAGCCGAAGTCGAAGTGGCCGCGCGCGGCGGCGGGGCGAAGGACGCGCATGGGAAGCCTCCCGGGATCCAGTTTGGGTGTTTGAACACCTTTTTCAAGCCCCTGCCGGCATTCCCCCAGGAGCCTACCCTGGGGGACAGCATCCCGGAGGCCGCCATGATCCAGTCCGTCCTCGTGGGCGTGGACTTCTCCGCCGCCAGCCGCCTGGCCCTGGACCGGGGCGCCGCCTGGGCCAGCCGCCTGGGCGTGCCCCTCACGGCCCTCCACGTGCTGCAGCCCCCGGCGCCCCTCCTGCCCGAGGCCCAGATCGCCCTGCCGGACCCCGCCTGGCTCCAGAGCCTGGAGGAGCAGGCCCGGGAGCAGCTGGCGGACTGGGTGAAGGCTCTCCCGGGGGCCGCAACCAAGGTGGTCTGGGGCTCCCCGGCGGAGGAGCTGGTCAGCGCCTGCGGCCCGGACACCCTCCTCGTCGTCGCCCAGGTGGGCCACACGGCCCTGGCCCGCCTCCTCTTCGGGAGCACCGCCGCCCGGGTGGTCCGCCACGCCCCCTGCGACGTGCTCGTGGTGCGGGCGGACGAAGGAAAATAAATCTTCAGGGGCGAAAACAACTTACGCGGAGGCCGCGGAGGAGCGGAGATCCACGGAGACACGCTGGTCCCAGTCCTACTTCTCTGGATGAGCCTCATTGCATTCATCGAGGGTCTCGTAGATCCCTAGGATCTGGGACGGCGCCTCTATCGCAATGCACTTCCCGAGATTCTCTTGCATGAGATTCAGCATCATCGTGGCTTCAAATCCACGGCTGAGGAACAGAGCACCCGCCCATCTCTCGATCAACTCACCCGCGGGTCCTTGCAGTGTCACCTCTGCATCATCATGGCTGCACAGGTCAAATTCACCGGCGATCCGGCAATCGAAATTGACCAGGTCCGAATGGTGATCCGGATGGCTCAGCAGCCAATCGAGCGCCTCTCCAACCGTCTGGAGGCTTGGTACTCGCTTCAGGTCGATCCAGCCTAGATCCCCCCACATTCCGATGTCCGTAAGAGTGAAGTCGGTATCTGGCTCAAGCAGACGTAGGGCCTGAGCGACGGATGTGCGCCACCCGAAGTAGTACTGGACGGTTCCAGGCTCCGGTTCTCGTTTCCAGACCCGGTCCAGGTGAAAACGATCCTGCTTCAGCGTCACCTGCCTGCCATCGCTGCGAAGCATGAGTACCTAGTCCAGCCTCAGGCTCAGGTCCGCCGACGGGGCGCTGTGGGTGAGGGCGCCGACGCTGAGGAAGTCCACGCCGGTCTCGGCCACGGGGCGGGCGCGCTCCAGGCTGAGGTTGCCGCTGGCCTCCAGGAAGAGGTGCCGGCCGCTGCGGTTCCGCATCTGGACGGCCTCCGCCAGGGTGGACAGCTCCATGTTGTCCAGCAGCACGCCATCCACCTCGGGCAGGGCTAGGCACTCCGCCAGCTGCTCCAGGCGCTCCACCTCCACCTCGATGCGGACCAGGTTCGGCGCCGAGGCCCGGGCGGCCTCCACCGCGGGCTTGATGCCGCCCATGGCGGCGAGGTGGTTCTCCTTCAGGAGCACGCCGTCGCCGAGGCCCAGCCGGTGGTTCACGCCGCCGCCGCAGCGCACGGCGTACTTCTCCAGCAGCTTGAGGCCCGGCGTGGTCTTGCGGGTGTCGAGGATCCGGGCGCCCGTGCCCGCCACCGCGTCCACGAAGGCGCGGGTGAGGGTGGCCGTGCCCGAGAGGCGCTGGAGCAGGTTCAGCATCATCCGCTCGGCCAGGAGGATGCCGTGGCTGGAGCCCTCGAAGGCCATGACCTCTGCGCCGGGCCCGACCTTGTCCCCGTCCTGGGCCCGGAGGTCGATGCGGACCGCCGGATCCACGATCCGCATGACCTCCGCGGCCACCGGCAGGCCCGCCAGCACCAGGTCCGACTTGGCGCGGATGCGGCCCGTCATGGGCCGGTCCGGCACGGAGGCCGTGGTCCAGTCCTGGGTGCCCCAGTCCTCCCGGAGGAAGGCGCGGAGGGCGTCCCGGTAGCTCTCAGGGTGCGGCGCATTGAACATGGGGACTAGTCTACTGGCAGGAGGCCCCATGCAGATGCCGGACGGAAGCTGGATCGAACTCGAGGTGGCGGACGGCACCCGCATGCGCGCCTGGCTGGCGCGGCCCGAGGGCCGGGCGAAGGCGCCGGGGCTCCTCGTCTTCCAGGAGGCCTTCGGCGTCAACGAGCACATCCAGGAGCTCTGCGAGAAGTTCGCGGCGGAGGGCTTCGTGGCCCTGGCCCCGGAGCTCTATCACCGCACGGCGCCGGGCCGCACCTTCCCCTACGACGACATGCCGGCGGTGAAGGCGCAGATGGGCCTCATGACCCTGGAGACCATCGAGGCGGATGTGAAGGCCTGCGGCGCCTGGTTCGCCCAGGACCGCCAGGCCGGCGGCAATGGCCTCGGCGCCATCGGCTACTGCATGGGCGGGCGCATGGCCTACCTGGCCAACACCATGCTGCCCCTGGCCTGCGCCGCCAGCTACTACGGCGGGATGATGCACACCTTCGCGGACCGGGCGCCGAAGCTCAGCGGGCCGCACCTCTTCTGTTGGGGCGGCCTGGACGCGACCCTCACCTGGGAGCAGCGGCCGGTCCTCGTCGAGGCCCTCCGCGCCGCGAAGAAGCCCTTCCTGGAGCTGGTCATCTCCGACGCCCACCACGGCTTCAACTGCGACATGCGCCCCCAGGTCTACTCCGGCGCCGCGGCCCGCCAGGCCCGGGCCCTCACCCTGGCCTTCCTCCACGAGCACCTGGGCTGACTCAGGCCTCGGCGGGCGCCACGGGCGGCACCCAGACCTCCACCCGGTTCCGGCCCTCGGCCTTGGCGCGGTAGAGGGCGCGGTCCGAGCGGCGCAGGAGCCGGGCGGCCTCCACCGGCGCCCCGGGCTCCGAGGCCGAGACACCGAAGCTGGCGGTGACGCGGATGCGCTCGCCGCCCTCCTCGTGGACCAGCGCCTCGAACCGCGCCCGCAGGCCCTCCGCGAGCACCGCCGCCCCGGTGGCGTCGGTGTTGGGGCAGAGCAGCAGGAACTCCTCGCCGCCCATGCGGGCCGCATGGTCCGTGAGGCGGGTGGCCTCCCGCAGGAGGCGGCCCAGGTCCCGCAGCACCGCGTCCCCCATGGCGTGGCCGTACTTGTCGTTCACGTGCTTGAAGAAGTCCACGTCCACGCTGACCAGCGCCAGGGCTGTGCCCTCCCGGGCGGCCCGGGCCTCCTCCTCCGCCAGCCGCAGGTCCATGGCCCGCCGGTTCAGGAGGCCCGTGAGGGGATCCGTGGTGGCGAGGTCCAGCAGGGCCCGGTTGGCCTCCCGCAGCTCCCGGGTGCGGCGGTCCACCAGCCCCAGGGCCCGTTCTCGGGCCTGGGCCAGGACGGTCAGGGCCGCGAGCAGGCCCAGGCTCACGGCCAGGCCCGAACCCAGCACCTGCCAGGACTCCCCCCGGCCCAGCTTCCCCCACCAGGCGGTGGGGCGCACGGTGACGGTCCAGGTGCGGCCATGGATGGCGAGGTCCTGGTGGTGGACCAGGTCCAGCCCGGCGGATCCGGCGGCGCCCCCCCGGGCGTGCACGAGGGCCTCGCCGTCCCGGATCTCGTAGTCCAGGAGGGCGCCGTCGCCGAGGTCCTTGAGCATGGCGTCCGGATCCAGCAGCAGGACCACGAAGCCCCGGAGGGCCTCCCGGCGGGCCGCCGCATCCGGCGGATGGGGCGTGGCCGCGAAGATCGGCGCGGCCATGGGGAGGAGCCTGGCCCCGGGGGACTGGAGGGGCTGGAAGGGCGGCCCCAGGGCCAGGCGCCCGGAATCCCCGGCCGCCGCCTGGGTGGCGGCCCAGGCCTCCGGACGGCTGGAGGCGTCGAAGGAGAGGATCGCCGGGTCCGGAGGTTCCGTCAGGAGGATCGGGTAGTAGACCGGGGCCGTCCTCGGCGCCGCGCCCCGGCCGTTCGGGAGGTCCCAGATGCGGGGCCGGCCCTCCTCCACGGCGCGGCGGTCGAAGGCCTCCTGGGCGGCGGCGTCCACCCGCTGGTCGAACTGGAAGCTGCGGATGCCGGGGTAGCGGTCCCGGGCGTTGAGGGACCCCAGGAAGGCCTCCCAGCCCGCGGGGCTCGGGGTGCCCTGGGCCTGGACGAAGCCCCGCAGGGCCCGGAGGGCGTCGGCGTCGTTCTCCACCCGGGTCTGGATGTCGTGGACGAGCAGCTCCGCCCGGCCGCGGAAGATGTGCTCCTCGTTGGTGATCCGGCGGCCCTCGGCCCATCGCCAGAGGAGGAGGTTCGCCGCCGCCAGCACCAGGGCCGCGACGGCCGGGACCTCCCACCAGGGGCGGCGCCGGGGATCGAGGTCGGGACCGGGGCTCATCTGTCCGGTAGGATAGGCCTTTTGAGGTGCGCCATGTCCCTGGTCCTGGTGGAAAAAGCCGAACGCGTCGCCTGGGTGACCCTGAACCGCCCGGACAAGCTCAACGCGCTGAACAACGACCTGCTGAAGGAGCTGGACCAGGTCTTCCTCGCCCTGGAGGAGGACGCCGAGGTCGGCGTGGTGGTGGTGACGGGCTCCGGCGAGAAGGCCTTCGTGGCGGGCGCCGACATCGCCGAGCTGAAGGACCTCGACACCGCCACGGCGCGGGTCCAGGCCCTGAAGGGCCAGGAGGTCTTCAACCGCATCGAGCGCATGCCCAAGCCCGTGATCGCGGCGGTGAACGGCTTCGCCCTGGGCGGCGGCTGCGAGCTGGCCCTGGCCTGCCACGTGCGCCTGGCCTCCGAGAACGCCCGCTTCGGCCTGCCGGAAGTCTCCCTGGGCATCATCCCCGGCTACGGCGGCACCCAGCGCCTGCCCCGCCTCGTGGGCAAGGGCGTGGCCCTGGACCTGATCCTCAGCGGCGAGATGGTGGGCGCCGCGGACGCGCTCCGCATGGGCCTCGTGAGCCGGGTCTTCCCCCAGGCCGAGCTGAAGGCCGCCGCGGAGAAGCTCGCGAAGACCGTCCTGTCCCGGGGCCCCCTGGCCCTGCGCTCGGCCCTCAACGCCGTCCACGAGGGCCTGGAGATGCCCCTGGGCCGCGGCCTGGAATTCGAGGCCACCCAGTTCGGGCTCCTCGCCGCCAGCGCGGACATGAAGGAGGGCATGGGCGCCTTCCTCGAGAAGCGGCCCGCCCAGTTCAAGGGGCTCTGAGCAAAGTCAGGCTCAACCGTTCCAGGGCTCCGGGGCACTAAGGTCCCGGAGCCCTTCCCATGCGCCTCGCCCTGCCGATCCTCCTGGTGGCCGCGCCCATGGCGGCCCAGACCCCGGGCCTGCCCCCGAGCCCGCTGAGCGCCCGGGAGAAGGCCGCCCACCTGCTGGACCGCCTCACCTTCGGCCCGAGGCCCGGCGAGGTGGACGCCCTCGCGAAGGGCGGCGACACGGCGCTCGCAGGCTGGCTCCAGGCCCAGCTCCATCCCGCGCCGGAGCCGGCTTTGGAGGCCTCGGTCCGGAAGGCCTTCCCCACCCAGGCCATGAGCCTCGCCGAGATCCAGGCCGCCTTCCCGCGGCCCCAGGCGGTGGCCAAGGCGAAGGGGCTGGATCCCGCCGATCCGGACTTCAAGGCGCGGCTGGCGGCGCTGGTGCCCTTCGAGCAGCGCCCCGCCCGCATCGCCGACGAGCAGGCGGGCCAGAAGCTGATGCGCGCCGTGGAGAGCCGCGACCAGCTCCAGGAAGTGCTCGTGGACTTCTGGTTCAACCACTTCAACGTGGACGAGTCGAAGGGCCTCGACCGCTGGTTCGTGCCCAGCTACGAGCGGGACGCCATCCGCCCCCACGTGTTCGGCCGCTTCCGGGACCTGCTGGAGGCCGTGGCCTGGCATCCGGCCATGCTCTTCTACCTGGACAACTGGCTCAGCGTGAAGGACGGCTTCCAGGCACCGCGGCTCGGGGCCAAGGGCCCCAAGGGTCTCAACGAGAACTACGGCCGCGAACTGATGGAGCTGCACACCCTCGGCGTGGACGGCGGCTACACCCAGGCCGATGTCCGGGAAGTGGCCCGCTGCTTCACCGGCTGGTCCCTGGAGACGCCCCAGCGCGCCGCGGCGCCGGTGTTCCGCCCGCGGGCCCACGACGACGACCCCAAGATCGTGCTCGGCGTGCGCATCGCCGAGGGCGGCCGCGCGGACGGCGAGCGGGTGCTGGACCTGCTGGCGGCCTCGCCGGCGACCGCGAAGCACCTGGCCTTCCTCCTCTGCCGCCGTTTCATCGCGGACCAGCCGCCGCCGGCGGCGGTGGACCGGGTCGCCCAGGCCTATCTCCGCACCGGCGGCGACCTGCGGGCGGTCTACGAGGCCCTCTTCACGAGCCCCGAGTTCTGGTCGAAGGCGGCCGCGGGCGCGAAGGTGAAGACGCCCTTCGAGTTCGTGGCGTCCTCCATCCGCGCCCTGGACGGCCACGTGGACGACCCCCTGCCCCTCACGCGCACCCTGGCGCGCATGGGCGAACCCCTCTACCGCTGCCAGCCGCCCACGGGCTACAAGGACACCGCCGACGCCTGGGTGAGCACCGGCGCCCTCGTGGAGCGCCTGCGCTTCGGCGGCGCGCTGGCGAAGCGCCAGGTGCCCGGCGTCACGTGGCCGGAGGTGCCGCTGCCGCCCGCGGACGCGCCGGACCAGGCCCTGGCGGCCCTGGCGCCGAGGCTGGTGCCCGGCGGCCTCTCGGACGGCACCCGCGCAGCGCTGCTGAAGGCCGTGGAGGCCCAGCCCCAGACCTACGCCGACGGCGAGCGCCGGCCGGTGGATTCCACTCAGCTCCTGGGCTTCCTCCTGGGCAGCCCCGAATTCCAGCGGAGGTGACCATGCAACGCCGGATCTTCCTTCAGGCCTCCGCCTCGGGCCTCGCCTTCGCGGGGCTGGGCCTCGCGCCCCGGACGCTGCGCGCGGCCGCCGCCGCGGCGGCGGGCCAGGGCCCGATCCTCGTCGTCGTCATCCAGCGGGGCGCCTGCGACGCGCTCTCGGCGCTGCCCCCGGTGGGCGAGCCCCGCTACTACGACCTGCGGCCCTCCCTCGCCATCCCGAAGGACGAGGCCCTGCGCCTGGACGGCTTCTTCGGCCTGCATCCCGCGCTTTCGAGGCTGAAGCCCTTCTACGACGCCAAAGTCCTCGCTCCGGTCATGGGCGCCGGCTCGCCGGATCCGACCCGGTCCCACTTCGATGCCCAGGATTTCCTGGAGAGCGGTACGCCAGGCGTGAAGCGCACCGAGGACGGCTGCCTGGACCGCGCCCTCGCGGCGATGCCGGGGACCCGCGGCCCCTTCGAGGCCGTGGCTCTTCAGCCCACCCTGCCCCGCATCCTCCAGGGCCCGGTGCCGGCCCTCGCCCTGGGAAGCCTCGACGATTTCCGGCTGCCGGAGGGCCCGGCCGCGGGGGGCTTCGAATCCATGTACGCCGCCGCCCTGGACCGCAGCCTCCGGGGCGCCGGGGACGAGGCCTTCCAGGCCATGAAGGACCTCAAGGCCCGGGATCCGCGGTCCATCGCGCCGGCCCCCGGCGCGGACTATCCCGGCAGCCCCCTCGGCAAGCGCATGCAGCAGATCGCCCAGCTCATCAAGGCGGACCTGGGCCTGCGCATCGCCGTCACCGACTGCGGCGGCTGGGACACCCACGTCGCCCAGGGCGCCGCCAAGGGCCAGCTGTCGGCGCGGCTCCAGGACTTCGGCGACAGCCTCGGCGCCTTCCTCACGGACCTCTCGGACCGGATGGACCGGATCTGCCTCGTGACCCTCACCGAGTTCGGCCGCACCGCCCGGGAGAACGGCACCCGCGGCACGGACCACGGCCACGGCTCCGCGGCCTTCGTCGCCGGCGGCGGCGTGAAGGGCGGCCGGGTGCTGAACGCCTGGAAGGGCCTGGGCGACGGGGACCTCAACGAGGGCCGGGACCTGAAGGTGGCCTTCGAGCACCGGGCCCTGCTGGGGGAGGCGCTCACGAAGCACCTGGGCCTGCGGGACCTCGGGACCGTCTTCCCGGGCTACGCCAACGATCCCCGGGCCTGGGCGGGCCTGCTCAGGGCTTCGTCGGGATCCCCAGCCGCGTGAACTCCGCGTCCAGCCGCCCCGTGAGCATGAGGGCGGCCATGCGGTGGTCGCCGATCAGCGAGAGCCAGGGGTGCCGGAAGGTCGCCGGGCGGTTCTTCTCCACCAGGAAGTGGCCGGCCCAGGCGAAGCCGTAGGCCAGCACCGGCACGGACCAGAGCCAGCTCCAGTGGCGCGTCGCCAGCAGCGCCGCCAGCAGCGCCAGGTAGCCCAGGGTCCCGGCCAGGTGCAGCCGGCGGTTCCGCCGGCTGCGGTGCTCGGCCAGGTAGGCGGGCCAGAAGCGATCGAAGGTCATTTCTTCCCGGGGGCGCCGACGGCCGCGGTGGCCGTCTGCTCATTCTCACCCTCGTCCGTGGCCCGCACCAGCACCCGATCGCCCTTCACCAGCTCCGGCGGAAGGGTGACGTCGAAGCTCTCGGAGCCCTGGTCGAAGACCCGGTCCTGGGGCGCGATCTCCACCCAGGTCTGGCCGTCGGCGCTCACGGCGGCCTCCTTCACCACCGAGGCGGCGTCCGTGGCGGTGAAGCGGATCCGCAGGCCGCCGGCCTCCCGGGCGGCGGTGAGCCCGGAGATCTCCGGCGGCGTGTGGTCCAGGACGAAGGCCGGCGTGGTCCAGGTGGAGGTCTGGGCCAGGTTGAAGGGGTTGCTCGGCGCGTCGGAGGCGGTCACCTCCAGGCGGTAGCGGCCGTCGGGCACGGGCAGGGTGTCGAAGGCGAAGAAGCGCTCCTTCCAGTGGTCCTCCAGAGGGATCGGCGCGCCGCGGTCCGGCAGCAGGCGGATCCGGAACTCCAGCTGGTCGCCGTTGGGATCCGAGATGCGGAAGGTGAAGCTCTGGGACCCGCGGCGGAAGCTGCGCCGCTCGCTGCCGGCGTAGCCCAGGGCGGGGATCAGCTTCTGGGTCTCCAGGGGCACGCGCTCGATGCCGATGTCGTCCGGCGGGGCGCTGCGGGTGATGACGAGGCCCGGCGGCAGGATGTCGACGCCCTCCCACTGCGGCGGCAGGTTCCGGTTGGCGTAGCGCACCGTGACGGCCCGGGCCACGGGCGTGGCGCCGCCCCGGGTGGCCGAGAGGCGCACCCGGAACTGGGCGAAGCGGGAGGGGGCGAGGCTCGGCAGCTCGCCGCTGCGGAGCGGCGGCGTCCAGGGGGTCCAGGTGGCGTCCGGCTCCTCGGTGAAGCCCGTGCGGAACTGGAGGGTCGCCGAGGTCCCTTCCGGCGTCTCGGCGTCGAGCACCGCGCGGCCCCAGTCCGCCAGGGGCTGGGCCCGGATCACCGGGGACTCCAGGGAGCCCTCCGTGGCCTGGAGCTCGGACAGGGCGTGGATCTCGGCGGGGTTGGAGGCGGCAACCAGCAGCTCCGCGCCCGCGGGCAGGAAGGCGGTGGCCTGGCCGGCCCCCAGCTCGGTGAGCAGCTCGAAGGGGTTCGCGTCCCGGTCCTTCGCGTCCAGGGGCAGGGCGAAGATGAGGGAGCGGTTCCCGGTGCCCACCAGCATGCGGCCCTTCCACGCCTGGAGCGCATAGACCTGGCTCCGGGCGCTCTGCCAGAGGGTCTGCGGCACGCCGTCCTTGGCCAGACGGATCACCGCGCACCGGGGCGAGGCCTGCGGGTCCGAGGTCAGGAATCCCTCGCGCTTCTCCAGTTTCCCGCTCTGCAGGCTGGAGGCCAGCCCGTTGTCCGCGCCGATGTAGAGATCGCCGCCCTCGAAGGCCAGGGCGCGGACCTCCTCGAAGGGCGTGTCCATGAGGATCTCAAGGCGGTCCGTGACGCGGTTGTAGTGGACCACCAGGCCCCGCCCCAGGGTGCCGGCGTAGTAGCCGCCGGAGCCGTCCGGGCAGAGGGCCGTGAAGGCGGTCTCCTCCGGGAGGCCCGTCAGCTTGCGGCTGGCGCCTTCCCGGGCGGAGATCAGCACGGCCCCCGAGGGGCCGCCCGCCGCGCAGACCACCTCGGTGCCTTCGGCCCGCATGGCCCACACGGTGCCCGCCTCCAGGTCGCACCAGGGCTTCACGGTCCCCGCGCTGGAGACCCGGTAGAGCTTGCCGTCGCCGCTGGGCGCCACGATGAGGTCCTGGCCCACCTTGGCCATCGCGAAGACGATGCCGCCCTTCACCTGGGCGAGGGGGCGCATCTGGCCGTTGGCGTAGTGGTAGAGCTTCCCTTCCGTGCCGGCGGAGAGGTAGGCACCGCCCTGGCCGTCCGGCGCGGCGCACCAGATCACCCCTTCCGGGAGCTGGCCCACCCGGCGCTCGGCCGGGGCGAGCCGGAGGGCGCCGTCCGCGCCGACGCTCACGCCCTTGGAGACGGAGCCGATCCAGTCGTCGAAGCTCGCGAACCGCGCCTTCGGCTGGTCCGCGGCCAGGGAAGCCGGCGCGAGGAGGGCCAGGGCGAGGGCCGCGAGGAGGAGGGTGCGTGCGCGCATGGGTGCCATCCGTCAGTCGACTTCGATCTCGAGGTCCATGGAGGCCAGGCCCCGGACCTCCCGGTCCAGGGGCAGGACGCTCCGGCCGATGATGCGGCGCTTGAGGCGGCCACTGTCCGCGCCGCCGTCCGAGGCCACCAGGTTCGCCACCGAGGGCGGCAGGCCCTCGATTCGGCCGCCGCGGACGCCCACGCCGGCGTCGTCCTGCACCAGCAGAGCGTAGGCATGGTTGTTCCTCAGGGCGCCGTTGAGGAGCCGCACCACGTCGGTGAGGCTCGAGACCTGGATGGACTGCTGGTCCGGATCCGCGGCCATCAGGCTGAGGCCGTCGCCCACCAGCAGCGTCGCCTTGCCGGGGCGGGCGGATTCCGGGATGGGAATGTTGAGGGTGGCCTGCTCCCGCACGCCCTGGACGTTCTGCAGGGTCACGAGGATGGGAAGGGTCTCGCCGGGCCGCACTCGGCCCTTGAGGATCCGCACGCCCGCCACGCCGGCGAGGTCGAGCTTCTCCTCCGCCTTCACCGTGAGGCTGATCCCCTCGAAGACGGGCTTCTCGAAGGGGTTGAAGCAGACCGCCTGCAGCATGCCCCCCAGGAACATGGCGAGCCGCGTCGAGTTCAAGTCCGCGACCACGCTGTCGATCTGGATGGGATCCTGCCCCGCGAGCTTGATGTTCCCCTGGAGGGAGAGGCTCTGGAAGCCGACCCCGCGCACCTGCGACTCCAGGGTCTGGCTCAGCACCGTGGCCGCCAGCTGGGGCGTGAGCAGCGGGTGGTCCATGATCTCGTAGCTGAAGGCGAGGTTCTTCCGGCCCCCGAGGTTGAGGCCGATGCGGAGCGGGATCATGCGGGCCTGGGCGCCGAGGACCCCCGCCACGCCGGTCAGGCGGTCCGCCCGGAGCGCGCCGACCTCCTTCACCGGCAGCGCGAGCTTGGTGGAGGAGGCGTAGCTGGGCAGCACCGCGGCCACGCTGGCGGACCAGAGCGGCAGGTCCACGGCGCCCAGGTTGAAGAGGGGATGGCCGAAGAGCAGCAGCTTCCGCCCCTGGACGTAGGTGATGGTCCCGCCCACCGTGAGGTTGAGGTCCCCCTGCACCAGGTTGATGGCGGCCATGCCGCCGGGCTCCAGAGGGCTGGCGGAGGCGCTCGAATCCGGCGCGAGGGCCGGGGCCGCGAGGAACTGGACCGGCAGACCCTGCCAGAGGGCCCGGGTCTCCGGCCCGAGCGCCGAACCCGCCACCGGCAGCGGCAGGGCGCCGGGCTCCGCGGGGAACAGGGAGGCCACCGGGATCATCTGCCCCTGCAGGGCCGACTTCAGCACCGCCGGCGGGGCCAGTTTGGGCAGGACGAGGGGCGTGCCGCGGCCGGGCTGCTCGGGCACGTCCTTGAGCTGCTCCACCATGGCCTCGATGGGGGTGATGCCGCCGATGGCGTCCTTCTCGAAGGTGAAGCCCGTGGAGAGCGCGCCCACCAGCCGGCCGCCGATGTAGCAGGGGCTCCCGCTCATGCCGGCGATGATGCCCGTCTCCGCCAGGGGACCGCCGCTGCAGCGCACCAGGATGCGGGCGCCGCCGGGGGCCGCGCCCGCCTGGATGCCCAGCACCTCGAACTCGAAGCGCTCGATCTTCCCGCCTTTGAAGACGGTCTTGCCGTAGCCCTTCATCCCCGGCTGGACCTCGGACACCGGCATGAAGCCCTGGGCGGCGGCGGGAAGGACGACGAGCAGGGCGGGCAGGCAGGATCGGAGGCGCGTCATGGGGGTTCCCGGGATGGAGGAAGCCTAGCAGCTTGAGGGCTTACAAGGGCTTCATGGCCTTGTTCCGCGCAGTGATGAAGCCGGAAGTTCACCACTTTGTGCTTGGTATATCAGAGCGCCCTATGCACCCTGACTTTTGGAGGAACTTTCCATGACCATGAGGCATTTGAAGGGCTCGGCCCTGATGGCCCTGCTTGTCGCCGCCGCCCCCCTCGCGGCCCAGGGCGTCAACGTCCAGCTCGCCGGCCAGGTGACCGATTCCAATGGCCAGCCGCTCGCTGACGCCACCATCTCCATCCGCAACGACGAGACCGGCTTCACCCGCGTCGTCCAGACCAACGGCAACGGCCGCTACCTCGCCGTCAACCTGCCTGTCGGCCCCTACGCGGTGACGGTGTCGAAGCCTGGTTACCAGACTGCGTCGAACATCCACGAGAACCTGAACCTCGGCGATGCCGCCCCCCTGAACGTGAAGCTGGCCGCCGAGTCCGTGGCCACCGTCGAGGTGGTCGCCCAGGCCGCCCCCGTGGACGCCGAGCGCGCCACCCAGGCCGCCATCATCAACCCCGACGCCCTGCAGAACCTGCCGGTCCTGAACCGCTCCTTCACCAGCCTGGCCACCTCGGCCCCGCAGGTGATCGTCGACAACCAGCGCGGCAACCTGGCCATCGCCGGCCAGCGCGGCGTGAACACCGCCATCCAGATCGACGGCGGCGACGTGGACGAGCCCTTCTTCGGCGGCCAGACCGGCGCCGCCGAGGGCACCACCCCCTTCACCGTCAGCATCGAGGCCATCCGCGAGTACCAGGTGGTCACCGACGGCGCCTCCGCGGAGTACGGCCGCATGGGCGGCGGCTACGTGAACGCCATCACCAAGAGCGGCACCAACGACTTCGGCGGCAGCGTCTTCTTCTACACCCGCCCCAAGGACATGATCGCCAACGAGCCTGTCATCAACGGGAGCCAGAAGCAGATCGGCGACTTCACCCAGAACCAGTTCGGGTTCTCCGTGGGCGGCCCGATCATCAAGGACAAGCTCTTCTACTTCTTCGTCTATGACGGCCAGCGCCGCACGGAGCCCATCACCCAGATCTGGGGCGGCCAGGACAACCCGCTGACCCTCAATCCCGCGAATGCCAATGACGCGGCCCTGATCGCCCAGGGCGGGAATTACGACAAGAAGTCGGACTCCGACACCGCCTTCGGCCGCATCGACTGGATCGTGAACGCCGACCACGCCCTGCAGTTCCGCATCAACTACTCCAAGTTCCAGGGCCTCACCAGCACGGGCATCTCCACCGGGTACAGCAATACCGCTTCCGATGACGTGAAGACCCTCCAGGGCGTGGTCCAGTGGAACTGGGCCATCAACGCCAACTGGTTCAACGAGGCCGAGGTCAACTACGTCAAGGACGAGCTGCCCCGCGAAGCGCACTCCACCCTGCCCCAGGTGCAGATCAGCCAGAACGGCTCCAACACGAGCTACTACGGCACCTACCCCTTCACCCGCGAATTCGAGACCAAGCGCACCCAGCTGAAGGACACCCTCTCCTTCGTCACCGCCACCTCGCAGCTGAAGGCCGGTATCGACTACAACAACACCAAGGTCTCCGAGACGTTCGCCGCCTTCTCCGCCGGCGGCTACCGGTTCACCAGCCTCACCAATTTTGAGAACGGCGCCTGGTCCAGCTATCAGCAGTTCTTCGGGCTCAACGGCCTCACCGCCAAGCAGGCGGGGACCTTCGACGCCTCCGAGAAGGAGATGGCGGCCTTTGTGCAGTTCGATCAGCGCCTGAATGACTACCTGAAGTTCGGCCTGGGTCTTCGCTGGGACCGTCAGGAGCATCCTGACTTCCCGATCCTCGACACCAACAACATTCTCGCGAATCCCCTGCCCCTGACCTCGAAGATCCCCAATGACAGCGGCTTCTCGCCCCGGTTCAGCCTGACCTGGACCCCCGGCGGAGAAGGCAGCAAGACGGTTGTCCGCCTCAATGGCGGTCGCTACATCAGCCGGACCCCTTCGGTGTTCCTCTACCAGGTCTTCGCGGCGAACAGCTACCGCGGCGCCTCCGTGTCCTTCTTCCCCGGCGACGCCGCCACCTTCGGGATTCCGATCAACGGCGCCTTCAACGCCGCCAATCCCTTCTCCTTCTCGTCCTTCCCGACGGGCGCGACCATCCCCACCACCAACGTCTTCACCTTCGACCAGAACTTCAAGAACCCCCGCACCGACCGCCTGAGCTTGGGCGCGGAGCGCGCCTTCGGGGGCTGGGTCCTGGGCCTGGAGTGGGCCGCGGCGCACGCCGTGAACCTGGAGCGCCTGAGGGACCTGAACCTGGGCACGCCCACCGCCAACGCCGCCGGCCGCGAGGTGTTCCCGACGGTCCGCCCGAACACGGCCTACAAGCAGATCATGGCCTACACCTCGGATGTCGAGAGCTGGTACCACGCCCTGACCTTCAGCGCCAAGTTCCACCAGGAGGGCAGCCCCTTCGAGGCCCAGCTCTTCTACACCCGCTCCACGAACAAGGACAACGACTCCAACGAGCGGAACTTCTCCAGCTACTCCACCCAGAACACTCAGAATCTGGGCGGCGACTGGGGCTACGCCGACACGGACCGCCGCGACGTGGTCACCGGCTACGTCAGCTACCTGGAGCGCCACACCGGCATCCAGTTCAGCACCACCGTGAAATATGCCTCCGGATCGCCCTACAGCCTCACCTATGGCAGCGACCTGAACAAGGACGGCATCTTCGGCAACGACCGCTTCTACGTGAACGGCATGGATTCCGGCCGGAACGCCTTCCGGTACGGCTCCACCACCTACGTGGATCTCGGCCTCCGCAAGGCCTTCCGATTCACCCGGAAGCTGGCCCTCACCCTGAGCGCCGACGTCTTCAATGTCTTCAACGACCACAATCAGTACACCTATGATGTCGTCGCGAAGACCAGCAATGACGGCAATCCCCTGCTGAGCACGTCCCAGGGCGTGGGTGGCTTCCCTTCCGGCCGCCAGGTGCAGCTGGGCGCGCGGTTCAGCTTCTGATCCACGCGAAGGACCACGGAAACGGGCGGCGCGAGCCGCCCGTTTTCTTTTAGCCTGGAGGGATGCGGATCCTCTGTCTGGGCGATGTGGTGGGCGAGCCGGGGCGCCGGCTCCTGGAAGCGCACCTGCCGGTGCTCCGGCGGGAGCTGGCGCTGGACTTCGTCGTGGTGAACGGCGAGAACGCCGCCCACGGCCACGGGATCACCGAGGCCATCGCCCGCCAGTGGTTCGGGGAGCTCGGCGTGGATGTCATCACCACCGGCAACCACGCCTTCGACGTGAAGGGCATCGAGGCCTATTTCCGGCAGGAGCCCCGCCTGCTGCGGCCGGCGAACCACCCGCCGTCCACCCCAGGCCAAGGCTTCGCGAAGCTCCACACCCGCTCCGGGGAGGAGGTCCTGGTGGTGAACCTCATGGGCCGGGTCCACATGCCCCCCTGCGACGACCCCTTCCGCTGCGTGGACGCCCTCCTCCAGAAGGAGCGCGCCGACCTCGTGCTGGTGGACATGCACGCGGAGGCCACGAGCGAGGCCCAGGCCATGGGCTGGCACCTGGACGGCCGGGCGGCGGCGGTGGTGGGAAGCCACACCCACGTGCCCACCCTGGACGCCAAGGTGCTGCCCGGCGGCACCGCCTACGTCACGGACATCGGCATGACGGGCCCCTACGAGGGCGTCATCGGGATGCGCAAGGAGGCGAGCCTGGCCCGCTTCCTCGGGCCCCTCCGCGCGAAATACGAGGTCGCCTCCGGGGACCTCCAGCTGCACGCCGTCCTCGTGACCACCGAGGGCCGGAAGGCGGTCTCCATCGAGCGGGTCCTCCGGCGGCTCTGATCAGTCCCCGGCCGCCGGCAGGACCAGGGTGAAGGCGCTCCCCTTCCCGGGCTCGCTGAGCACCTCGACGCCCCCGCCATGGGCCTGGAGGATGCCGCGGAGGGCGCTGAGGCCGAGGCCCCGGCCCTCGAACTTGGTGGTGAAGAAGGGGTCGAAGATGCGCTCACGCACCTCCGGGGCCATGCCGCAACCGTCGTCCACCACCGACAGCACCACGTAGGTGCCCGCGGCCAGGTCGAAGCCCGGGAAGCGCCGTCCGAGCTCCGCCGCCTCCAGGCGCGCAGCCCGGAGGGAGAGATGGATCCGCCCCGCCCGGCCTTCCAGGGCCTCCGAGGCGTTCACCAGCAGGTTCATCACCACCTGCTCCAGCTGGACCGGATCCCCCAGGAGGGGCGGGAGCGGATCCTCCAGG
This sequence comes from Holophagaceae bacterium, assembly GCA_035758545.1. GTDB lineage: Bacteria > Acidobacteriota > Holophagae > Holophagales > Holophagaceae > JAFDVN01. The sequence goes on along the minus strand of DASTWQ010000073.1, from coordinate 11,224 downwards.
TCCAGGACCAGCTCCGCCTTCTTCGAGATGGAACTCTTCAGGAGCTCCGTCAGGTCGAGCACAAGCCGCCTGGGGTCCAGGCGCTCCCGGGCGGCGGGGCCCTTGCCGGCGTAGTCGAGGATCTGGCGCGTGAGCGCGCCGGAGCGCTCCGCCAGGGTGGAGGCCGCCAGGAGGTGCTCCTGGGCCGGATGGGAGGGCGCCACCAGCTCCCGGGCCAGGTCCAGATGGCCCATGACCGCCGTGAGCAGGTTGTTGTAGTCGTGGGCGATGCCGCCAGCCAAGACGCCGAGGCTCTCCAGCCGCTGGGTCTGGCGGAAGGCGGCCTCCTCCCGGAGCGCCTCCCGCAGGTCGTGGCCGATGGCCCCGAAGGCCTCCGCCCGGCCGTCCTGCGGGTTGTCGATGCGGAAGAGGAAGTGGCGGGTGGGGATGGATTCCCCGGTGGAGAGGTCGAGGATGGCCAGCTCCCCGGACCAGCTGCCCTGCTCCAGCACCTGGGGAAGGATCGTCTCCTGGAACCTGCGGCGGTCCTCCGGGGCGATGAGGTTGAGGACCCGCAGCCCCGAGAGTGTCGACTTCGGCCCCAGCCCGAAGAGCGACCGGCCGGCGGCATTGAGCTGGAGGACCCGCCCGCCGAGCCCCGCCATGCCGATGGACTCGGTGGCCATCTCCATGAGCCGCGCCTGGCCCCGGAGCTGGCGGGCCCGTTCACGCCGCTCGGAGCCCGCCGCCGCCAGCAGGAGGGCCGTCAGGGCCAGCAGCGCCAGGAAGCCCGCGAGCAGGATGAGGTACTCCCTGCCCTCTGCCCGCCCCAGGGGCCCCATGCCGAAGTGGCCGGCGGCGAGGGCCGAGGCCGCGGTGAGGAAGGTCGCGAGGGAGGCCCCCCGGGGGCCGTGGCGGTCCGCGGCGGCGAGGACCAGGGGGAAGAGGGCGTAGGTGAGGCCGAACTGGATCGCCACGTCACCCACCGCCCCGCCGAACACCAGGCAGCCCAGCAGGGCCGCCGCGACGAGCAGCAGCGCCCCTTCGGGGATCCGGCGGCGCAGGGGCCGATCCCCCAGGCGCTGGCGGGAGGCCAGGGTCAGGATCGGGGGGGCCACGACGAGGACGCCCAGCAGGTCCTCCATGGACCAGCTCCACCAGCTCCGGAAGGCCTCGGCGAGGCCCCCCGGCAGCGCCAGGGCGAGGGAGAGGCAGCCGAGCGTCGCCCCCACCAGGGCCCCGAGCACCGCCACGGGGATCGTCAGGAGCAGCACGTCCTTCGTCCGGGCCAGGGTGGCCCGGAAGCCGCCCCGGTGGAGGATCCAGGCCCCCAGCGAGGCCTCGGTGAAGTTGGCCAGGGCGATGCCCAGGGAGGGCAGCCAGGGCAGCCCCGAGGTGCCCAGGCTGCTCAGGCAGCCGATGGCCACGCCCGGCAGGGCCTCCCTACCGAAGAGGACGAGGCTGGCCAGGGCGATCCCGGTGGGCGGCCAGACCGGCGAGAAGCCACCGGAGATCGGCGCCTTCCCCAGGGCCTTGCCCGCGACGTACGCCAGGGCGATGGCCAGGTTGAGGCCGAGGAGGCGGAGGAGCCGGGACTGCCGCGGGGCGCTGGCCATGAGGTTGCGGAGACGCTACCGGGATCGGCGCCCCGGGACAAGGGAAAGGCCCCGCAATCGCGGGGCCTTTCCGTTTCAGGAAGCCTCCAGTCTCCGGCTTCCAGCCTTGCCTTGCCCTTTAGTACATGTCGTCCATGCCGCCCATGCCGGGAGCCGCGGGAGCGGCGGCCTTGGGCTCGGGGATCTCGCTGATGATCGCCTCGGTGGTGAGCATCATGGCGGCGACGGAGGCCGCGTTGCGCAGGGCGGACTTGGTCACCTTGGCGGGGTCGATGACGCCGGCCTTGACCATGTCCACGTACTCGCCGGTGGCGGCGTTGAAGCCGGTGTTGCCCTTCTCCTCGCGGACGCGGTTCACGACCACGGAGCCCTCGATGCCGGCGTTGTTCGCGATCTGGCGCAGGGGCTCCTCGATCGCCTTGCGGACGATCTCGACGCCGGTGGCCTGGTCGCCGGTCACCTTCAGGGCGGCCAGCTTGGAGACGGAGCGCAGCAGGGCCACACCGCCGCCGGGGACGATGCCGTCCTCGACCGCCGCCTTGGTGGCGTGCATGGCGTCCTCGACGCGGGCCTTCTTCTCCTTCATCTCGGTCTCGGAGGCCGCGCCCACCTTGATGACGGCGACGCCGCCCACGAGCTTGGCCAGGCGCTCCTGCAGCTTCTCCTTGTCGTAGTCGGAGGTGGACTGCTCGATCTGGCTGCGGATCTGCTTCACGCGGCCCTGGATGTCCTCCTTGGAGCCGGCGCCCTCGACGATGGTGGTGTTCTCCTTGTCGATGACGATCTTCTTGGCGGTGCCGAGGTCGGCCAGGGTCAGGTTCTCGAGCTTGAGGCCGAGATCCTCGCTGATGGCCTTGCCGCCGGTCAGGATGGCGATGTCCTCGAGCATGGCCTTGCGGCGGTCGCCGAAGCCGGGGGCCTTCACGGCGGCGACCTGGATGGTGCCGCGGATCTTGTTGACCACCAGCGTGGCGAGCGCCTCGCCGTCCACGTCCTCGGCGATGATCAGCAGGGGCCGGCGGGCGTTGACGGTCTGCTCCAGCAGAGGGAGCAGGTCGCGCATGTTCGAGATCTTCTTCTCGTAGGCGAGGACGAAGGGGTTCTCGAGCTCGACCTTCATCTGGTCGGGGTTGGTGACGAAGTAGGGGCTCAGGTAGCCGCGGTCGAACTGCATGCCCTCGACCACGTTGAGCTCGGTCTCGCGGCCCTTGGCCTCCTCGACGGTGATCACGCCGTCCTTGCCGACCTTGGCCATGGCCTCGGCGATGATCTTGCCGATCTCCTCGTCGCCGTTGGCGGAGATGGTGCCGACCTGGGCGATGGCGTTGCCCTCGACGGGCTTCTTCAGCTCGTCGATGGAGGCCACGACGGCGTCCACGGCGGCGTCGATGCCCTTCTTGATCTCCATGGTGTTGGCGCCGGCCACGACGGCCTTGATGCCCTCGCGATAGATGGCGCGGGCCAGCACGGTCGCGGTGGTGGTGCCGTCACCGGCGATGTCGGAGGTCTTGGAGGCGACCTCACGCACGAGCTGGGCGCCGAGGTTCTCGTGCTTGTCCTTCAGCTCCACTTCCTTGGCGACGGTGACGCCGTCCTTGGTCATGAGGGGGCTGCCGAACTTCTTCTCGATGAGGACGTTGCGCCCCTTGGGGCCGAGGGTGACCTGCACCGCATCGGCGAGCTTGTTCACGCCGCGCAGGATGGCCTGGCGGGCTTCTTCGGCGTAGATGATGCTCTTAGCCATGGTTCTCTCCTGATGGTTTCGGGGTTCGTTAGGCAGTGGCTTCGTTTTGACGGGGCTTTAGGCTCTTGGCTCTAGGCGTTTGCCAAGTGTTTGGCGAAAGCCTGGAGCCGAAGGCCCAGAGCCTGGCGCTGTCCGTCAGGACAGCACGGCGAGGATCTCGTCCTCGCGCACGATCACGTGGTCCACGCCGTCCAGCTTCACCTCGGTGCCGCTGTACTTGCCGATCAGGACCTTGTCGCCGGCCTTGACGGACATGGGCATGCGCTTGCCGCCGTCGTCGAACTTGCCTTCGCCCGCGGCCACCACCTCGGCCTCCATGGGCTTCTCCTTGGCGGTGTCGGGAATGATGATCCCGCCCTTGATGGTCTCGGCGGGCTCCACGCGCTTGAGCAGCACGCGGTCGTAGAGGGGCTTGATCGCCATGGGTTCCTCCTGGGATGGATGAGTCCCCGCGCTGGGGGTGTTAGCACTCATCTTCGTCGAGTGCTAATCATGGAAAAGCGTCGAGGACGCGTCAAGTCCTGTTTTTGGGATGGTTGTCAAAATCTTAGTATTGTTGACTAATATTTTATTTAGTGGAAGCTAAGATATTTGCCTTCGCCGGTGGCTCCTGGACTCCCTAAACTCAAGGCATGTCCAGCCTTGCCCTCCTCCAAGCCCTTCAAGCCACGCTGGACCTGCTCCGCACCCTCGAGCGGGATCTGACGGCCTTCCCCCCCGACCTGGCCCAGGCGGAAGCGGAGGCCAAGGCCCTCCAGGCCCAGGTGGACAAGGTCCGGGCCGCCATGGTCCAGGTGGACAAGCCCCGGGCCCAGCTGCAGGCGGCCTACGACGAGGCCAAGAAGATCGAGACCAGCACCCGGGCCCACCTCAAGGACATGCAGCAGCAGATCCCCTTCGCCGAGGCCATGAAGGCCATGGGCGAGAAGGAGCGGGCGGTCGCCGCCGCCGCCAAGCCCCTCCGGGAGCTGGATGCCCTGGTGGCGATCCGGCGGAAGGAGCTGGAGATCCTGGAGCCGAAGCTCGCCGAGGCCCAGGCCCGCTTCGAGGCCGGCCATGCGGCCTTCCTGGCCGCCCACGAGAACCAGGTGCTGGCGAAGGCCCAGCAGGAGACGAAGCGCGCGGAGCTCTGGGCCCAGCTGGACGCCGGCCTCAGGCCCCGCGTGGAGCGGCTCATCCAGCAGCGGCAGGGCCGGGTCCTCGTCCCGATCGAGAACGGCATCTGCGGCGGCTGCCGGACCAAGCTCCGGAGCCAGATCATCACCCAGACGCGGGAGGCCGCGGACCTGGTCGTCTGCGAGTCCTGCCAGCGCTACCTCTTCGTGCCGTGACCGGCCTGCGGGACCGCATCGCCGCCGTCCAGGACCGCATCGCCCGGGCCTGCGAGGCCGCAGGGCGAGATCCCGGGACCGTCGAGCTGCTGCCGGTCTCCAAGCGCCAGCCCCTCGCCCTCATCGAGGAGGCCGCGGCCCTCGGGTTCACGCGCTTCGGCGAGAACTACGTCCAGGAGGGCGCCGCCAAGGCCGCGGCGCGGCCGGACCTGGCCTTCACGCTCCTGGGTCCCCTGCAGCGGAACAAGGCCAAGGCCGCCCTCCAGGCCTTCGCGGAGCTCCAGACCGTGGACCGCATCGAGCTGGCCCAGCGGCTCGGGCGGCTCGCGGAGGAGCTGGACCTGCGCCGCGGCGTCTGGATCCAGGTGGACCTCTGGGACGAGGCCACCAAGGTGGGCGGCTGCGCCGAGGCGGAGCTGCCGGCCCTGGCGGACGCGATCCTGGCCTCGCCCCGGCTGGAGCTGAGGGGCCTGATGGCCCTCCCGCCCCCGAATGCGCCGGAGGCCTTCCCCCGCCTGGCCCGGCTGCGGGCGGAGCTCCAGCAGCGCCTGGGCCGGCCCCTGCGCCTCAGCATGGGCATGAGCGGCGACCTGGAGGCCGCCATCGCCGCCGGCAGCGACCAGGTGCGGATCGGCACCGCCTTCTTCGGCGAGCGGGGCTGATTCACCGCAGAGGCGCGGAGGACGCGGAGAAAAGCTTCACCACCAAGACACCAAGACACGAAGGGGGCGAGACCTATCCCGGCCCGGGCTGGGAGGAAGGGAACGAGGGGATTCCGCGTAGGCGCGCGGAATCCCCTCGCTCCCTTCCTCCACCTTCACGCAAGGCGTGAAGGCCGCCGCGTCGCGGCGGGCCCAGGACATGGTGGGTCGGCGCTCCTCAGCGTCCTCCGCGCCTCTGCGGTGAACCTAGTCGAACAGCCCCGGCTGCACGCCGTCGGGCTTGGGGAGGATGCCCTCCAATCGGAGCAGGTGCTCCTTCATGTCGAGGCCGCCGCCGTAGCCGGTGAGGCTGCCGTCGCTGCCGATGACCCGGTGGCAGGGGATGAGGATGGAGATGGGGTTGGCTCCGTTGGCCCGGGCGGCGGCTCTGATGCATTTCTCGTCGCCCAGGCGGCGGGCCAGCTCCAGGTAGCTGAGGGCTTGGCCGTAGGGGATGCGCTGGAGCTCCGTCCAGACCCGCAGCTGGAAGTCGGTGCCCGCCGGCTCCATGGGGATGTTGAAGTCGCGGAGGGTGCCGTCGAAGTAGGAGGCCAGCTGGCGCTTCAGGAAGGCCAGGGCCCTGGGCTCCGGCCCCTCGGGTTCCGGCGGCCAGGGACCCCGCTCCTCCCGCAGCCGCCAGAGCTGGGTGAGCCGGCCCTGCCCGTTGAAGGCCGCGCCCAGCAGGCCCACCGGCGAGGGCAGGCGGTGCAGGGGCGGCAGCGGCGGCAGGTCGGGCATGGCTTCCCGCTCAAGCCTACCTGCCTATCGACTCTCCCGTAGAAGAGGACCGGGAGGCCCTCCATTCCCGCTCATAATCCGCCGCGGTGCGCCCCTTGCCACTTTTAAGGGCCGGGTTGGCGCCCGCCTTCTTCAGCACCTCGATCACCTCGAGATGCCCCTTCATGGCGGCATCCATCATGGGGGTGACGCCTCCCTTGTTCTGATGGTTCGGATCCGCGCCATGGGCCAGGAGCAGCTGCGCTACGTCGAGGCGTCCGTCCAGGCAGGCGAAGGAAAGCGCGGTGGCGCCGTTGCGATAGGGCCGATCGACTTCAGCGCCATGCTCCAGGAGCAGAGACGCGATTCGGGGCTTCCCCTGGAGGCACGCCGCCATCAAAGGCGTGAAACCGGCCGAATTCACGAGGTTCGGATCCGCCCCTGCGCGAAGGAGGCAGGTCGCCGCTCCCTCGAGCCCGTTGAAGGAAGCCAGATAGAGCGGAGTGTCCCGCAGGCCGCTCGCGGTCGCGGTATCGATCTGGCGGTTCTTCAGCCACGGAATCATCGACTCCAGGGAGGCGACATCATCATTGAGCGCGGCCACATGCAGGGGGGAGACGCCCTTCCCTTCAATCTCGACCGGAGACAATCCCATCCGGCAGAAACGGTCGCAAAGCACCGCGTCCCTGGCGCTGGCCGCCATCCCGAGGGCATCCCAGCCCTCGTCATTCTGGACGGAGGGATCAGCCCCTGACGCGATCAGGTCCTCGACGATGGACCGGAACGCCGGGATCTCCGCCTTGCGCCCATCCTCGGATGCGATGGCGAGCAGTAGGGGCGTCTCCCGCTTCGGGCCGAACCGTTGGCGGGGATTCGCGCCGGACAGGAGGGCCTGATGGAGCCGTTCCGGGGAACCCGTCTTGATGGCATCGACGAGTGCCTGGTCCTTGCGCCTCTGGGATAGGCCGCACCCGATCGGAAGTACCGCGGCGCCCAGCAGCAGCGCCATGCCCCACCTCCGGGTCAGCTTCATGGCGATCACCCTCCCGGGACAGGCTACACCGGGGCCATACTGGTCCCATGGCCGCGCGTCCGTTCCGCCTCTCCATCATCGACTACCTGAATGCGGCGCCGCTGAACCACGGTTTCAAGCACGGGCTCGGGTGGGAGCACTTCCACCTGAAGTTCCACTACCCGAGCGTCTGCGCGGACCGGCTGCGGGAAGGCGAAGTGGACGCGGGGCTCATCAGCTCCATCGAGTACCTGCGCATCCCGGACCTCTCCATCGTGCCGGGGCTCTGCATCGCCTCGCCCAAGCGGGTGCGGAGCGTGATGATCCTCTCCAAGGTGCCGCCGGAGGAGATCAAGAGCCTCGCCCTCGACACCAGCTCCCGCACCTCCGTGGTGCTGGGCCAGCTCCTCCTGCGGGAGCGCTACGGCGCCAGCCCGGCGGTCCAGGACATGGGGCCGGACCTGGGCGCCATGCTCCAGGCCTGCGATGCCGCCCTCATGATCGGCGACAGCGCCATGCGGGCCCCCAAGGAGGGCCTCTTCGTCCTCGACCTCGCCGAGGAGTGGCACAGCTGGACGGGCCTGCCCTTCGTCTTCGCCCTGTGGTGCGTCCGGAACGACGCCCCCGCCCTGGAGGGGCCCGACGGCCCCATCCCCGGCGGCGTGGTGCCCTTCTTCCACCGGAGCTACGAGCTGGGCCGGGCCGCCCTGCCCCAGATCGTGGACGAGGCCCGCCGCAGCATCGGCTGGACCCGGCTGGAGCTGGAGGAGTACCTCACCATCAACCTCAGCTACGCCCTGGGCGAGTCCGAGCGCCAGAGCCTCGCCCTCTTCTACGAGAAGGCCATCCGCCACGGCTTCGCCCCCGAGGCGAAGGACCTGAGATTCCTCTGATGGTTCACCGCGGAGGCGCGGAGGACGCAGGGGTCGACTTCAACGACCTCACGGAGCGGGTCCTTGGGCTCTGCATCGAGGTCCATCGGCAGCTCGGCCCGGGGCTGCTGGAGTCGGCTTACCAGACTTGCCTGGCCTTCGAGCTGGAAGAATCCGGTCTGCCCTTCGAGCGGGAAGTCCACCTCCCAGTGACCTACAAGAGCCGGGCCCTGGACGCGAACTACCGCCTGGACTTCGTCGTGGCAGGCAAGGTCGTCCTCGAGCTGAAATCCGTCGAAAGTTTGCAGGCGATCCACGAAGCCCAAGTCCTGACCTACCTCCGGCTTTCCGGCCACAGCCTCGGCCTGCTCATCAACTTCAACGCGCCCCTGCTCAAGCAGGGTATAAAACGGGTGGTCCTGAACCATCCGGACTAGCCCTTGCCTCCGCGTCCTCTGCGCCTCTGCGGTGAACCATGACTGATCTCGCCCCCCTCTTCCGCGACCACCTCGCCGCGCGGCAGCGCACGGTGGAGGAGGCCCTGGCGCGCACGGGCTTCCCTGCGCTGGTCATCAGCAGCGGGGCGCCCTACACCTTCTTCGCGGACGATCAGGACGCGCCCTTCCGGGCCGTGCCCCACTTCGCCCACTGGTGCCCCCTCGCGGGGCCGCACCACGCGCTCGTCATCCGGCCCGGGCAGAAGCCGAAGCTCATCCGCTACGCGCCGGAGGACTTCTGGTACGAGCAGCTGCCCCTGGAGCAGATCTGGGGCGGCACGCCCTTCTGGGCCGAGGGCTTCGAGCTGGTGGAGGCCGGCACCCTCGACGCGGTGTGGCAGGCGGTAGGCGCCCTGCCCGGCGCCGCCTACCTGGGCAACGAGACGGACCGGGCGGAGGCCGCGGGCCTCTCCGTGAATCCCTCCAAGCTCACCCACCACCTGGACTGGCTCCGCAGCACCAAGACGCCCTACGAGGTCGCCTGCCTGGAGGAGGCCACCCGCCTGGGCGCCCTCGGCCACAAGGCCGCCAAGGAGGCCTTCCTCGCCGGCGCGTCGGAACTGGAGATCCACCAGGCCTTCGTACGGGCGGTGGGCTGCACGGACGCCGACCTGCCCTATGGCACCATCGTGGGCCTCAACGAGAAGGGCGCCATCCTCCACTACGAGGGCAAGCGGCCCCACGTCCGCAAGGGCGCGACCCTGCTGCTGGACGCCGGCGCCAAGCACCTGGGCTACGGCTCGGACATCACCCGCACCCACGCGGCGCCCCACTGCGACGCCCGCTTCGCGGCCCTGATCCAGGGCATGGAGAAGCTCCAGCTCGCCCTCTGCGCCGAGGTGAAGCCCGGCCTCCACTACGGCGACTTCCACCAGGGCGCCCACACCCGCGTCGCCGGGCTCCTCAAGGAGCAGGGCATCCTCAAGGGCAGCCCCGAGGAGGCCGTCGCGAAGGGCTGGTCCCGGGCCTTCTTCCCCCACGGCCTGGGCCACCACCTGGGCCTCCAGGTCCACGACGTGGCCGGCAAGCAGCTGGGCCCCGACGGCGAGTTCCTGCCGCCCCCGCCCGAGCACCCCTTCCTCCGCACCACCCGCGTCATCGAGGAGGGCCAGGTCTTCACCGTGGAGCCCGGCCTCTACTTCATCCCCATGCTCCTGAAGCCCCTGCGGGAGAGCCCCGCCGCCGGCGCCTTCGACTGGAAGCTCATCGACGCCCTGACCCCCTTCGGCGGCATCCGGATCGAGGACAACCTGGTGGTGACCGCCACCGGCGCCCGGAACCTGACCCGGGAGAAGCTGCCGCACTAGGCCTTGGAAAGGACCGTCTGAAACGAGGCCTTCGACAAGGCCTCGTTTCGCGATATACAAGGGGGACTTCCGGAGGCTCCATGCGCCGCGCCCTGTCCCTGATCGCCTCGGCGGTCCTCCTCGCACCGGCCCTCGGGGCCCAGGAGGCGGCGGCGCCGCTGTCGGTGGATTCGCTCTTCCGCCCCGGGACGAAGGTCGCCTACGTGGGCATGCCCAAGGCCAAGCTCACCTGGGCGTCGGATGGCACGCTGGTAGCCACGGAGCGCGGCAAGGACGGCATCGCCTTCCAGAAGGTGGATCCGAAGACCTGGAAGCGGACCCCCCTCTTCGACGCCGGCAGGCTGAAGGCCGCCCTGGTGGCGGCGGGCGCGGACGAGAAGGCCGCCCTCGCGGCCCTGGGCTCCGGCCAGTTCCGCTGGAACGCGACCCGGTCCGCCTTCGTGCTGAGCGTCGCGGACGACCTCTATCTGGTGGACCTGGCGACGGTCCAGGCCCGGCGCCTCACGATGGCCCCCGGCGAGGAGATCGAGCCCACCTTCAGCCCCGACGGCGCCAAGGTGGCCTTCCTCCGCGGCAGCGACCTCTACGTCGTGACCACCGCCGACGCCAAGGAGACGCGGCTCACCACCGGCGGCGACGAGACCCACCTGAACGGCCGCCTGGACTGGGTCTACCAGGAAGAGGTCTACGGCCGCGGCGACTTCAAGGGCTTCTGGTGGGCGCCGGACTCCAGCAAGCTCGCCTACCTGAGCCTCGACGAGTCGAAGGTCCCCGTCTACACCCTCGCCGACGACCGGGCCTTCTCCCAGAAGCTGCTGCAGGCCCGCTACCCCAAGGCCGGCGATCCGAACCCCGTCGCCCGGCTCGGCGTGGTGGACCTGTCGGGCCGCACCACCTGGACCCCGGATCCCTACAACGGTGCCGAGACCCTCATCGTGCGGGTGGACTGGACGCCGAAGGGCCAGCTGATGGCCGCCTGGATGAACCGCATCCAGACCTGGCTGGACCTGCGCACCTATGGGGGCGCCGACAACGGGTATGCCTCGAAGGTCCTCATCCACGAGCAGACGAAGGCCTGGGTGGACACGGAGCACACCAGCCTTCCGCTCTTCCTGAAGGACGGCAGCTTCCTCTGGCAGTCCGACCGCACCGGCCACCACCACCTCTATCGCTACGCTCCGGACGGCACCCTGATGGGCGCGATCACGGCCGGCGACTGGGACGTGCGCGAACTCTTCGGTGTGGATGAGCAGGGCAAGCACGTCTATTTCGCCGCGGACGCCCGCAGCCCCATCGGCCTCGACGCCTACCGGGCGGACCTGGGCAAGGCGCCCAACGCCGGGATGACCCTGCTCACCCCGAAGCCGGGCACCCACCGCCTCCGCTTCGATCCCCGGTTCCGCTACGCCCTGGACACCTGGAGCGACATCCACACCCCCGCCCAGCTG
>DASTWQ010000227.1:0-2663 GCA_035758545.1 Holophagaceae bacterium | reverse complement strand
AGGCCAACCCCCGGGCCAGCCGCACGGTGCCCTTCGTCTCCAAGGCGACGGGCGTGGACTGGGCGGGCGTCGCGGCCCGCATCGGCATCGGTCAGAGCCTGAAGCAGCAGGGGGTGAAGGACGGCGTCGCGAAGGCGGTCTGCGTGAAGGGGGTGGTCTTCCCCTTCGCCAAGTTCCCCGGGGTGGATCCGGTCCTCGGCCCCGAGATGAAGAGCACCGGCGAGGTCATGGGCATCGGCGCCTCCTTCGGCGAGGCCTACGCCAAGGCCCTGCTGGCGGCGGGCATCCCGCTGCCGCCCAACGGCAACGTCTTCATCAGCGTCAACGACTACGACAAGCCGCGGCTGGAGGAGCTCGCGAACCGGCTCACGCGCATGGGCTTCGGCCTCTGCGCCACCGAGGGCACCGCCAGGCACCTGGAGACCGTGGGCTACCGGGTCCGCCGCATCTTCAAGGTGAACGAAGGCCGGCCCCACGCCGTGGATCTGCTCAAGAACGGCGAGATCCAGTGGGTCATCAACACGCCCCTGGGGCGGGACGCCTTCTTCGACGAAGGCGCCATCCGCAAGGAGGCCCTGCGCCTGAAGATCCCCTGCCTCACCAACATGAACGCCGCCCTCGCCGCCTGCGACGCCGTCGAGACCCTGCGCGGCGACCTGAAGGTGCGGGCGACGCAGGGGCTGTGAGGACGAGACTGTCGTTCTGAATCGATCGCATACGTAGTTATCTTCATCACATGGATACACAGGACCCATGGAAGGCCATACGCTCGATGCGCCGGCTGATGGCTGTTTGGTTGGTCTGTGGCATAGTCGCGATTCTCGCCGTAGCGATTTGGGCGCCCGCCCGCCAGGAGCAGGAATGGCTGATGGTTGTCGGCATCGCGAGTACAACAGCCGGAGCCTTAATCGTCGTCAACAGACCCGCATGCCCCGCGTGTGGACAGCCCTTCCTATTCTGGAGTCTTGGCAATTGGGGTACTTGGTCCACGATCTACAGCGAAACCCGGAACCGCCCATTCCGCTATCTTGCAGAGTTCCTGTCGCCCAGCTGCCCGACCTGCGGGCTGCCCTACGGTGCGGATCCTTCAGATATTGAGAACTGGCTGAAGGGCTCTGAAGGGTTGGATCTCCCTCCTGACTCTCGCCACTAGCGTCCCGGGTGGATGATCCGCTCGAACCGATTCCTGGTTCACTGAAGCGGCTTTCAAGGCCTTGAGGATCCCTTCGCCCGCATCGCCGGCGCGTCCTTCAGCTCGGCGATCCAGCGTTTCATGAGGGCCAGGGCCTCGGCATCGGGCAACACGGTGCCGAGGGGCGGCATCTGGGAGGAGGGGCTGCGGGAGGCCATGCGGTAGAGGACGGCGCTGCGGGCGGGATCGCCGGGGCAGAGGGCCTGGGGCGCCTCCGCGCCTGGGACGCTGTGGAAGCTGGCCTGGCCCACGGCGCCCAGACCGCGCTCGGCGGCAGCGGTGTGGCGCAGGTCCAGGGCCACGTGGGGGATGGGGTTCGAGGGCTGGTGGCAGAAGGCGCAGTTGCCCACGAAGTAGCCCAGGGCCGCCCGCTCCGTGGGCGAGGCCGCGGCGATGCGGGGCGGCGCCGCCAGCAGGGCGGGGGCCTCTGCCGTCTTCAGCAGGCCCCGCCGGATCAGGCTGGCGAGGGTGACCATGTCCGGCGTCAGCGGCTCCGCGTGGGGCGCGTTCGGGTCCCGGTCCGGCGAGAGCTGCAGGGCCGTGAAGCCCAGCACCTCGGGCCCGCCGGTGGCGTGGCAGCTGCGGCAGTCCTCGAGGGAAGGGATGTCGTGGTGGAGCCCGTTGCCGAGGGCCACCGCGTCCCGCTGGCCCTCCTCCGGGACGAGGTCCGCGTCCGACTGGTCCGGACGCCAGGCGTAGGCGGCGTAGACCCACTGGCCGGGGCGGGCCAGCCAGAGCATGCGCGTCTCCACCCGGCGCCCGCCGAAGACGAACTCCTTCCAGAGCCGGGTTCCCACGGGGAAGCGCCAGGCGCCCAGGTCCAGGCCGTCGATGGCCTGGCCCTGGGGGAGGTGGATCCACCGCCCCTTTCCGGCGCCGTCGGACCAGAGCGGGTACTGGGGGGAGTAGGGCAGGGCGTCCGCCGCGATGCGGCCATCGCTGGCGTAGAGGCCGGTCTCGGACAGCCGCGCCGGCGGCTTGGGCGGTCCGGCGGGAGGCCGGAGGCCCAGGCTCCCGAGGATGAGTATCCCCAGGAGCGCGGGCAGGGCGGCGCGGCGGACCATGGCCTCAGGGGGTCCCGGCGGCGGGGGCTGAGGCAGGCGCGGGCGCCGGCATGGGATCGATGGGATCCGGCACCTTGTTCTCGATGGGCGTGATCGTCCGCAGGTAGGCGAAGATCGCGAGCAGGTCCTCGTCCGTGGCGTGGCTGAAGGCGGGCTGGGGCATGGGCGGCAGGATCCTTCGGCCCTTGCCGAGGTGCTTTCCGGACTTGATGGCCTTCACGAACATCTCCGGCGTCCACTCGCCGAGGCCGCTCTTGTCCGGCGTCAGGTTGGCGGCGAAGCTCACGCCCCAGGGGCCCGCGAAGGCGGTGTTGGTGGCGGCGCCCGCCCACATCCAGGGGCCATGGCCGAGGCCCGCGGGGGCGGGCGGCAGCTTCATCCCGGCAGGATGGCCGGAGAAGGCCAGG
>DASTWQ010000224.1:0-3965 GCA_035758545.1 Holophagaceae bacterium | reverse complement strand
CTGGCGGAGCGGGTGGCGGAGCTGGTGGGCTTCGAGATCCCCGCGAACTATCCCCTGCTGGGCCGGGACGCCTTCCGCACCGGCACCGGCGTCCACGCCGCGGCCATCGTGAAGGCCCTCCGCCGCGGCGACAAGGCCCTGGCGGACGCCGTCTACTCCGGCGTCCCCGCCGCGATGGTGAACCGGCGGCAGGAGATCGTCATCGGGCCCATGGCCGGCCACAGCAACGTCGCCTACTGGCTCGAGATGAACGGCTTCGACGTGAACCCGGAGCGGGTGGAGCGCATCCTCGGCCTGGCCAAGAAGAGCGACCGGATCCTCCGCGAGGACGAGATCCGCGCGGTGATCTGAGGCCTTCACGGCCCTTCACAGCATCGTCACTTCGGCCCGGGGCGCCCTGCCGGTAGTCTGGAGGGCCCGCCCATTCCCCGGAGCCCGCGTGGACCATTCCGCCGACTACCGCCGACGCCGCTTCCTGAACTGGTTCCCCCTGGGCCTCACCTACGCGGCCATGTACATGGGCCGGTACAACTTCAACATCGTGAAGGGCGACATCGGGCGGATGTACCACCTGGACATCGCCCAGATGGGCCTCATCGCCACCCTGGGCTTCTGGACCTACGGCCTCTCGGTGGCCTTCACGGGCCCCCTGGCGGACCGCATCGGCGGGCGCAGGGCCATCCTGTTCGGCTCCCTGGGCGCCGCGGCGCTGAACCTGGCCATCGGCCTCATGGTCCTCGGCGGGTTCACGGCAAAGCTGATGGTGAGCCTCAGCCTGCTCTGGAGCCTCAACATGTACTTCCAGAGCCTCGGAGCCCTCTCCGTGGTGAAGGTGAACAGCACCTGGTTCCACGTGCGGGAGCGCGGCATCTTCGGCGGGATCTTCGGGATCATGATCTCGTCGGGCTACTTCCTGGCCGTCTCGGCGGGCGCCTTCATCCTCAGCAAGCTCCCCTGGTACTGGGTCTTCCTGGTGCCCAGCCTGGTGATGGCCCTCATGTTCGTGGTGGACCTCTACCTGGTGCGGAACCGGCCGAGCCATGCGGGCTTCGACGACTTCGACACCGGGGACGGCTCCCGGGCCCACGAAGCGGACGACACCCCCCTGCCCCTCGGCGACCTGATGCGGAAGGTCTTCCACAATCCCGTCGTCGTCTCGCTGATCTTCGCGGAGTTCTGCACCGGCTTCGTGCGCCAGGGCGTGATGCTCTACTTCACGGAGTACCTCGGGGCCCTCTACGGACTCAGGACCAGCAACCCTGTCTTCTGGTGGACCGGCGTCGCCTTCATGCTGGGGGGCATCGGCGGCGGCCTGCTCTGCGGCTGGATGAGCGACCGCCTGTTCGACTCCCGGCGCGCCCCCGTGGCGTTCCTCTTCTACCTGGTCCAGGTCCTCATGCTGGCCTTGCTGGGGGCCTCCTTCGGCCACGGCACCTTCGGCGGCCAGATCTGGGCCGTCGTCCTGCTCGGCCTGACGGCGATGTTCATCTTCGGCGTCCATGGCATGCTGAGCGGCACCGCCAGCATGGACTTCGGCGGCCGCAAGGCCGCGGCCACCGTCGCCGGGGCCTTGGACGGCATCCAGTACATCGGCTCGGGCCTCACGGGCTTCGGCCTGGGCTGGATCCTCAAGACCTACGGCTGGAACGGCCATCCGGATCCCGCCCCGGCCCACGCCTGGGTCTGGGTAGGCTGCATCATCCCCTTCAGCCTCGTCGGCGCGGCGATCATGACCCGCCTCTGGCAGGCCAAGCCCTCCGCCCACGCCCACTGACCTCCTGATCCGGACCCCATGAGCCAGCACCGCCCCATCCTCGAGACCCTGGAGACCCTGCGCCGCCGGCCGGCCTCAGCGCCCCGCCCCATCGCGGTCTACGACCTGGATTCCACCCTGTTCTGCACGGGGCCGAGGAACCTCGCGATCCTCCGGGCCTTCGCCGAGATCCGCCCCCAGCTCGCGCCCTTCGCCGAGCGGCTCGCCGCCGAGGACATGGGCTGGAACGTGGTGGGGGACCTGGAGGCCCTGGGCTTCCAGGACCGGGCCATCCTCACGGAGCTGCGCCACTTCTGGCGGGCCACCTTCTTCACGGACCGCTTCGTGAAGCTGGATTCCGTCTATGAGGGGGCTCCGGCGCTGGTGCGCGCCGTGCAGGCCGCCGGCTGCCTCACCTACTACCTGACGGGGCGGGATGAGCCCGGCATGCGGGCGGGCACCCTCCACGCCCTGGAGCAGGGCGGCTTCCCCCTGCCGGACGGCGGCGGGGTCCATCTGAAGCTCAAGCCGAGCTGGGAGATGGAGGATCTGGCCTTCAAGACCGCCGTGTTCGACGAGCTGCAGGCCCTCGGCGAGGTGGTGCTGGCCTTCGAGAACGAGCCCGCCAACGCCAACCGCTTCCTGCGGGCCTTCCCCGGGGCCACCATCGTGCTCCACGCCACCATCCACGCCCCGGACCCGGAGCCCCTGGATCCGGGCGTCCACAAGGTGGATTCGCTGAAGGTGGACGGCCTGCAGGTAGACTGATCCCGGATGCGGGACCGGGAGATCGTCGAGCAGGTGAAGGAGGCCACGGACCTCGTGGCGCTCGTCGGCCAGGCCGTGAAGCTCAAGAAGAGCGGCGCGGCCTGGAGCGGGCTCTGCCCCTTCCACAGCGAGCGCTCGCCCAGCTTCCAGGTGGTGCCCCAGCGGGGCTTCTACCACTGCTTCGGCTGCGGCAAGCATGGGGACGCCTTCGCCTGGGTCATGGAGCGGGAGGGCCTCACCTTCCCCGAGGCCCTGGAGCTGCTGGCCGGTCAGGCGGGCATCGCGATGCCCGAGCGGCGGGAGCGGCCCAAGGAGGTCCTGGACCAGGAGGAGCGCCTGAGGGGGGTGCTGGAAGCCGCCCAGGCCTTCTACCAGCAGGAGCTGGCCCGGAACGAGGCCGCCCTGGCCTACCTGAAGGGCCGCGGCATCACCGAGGCCTTCGCCCGGGAGGCGGGCTTCGGCGCGGCTCCGGACGCCTGGGACAAGCTCGTGTCCCACCTGCGGCGCCTGGACGTGAGCCCGGACCTCATCGAGCAGGCCGGCCTGGCCTCCCGCAGCGAGCGGGGCTCCCTGATCGACTTCCTGCGGAACCGGGTCACCATCCCCATCCACGACGCCCGGGGCCGGATCGTGGCCTTCGGGGGGCGGGTGCTGGGTGACGAGAAGCCCAAGTACCTGAACACCCGGGAGACCGCCCTCTTCAAGAAGGGTTCGACCCTCTTCGGCATGCACCGGGCCAAGGGCGCGCTGCGGGACGGCGCCCTGGTGGTGGAAGGCTATTTCGACGTCCTCCAGCTGCACCAGGAAGGCCTCGCAGGCGTGGTCGCGCCCCTGGGCACCGCGCTGACCGAGGACCACCTGCACCAGCTCCACCGCTTCACCAAGCGCGTGATCCTCTGCTTCGACGGCGACGCCGCCGGCCGCCGAGCCATGGAGAAGAGCCTGCGCCTGGCCCTGCCTCAGGGCTTCGAGGTGCGCCTGCTGGAGCTGCCCGCGGGGGAGGACCCGGACACCTGGTGCCTGAAGATCGGCGCCGAGGCCTTCCGGGACCTGCTCAGGAGGGCACCGGACTGGGCCAGCTTCGTCATCGACCGGGCCCTGGACGGCAAGGAGGTCCGCCGAGCGACAGAGCGCATGGAGGCCTTCCGGGAGCTCCAGGCCTTCCTGCCCTACCTGCCCAACGCCCCCGAGACCCGGGAGCTGCTGGCGAGCCTGGCCCACCAGCTTCAGGTGCCCCTCAGCGAGCTGGACCGGGTCCGCAAGCCCGCCGGGGAGCCCGCGGTCCGCCTGCCCCAGTCGCCGGTGGCCAAGGCCGCCCTGGACGAGGCCGTCCGGGCCCTGCTGCTCCTCTGCCGCGCCGGGCACCGGGACCGGGTCCAGGCCGCGCCCTCCGCCTGGTGGGAGGGGCTCGAGGGGGCGCCGGTGCTCCAGGCCCTGCTGGACG
>DASTWQ010000218.1:0-2486 GCA_035758545.1 Holophagaceae bacterium | reverse complement strand
GCCGCCCTGGCCCTGGATCCCCTCGCGGTGCCCCTGCGCTACGCCGATCCCGCGGACCGGGAGGTGGCCGCCTGGCTCGCCGCGAGCCTCGCCTACGGCCGCGTGGCGCCCATGCTGCGGGCCATTGAGGCCGCCCTTCTGCCCCTGGGGGACCATCCCGCCGCCCTCCTCCGCGGCCACGGCGAGACCGCGCTCCAGGTGACCCTGGGCGAGGCCCTGCAGGCCTGGCGCTGGCGCTTCCACACCGGGGAGGATGTCGTCCACTGGCTCCTGACCTGGAAGCGCCTCGACGCCGAGGGCGGCCTGGAGACGGCCTTCCTGCCCCGGTCCGGCGAGGATGCGGACGGGGCCCTCTCCCGGGTGGTGCAGCGGCTGCGGCGGGAGCTGCCCCCCAGCTACGGGCTGCGCTTCAGCCTGCCGGATCCCCTGGAGGGCTCCGCCTGCAAGCGCCTGCGCATGTTCCTGCGCTGGATGGCCCGGGAGGGCTGGCCGGACCTGGGGCTCTGGACCCGCTACCCCAAGGCCGCCCTCGTCATCCCCGTGGACACCCACGTGGCCCGCATCGCCCGGTTCGTGGGGCTCTCGGACCGGGCCACGCCGGATGGCCGCATGGCGGCGGAGATCACCGAGGCCCTGCGGCGCTGCGACGGCGAGGACCCGCTGAAGTACGACTTCGCGCTCTCCCACCTGGGCATCCTCGGCGACTGCCCCGGCCTGCGGCGGAAGGCCACCTGCGCGCCCTGCCCCCTCTATGGCGCCTGCCGGGCGGGCCGCTAGACTGGGGCACCTTCCCCCATGAGGCCCCCGTGGCCGCTGCGACCCAGACCTCCATCTTCTGCCCCGCCACCCTCGGGTGGCCGCTGCCGGACTGCGGCGAGGCGGGGCCGACGGCGGAGCAGCAGCGGGCGGTGCTCGGGGCCCTGCGGCACACCCGCATCGACTGGGCCGTGCTGGGCCGGCACGTGGCCTTCGACGGCGAGGGCTACCTGCGGCGCCGGCTCTTCCTGAACCGGAGCTGGGAGATCCTCATGCTCTGCTGGCTGCCGGGCCAGGGCACCGCCATCCACGACCACGGCGCCTCCTGGGGCTCCACCCTGGTGCTGATGGGGGAGCTCGCCGAGCGCACCTACCGGGTCCCCGCGGGCGGCGGCCTCGAGGCCCGGAACGCGGCGAGCCTCGCCACCGGCCAGGTCACCGTCGAGACCCGGGAGACCATCCACGCCGTGCGCAACGACGGCGCCGTCCCCGCCGTGAGCCTGCACCTCTACTCCCCGCCCCTGCGCTTCCTCCACGCCTACGACGAGGCCAGCGGCGAGCGGCGCCGCATCGAGCCGGCGGAGAGCCGGTTCTGTACGAGGTAGCGAGGACCGAGGGCCGAGGTCTGGAGGCAAGACGAACCGGCCCCAGGGCCGGCGGGGTGCCTCGCCCCCTCACCCCTCACGACCTCACCCCGCCCGGTTTTTCGCGGACGCGAAAAACCGGGCTTACCACGGCACTCGGGGGAGCGACTTAGGGCTGCTTCTTCCGACCTGACCCGGTTCGTCGCGACCCGATGCATGGGGCCCGGCTCTCCCAGCTTAGGGCCTCCGGGCCGGGGGCACCAGCGCCGCCTCCAGGGGGGTGCCCAAGTGCTGCAGGATCAGGGCTTCTCCGACCGGGTAAAAACCCGGTCAAACCCCCTTGACACCCCTACATCTTGGGGTGATTCTTTCTGTCCGACACTATCCCTTGATGAGGCCGAGATCCGCCCGACCTGCTGGGTGGGGGATTCTTTCGGCCCGGAAAGCGGGTCGCGCCGCCTCTTTTTGCCAAGTCTTAACATTTCTTCACATCCCCCGCACCTCCTCCGAACCACCCCCGAACACCTTCCCGAGAGGGCCCCGCCATGAAGATCGCGCGCCACTTCACCCGAGCCGGACAGGATCCCCTCCAGGGCATCGCGTTCGTCCCCCGCACGAGCCGCATCACCAAGCTCGACGGGACGGTGGTGTTCGAGGCGAAGGACGTCATGGTCCCGGAGACCTGGTCCCAGGTGGCGGTGGACATCCTGGCCCAGAAGTACTTCCGCCGGAAGGGCATCGACGCCCACAACGGCGGCGAGACCGACGCCCGGCAGGTCTTCCACCGCCTGGCGGGCTGCTGGCGCCACTGGGGCGAGACCAACGGCTACTTCGACACCACCGAGGACGCCCAGGCCTTCTACGACGAGCTGACCTACATGCTCGCCCAGCAGATGTGCGCCCCCAACAGCCCCCAGTGGTTCAACACGGGCCTGAACTACGCCTACGGCATCAGCGGCCCCGCCCAGGGCCACAAGTACGTCGACCCCAAGACCGACACGGTGGTGAACTCCACCTCCGCCTACGAGCGCCCCCAGCCCCACGCCTGCTTCATCCAGAGCATCAGCGACGACCTCGTGAACGAGGGCGGCATCATGGACCTGTGGGTGCGCGAGGCGCGCCTGTTCAAGTACGGCTCCGGCACCG
>DASTWQ010000110.1:0-8040 GCA_035758545.1 Holophagaceae bacterium | reverse complement strand
AAGCTGTGGGTGTCCGCGTGGATCTCGCGCTGGTTCACGACGCAGCGCTTGTGCTTGTGCACGTATTCGACCGGGTCCTCGATGGTGAGGATGTGGAGCGGCTCCTCGTTGTTGATCTTGTCCACCATGGCCGCGAGGGTCGTGGACTTGCCGGAGCCGGTCACGCCGGTCACCAGCACCAGGCCGCGGGGCTTGTCGCAGAGAGACTGGATGACCGGAGGCAGGCCGAGCTGCTCGAAGGACTTGATCTTCTCGGGAATGGTACGGAAGACCCCGGCCGTGGCGCCCTGCTGGTTGAACACGTTGGCGCGGAACCGGGCCACGCCCTGGAGGCCGAAGGAGAAGTCCACCTCGAGGTCTTCCTCCAGGCGGTGCTTCTGCTGGTCGGTCATCACGCCGTAGCAGAGCCAGCGGGTCTGGGCCGCGTCCAGCTGGGGCAGCTTGAGGGGGACCATGCGCCCGTCGATGCGGATCTGGGGGACCGTGTCCACGGTGACATGGAGATCGGTGCCGCCGTACTCCACCATGGTCTTGAGGAGCTGTTGGAGGGGCACGACGTATTGGGTGTTGTCGCTCATGGGATCTCCCTGTCCGGATGGTGCGCTTGCTGGGCCGAGGGGCCTAGGCCACGGTCTCCCGGGCCACTTCTTCCATGTTCGTCATGCCGCTGATGATCTTGTGGCAGCCGGAGCGGCGCATGGTGATCATCCCCTCCTTCACGGCCTCCTCCCGCAGCTCGATGGCGGAGGCGCCGGTCAGGATCATGTCCTTGAGCGGCTCGCTCATCTCCAGCACCTCGTAGACCGCCACGCGGCCCTTGTAGCCGCGCTTGCCGCAGACGTCGCAGCCCTGGCCGTGCATGACGGTCACCCCGGCCTGGATCTCGGCGTCGGTGAAGCCGAATTTCATCAGCGCTTCCGGCGGCGGCTGGTGGGGATCCGGCGCCTTGCAGTTGGCGCAGACGCGGCGGATGAGGCGCTGGGCCGCGATCACGTTCACCGAGGTGGCCACCAGGAAGGGCTCCACGCCCATGTTCATGAGGCGGTTGATGGTGCTCGGGGCGTCATTGGTGTGGAGGGTCGAGAGCACCAGGTGGCCCGTCAGCGAGGCCTTGATGGCGATCTCCGCCGTCTCGAAGTCGCGGATCTCACCCACCAGGATGATGTTCGGGTCCTGCCGCAGGAAGGACCGGAGCGCAGCCGCGAAGTTGAGGCCGATCTGCTCCTTCATCTGCACCTGGTTGATGCCGGAGAAGTTGAACTCGACCGGATCCTCGGCGGTCATGATGTTCACGTCAGCGGTGTTCAGCTTGGCGATGGAGGAGTAGAGGGTGTTGGTCTTGCCCGATCCCGTCGGCCCCGTGACCAGCACCATGCCGAAGGGCTTGGAGATGGCGCGGTCCCAGCGGTCCAGGCTCTCCTGCTCGAAGCCGAGCTTGGTGAGGTCCAGCATCAGCTTCTCGGAGTCGAGGAGCCGGCAGACGATCTTCTCGCCGAAGAGGCAGGGGAGGATGGAGACGCGGTAGTCGATGACCTTCTGCCGGCCGCTCAGGTTCACGCGGAGCTTGATGCGGCCGTCCTGGGGAAGGCGCTTCTCCGCGATGTTGAGCTTGCTGAGGATCTTGATGCGGCTCGTGAGGGCGTCGCGCAGGGTCAGCTTGGGCCGCATGACCTCCTGCAGGATGCCGTCGATGCGGTACCGGATCCGGTACTCCTTCTCGTAGGGCTCGATGTGGATGTCGGAGGCCCCGCGCTTGATGGCGTCGATGAGCACCATGTTCGCGAGCTTGATGATCGGCGCGTCCTCGCCGGCCTTGGTCAGCTCGTTGAGATTGACGCTCTCGCCCTCATAGTCGCCGATCTCCTCGAAGTCCGCGTGGGCCTCGAGCTCGTCCTGGAGGGCGCCGAGGTCGATGTTGATCTCGTTCATGGCGGCCTGGTTGGCCTGGGCAGTGGCGGCGGCGGACTCCTGGGCGGACGGCGCGGAGGGCCCGCGGCTCGCCTTGCTGTGAAGCTCCACCTGGCTGGAGCCACCGTAGTACTTCTCGATGGCACGCAGCAGGCCCATCTCGCTGCTCACCACCGGATCCACGTTGTAGCCGGTGTGGAACCGCACGTCGTCCATGGCGAAGATGTCGGTGGGATCGGCCATGGCCAGGGTGAGGACGTTGCCGGTCCGCTGGAGCGGAAGCACCTTGTGCCGGTTGGCCAGCTCCGCGGGGATCAGCGCGATGACGGAGCCCTCGATGGGGGGCCACTGCTCCAGGTCCGCCGCGGGGACGCCGTACTGCATGCCCAGGAAGCTGACGATGTCCTGATCGGTGCAGTAGCCCATCCGGACGACGATGCTGCCGAGCTTGCCCCCTTCCCGGCGCTGGAGGGCCATGGCCTCGTCCAGCTGCTCCTGGGAGATCAACTTGGCTTTTACGAGCAGTTCGCCCAGCTTGGTGACCAAGGCGTCCTCCGGAGGGGTGTCGGGATGGTATCACCAGTCTAGGACCCTTCCCGGCATCTTCCTAGGCGCCGGGGCGGGGCCGGACCCTCCGGTTGGGCCCGCGCGGGATCCACCCGCGGATGTAAGCTTGGGCCCATGCCTCCCTCGACCTCCCCGTCGCCGCGGCTGGACCGGGCCCGAAAGCTGGTCCAGGAGAAAGGCCTGTCCAAGGACGACCTCGTGCTGCTGGAGGAGATGCTCCAGGCCGGCGAGCTCGAGCCCTTGCTGGACGCGGAGCGGAGCTCGGAGCCTCCCGGGACCCGCAGTCTCATCGATCTGAGGCGGAACCTCGGACTCTTCCTCGCCTTCCTCTCCCAGTTCAGCCCCCGCCGGCTGGGGGACTCCCGGGCGGCCATGGGGCTCGTGATCGAGCACGCCCTGGCGCGGCTCGGCCGGCAGGCCTCGGACTGCCACCGGGAGCTCCTTCGGGAGCCCGGCACCCCGCCCTGGGTGGGCCAGGCCCTGGACCTCGTCGCCTCCCTGCGGGCCCTGGCCCTCTCCGCCGGCACGGCCGGGGAGGTGCCCATCCGGCGGGACTGGGCGGCCTTCCTCACGGACCATGGCGAGGACTTCCGGGAGGTGGCCGCGGCCCTCCAGGGCATGGAGGACGGCGCCGCCCTCGCCGCCCGGCTCCATGGCCAGCTGAAGACCCTCAACCGGATCCTGCGGAACGCCGAGGGCCGCTCCGAGGAGCCCCTTCGCAAGCTGGCGGACCTGCTGGAGACCGCCACCCCCGCCGAGACCCGCCGGAAGGTGGAGCCCCTGCTCCTCGTGGAGCACGTGATCTCCAACCTGCGGCTCTCCCTGCGCCGTCCCCTGGAGAAGGGGATGGACGGCGGCATCCATTGGCCCGCCGTCGCCCAGATCCACGGCAGCCTGCAGTGGCTCTGGAACCACCTGGGCTGGCGCCTGCCCCGGGTGGAGGCGGCCGATCTCCAGCGCGCCCTGCCCCGGGAGGTGCGCCGGCTCCTCCAGCAGGTCCGCAAGGAGGATCCCGCGGCCTTCCGGCTCCTGGCGAGGGCCCTCGGTGGCCACCTGGCGGTCATGGGCCTGCTGGAGGGCCTCGGCCCCTTCGCCCATGCCACGGAGGAGGCCCGCTACGCGGCGGTGGCCCCCTTCCTCGTCATCGAGGCCGAGCTCGGCCGCATGTCGGACCACACCTACGCCCAGGAGGCCCTGCCGGACCTCCGCCCTGGCCCTGAGGCCCAGAAGCTCCGGGGGATCTTCCGCCAGGCGGTCCTCGCCCTGCGCCAGGACCAGAGCACGGTCCGGGCCCTGCTGCAGCAGTCCCTCGCGGCCCAGGACACGGACCAGCTGGCCGTGGGCCTCGACAACCTGCGGGCCCTGCTCATGACCCACCAGCGGAACCAGGTGGGCGACCTGGTGGGCGCCTTCAGCCCGGAGCTGCGCCAGCGGCTCTACCCCGAATCCGTCAGCCTGGCGGAGGAGGGCGACCGGCTCCGCCAGCGCCTGCACCGGCTCTACGAGTCCCTCACCCCGCTCCAGAACCAGCTCCAGCTCCACCTGGAGCTGCAGGACTGGCCGCGCCTCGCCCTGGGCCTGGCCCAGGCCCAGCAGCAGGCCTCGGCCTTCCGCCGGAGCCCCGAATTCCCGCTCATCCGCCCAGGGGACCGGGAGGAGGCCGACCGCCTCATCCAGCTCCTGGCCCGCACCTTGGACGGCCCCGAGGACGTCCGCCAGGCCCTGGTGGAGGGCACCGACCTGGTCTCGGAGCTGCTGCGGTTCCTGGAGCTGCTGCTGCTGCGGATCAACGCCCGGGCGCCCCTCATCCGCCACGACCTGGAGATCGCCCGGGGCGCCCTGGACCTCTGCCATCAGCTGAAGGGGGCCGAGGGCCCCGACCGGAGCCGGCTGGTGCAGAAGCTCCTCCAGACCGCCAAGCGCCTCGGCGTCCGCGACCCCCAGTCGCTGGTGCTGCTGCGCCGGTGGATCCGGGCCGAGCGCGCCCAGAAGGAGCAGGGCCCGGCCCTGGATCCCCTGGCCGCCCACCTGGACCGGCTCTCCGCGCGGCTCGACGCGGCCCTCGGCTAGGCGCGCCCCATGCTGCGGCAGATCCACTGGTACGACGAGGCCGGCGCCGCGGGGCCCCTGCGGGACGCCCTCCGGGACTGGGGCTACGACCCCGTGGACCAGCCCGGGGACGGCCCCGCCCTCGTCGTCGCCCCCCGGCCGGATCCCGCCCGCATCCCCGAGCTGGCGAAGGAGATCGTCTGGTGGGTCGAGGCCGCCACGCCGGAGGAGACCAGCGCCGTCCTGGCCCTGCGGCCCGGCTGGGTGCTGCGCCGGAGCCCGGACCTGGACGCCGTGCGCCAGGCCCTGGAGCGCCTCCGCCAGCGGGATCTCGGCGAGGAGGGCTGGCTGCGCCGCATGCTGCAGCAGGCCAGCCTCGACGAGCTGCTGCGCCTGCTCCTGGCCCGGTGCATGGAGCTGGCCCAGGCGGACGGCGGGGCCATCTGGATCCGCCGCGAGGACACCTTCTTCCAGCGGGCGGGCGACGGCACCTTTCCTGAGGCCCCCCTGCCCCGGCGGGAGGCCCTGGCCCTCGCGGATGCGAAGGAAGGCTGGCTCCTCGGCGCCCGGGAGCAGATGGGGCTGCTGCGCCTCCGGAATCCCCGCACCGCGCCGGACCACTTCCTGAGCTGGACCCAGACCGCCGAGCCCCTGCTGCTGAACGCCTGGCGCCTGGAGGAGAGCCGCCTCCTGAGCTTCAAGGACGACCTCACCGTGGCCCAGAACCGCCGGTGCCTGGAGGTGGACCTGCCCAGGATGGTGCGCCAGACCGCCGCAGCGGGGGAGTCCCTCTGCGTCATCTTCTTCGACGTGGACAACCTCAAGGCCCTTAACACCGTCCACGGGCACATGGCCGGCAGCCTCGTGCTCCAGACCGTCGCCAGCGGCGCCCAGCGTATCTGCCGCGCCCACGACCGGCTCTACCGCTACGGGGGCGACGAGTTCTGCATCCTCATGCCCCGCACCCAGGCCGGCGGCGCCATGAAGTTCGGCCAGCGGCTCCTGGACATGATCTCCGACGCGCCGGTGCTCATCGAAGGCGAGTGGGTGCCCATCTCCCTCAGCCTCGGCATCGCCGCCTACCCCGCCCACGCTGAGGGCGCCGAGGCCCTCATGAAGGCCGCGGACCAGGCCCTCATGCGCGCCAAGGCCGAAGGCAAGCACCGGGTGGTGCTGGCGTCCTAGGAGGCGCTGAAGCGCCCTCAGGGATTCCGAGTGGCCGACACGGGGAAGGCCGGACCTATTTCGCGGGCACCGGCGAATCGGGAGGCGTCCAGGGGCTGAATGCCAATCTCCCATCGGATCCGACCGCGAAGTGGAATGGTTTTGCCAGATGGTCTTCCCCCGTCGGTACCTGGGACGGGGCGCCCTGGGGGGGCGGCACGGTAGTGGCCTGCCCCTCCTTCAAGTCCACCCGCCACCATTGCAGATCGGGGAAGTCCCGTTCCGAGATCCTCGCCTGTTCGAGTTCGAGGGGCGTCACCGCGCCATGCACAACCATGGGGCGGTTCCTTCGGGAGAAGAAGAAGGCGGGTTCCGTCCTTCCTGCCACCCAGAGGATGCCGTCCGGAGCGGATTCGCTGGCCAGAATGCCCACCGGGAACTTCGCGATGGGGTCCTGGTCGAGCTCATCGTCCTTGAGATCCTCGTAGAGAGTGATCCGGGTCTTGAGGTCGCCCGCGTCATCGAAGATCCAGACCAACCCATGATGGCGATCGAGGAAGGCGAAACCATCCTCGAATTCGAACAGCCGGTCCCTGAGATCCGGTGCCTCGACCGCCGCGCTGAAGGTGAACAGGTATCGCCCGAAATGTTTGTAGTAGGGCCGGTTCCCGGGTCCGATCGCCTGGTGCAGCACCCCCCAATCCAGTCCGAGGGGGCTCGCGAGGGCCCAGCCGCCCTTCCCATTCCGGGAGAGTTTGATGAAGGGTGCTGCCACTTCCCCATTGTCACCCAACGTGAACAGTCCGAATGAGGGAACGAGCAGCAGGGATCCGTCTGCGAGTGGCAGGATCGCCCGAGTGGCCTGGAAGGCTTTGGGGATCCTCGCAAGGGAGCTCCAAAGCCGCCCATCCGAACAGACCCGCACCTCCAGCTGGTCCCCGGATGCCGATGGCTCCCTCACCAGGGCATAGGCGGCGTCCCGCCTCCAGGTCGCCCAGATGCAGTCCGGCGGCAGCGTGATCGTCCTGACCGGGCGCGGCTCCGCCGGGAGGTCCCAGATTTTCAACTCGCGAGCAGTGACCTCGATCCTCTGATGGTCCCGCCAGAGGACTCTTCCCTGGGGCGCGGAGGCTCGGGAGACAGCGGGGACGATCAGGGCGATCCAGAGAATAAGCGGGAGCATCCGACAGCGCATCGCTTCCCTCTCAGTGCGTGACCAGTCGGTCACAGAGGTCCTGGCAATCTCCATTGCCCAACCATCCTCCTTCCGGGGCCTCTTGGCCATCTGGACCATAGAGCCAAGCGCTGCACTCGCTCCGGGTGCCAGCCTGCTGGATGAAGAGCACCTTGACGGTCCAGCCGGGGTGCTCAGCGGCATTCCCGGAACACCAGAGATCCCCGACCTGATGGCCGCCACCGCTGCCTCCGGACCCCATGCACACCCACTGTTCCGAATATTCATCGAATTCCCAGACCCCACAATCGTTCGTGGTGGGGTGCTGAACATGGCCAACCAGGGGACTCGCACTAATAGGCGAGCTGAAGAGGATGGCCAGCAGAGGAGCTAGCGTGAACCTGCGCAATGAGCTCATTGGTGCCTCCTTGATTGGGACGGCCGAACCGTATCACGGCCGAAATCATCAGGGGCTCCACTTAACAACAATTAACTTAGACAAAACTCGAATCATCGAATTCTGACAATTTATCCAGCTCCAAGATCGCCCGGCATTGCGAGGGAAGGTGGAGCGCTACTTCCGCTTCTTGCCCTTCTTCTTGCCGTTCTCGCCGAAGACCTTCTGGAAGAACCCGCCTTCATCGGCGGCCGGAGCGCCTGGCCCGCCCTGGAAGACCTCCCGCAGGCGCTCCACGGCCTCCCGCTGCTCGGCGGTGAGCTTCTTCGGGACCTCGGCCCGGAGGTGCAGGTAGAGGTCGCCCCGGCGGGACTTGGCGTGGAGGTTCGGCACGCCGGCGTTGGGGCGCCGGACCACCTCGTCCGCCGGGGTCCCGGCCGCCACCTTGACGGTGTCCGGGCCGTAGAGGGTCTCGATCTGGACCTGGCCACCCAGGGCCAGGGTCGTCCAGGGCACGTCGAGGGTCATGTGGAGGTCGTCGCCCTCCCGGTGGAAGCGGGGATCGGGCTCCACGTCGAAGACCACGAGCAGGTCGCCGTTCTCGCCGCCGAAGCGGCCGGCCTCCCCTTGGCCGCGGAGCTTGAGGCGGTTCCCCCGGTCCACCCCGGCGGGGATGTTGAACTTCACCTTGGCCGTGGACCGGGCCCGGCCTTCGCCGTGGCAGGTCTTGCAGGGGTTCGGGATCAGCTTGCCGCGGCCCTCGCAGCGGGGACAGGGCACC
>DASTWQ010000104.1:0-8468 GCA_035758545.1 Holophagaceae bacterium | reverse complement strand
CAGCCCGGCCCAGGCGGCCCAGAGCCGGCGCCGGGGGCCGTCGAGGCCGAGGGCCAGGAGGCCGGAGAGGCCGTGGTCGGCGAAGGTCCACCAGGGCTTCCCGGGCGCCTTCACGAGGATGCGCCGGCGATGGACACTGCTGACGAACCACCGGCCCGTGGCGGGGTCGAAGGCCAGGTCCTCGGCCAGGAGCTCCTGCCGGGGCAGCTCAGACACGAGCTTGGCCATGGAGGCGGGCGGGCTCTGGAGGGGCAGCATGCCCCAGGATCCCCTTCCCGCCGCCGCCCGGCCAGGGTGTCCGCCCCGCCCTAAGCCCCCTCCGCCCCGCCGCGTAGCTGGGAAGGAGATCCCCCATGGCCCGTTCCCGCAACCGCTTCGGCTGGCTCGCCTGGCTCCTGGGCGCCGCGGCCCTCGTCGCCATGCTCGTGACAGGGCTCGTGATGAAGGTGGTGGGCAACCGGTCCCAGGCCCTGCCCCTGGCCCAGGGCCTCCTGGCCCGGCTGGGGACCGAGGCCGGCGCCCGGGAGGTCTACGCCCGGAATCCCGCCCTGGCGGTGCCCTATCCGACCTCGGACGCCTTCGTGGCCGCCGCCCGGGAGGGCCTCGCGGCCATCGGCACCCTGCCCTCCCGCGGGGCCTCGCCCCGGACGTTCCAGGTGGAGGCGGATCCCCAGGGCCTGCAGATCCTGGCGAAGGGGTCCACGGGGGGCTGGGTGGCCCTCGCCCTCGAGCGCAGCGACGGCACCCCCGCGGGCCATGCGGCGATCGGCGAGGGTCTGACCTTCCTCGCTTTCGCCCCCGGCGACGACGGGCTCAAGGACCTGCGGCGCCGCCTGCGGGACGCCTCCGGCGAGCGGCTCTGGGCCGCCTACCTCGCGGTGCTGCCCGCCCTGCGCACGGAGGAAGGCACGCGGCAGCTCCTGGCGGAGCATCCGGCGCTGGCGGCGGATCCGGCCGCGAAGGCGGCCTTCCTCCAGGCGGCGGCGGCCTACCGCCCCGCCCTCCTCGCCAACCCGGTCCCCGCGACCTGGCGGGAGGCGGTGGACGCGCCGGACGACCGGGTGCGGCTCTACCGGCGGGAGTTCCCGCCCTTCAGCGACCGCGCGGCAGTGGGCTGGCGCCCCAAGGGGGGCCGCTCCCTGGACATGGAATGGGAGAACGGGAAGCTGGCGGCCATCCGCTTCGGCGACTGAGGCGTCAGGCCAGGCGCCCCACCAGGGCCGCGAGCGCGGTCTCCGTCCGGAGCACCCGCGGGCCCATGGACACAGGCTCAAACCCCGCCCGGACGAAGGAGTCCAGCTCGGCCTGGATCCAGCCGCCCTCAGGTCCCAGGGCCAGCACCGCCGGTCCGGCGAGGCCCCGGGGGCAGGCGGTCGCCGCCCCGGGATGGGCCAGCAGGCCGCGGGCGCCCGCCAGCAGCGCCGGCGCCTCCTCCTCCAGGAAAGGCACCAGCAGCCGCGCCTGCCTCAGCTCCGGCAGCACCGTGTCCCGGGCCTGCTCGAGGCCCAGCAGCAGCTGCTCCCGGAGGTGCGCGGCCTCCAGCTTGGGGCTGGCCCAGTAGGCCTTCTCCACCCGCCAGGCGTTGAGGAGGACGATGCGCGCCGCCCCCAGCGCCGCCGCGGCCTGGAGGCAGCGGTCCAGCACCTTCGGCCGCGGCAGCGCCAGCAGCAGGGTGAGGGGCAGCTTGGGCGGCGGCGGGGTGTCCAGGGCCACCTCCAGCTCCAGGGCCTCGGCGTCGAGGGCGAGGATGCGCCCTTCCCCGGCGAGCCCGCCCAGGCGGCCGACCTTCAGCCGGTCCCCGGGCCGCGCCCCGAGGACTTCCCGGGCGTGGACGAGGCGGCGGCCCGTGAGGCGCGCCAGGCCGGGAGCGACGAAATCCTCATCCAGGAGCAGCAGGAGGTTCATGCCTCGAGCCTAGCGCAGGCCTCCGGTCGGCCTTATCCTCCGGCCAGATGTCCCTGTCCGCTGACCTCTCGATCCGACGCCTGCTGCTCCGCGAGATCCTGATCTCCCTGGGCCTGGCCACGGTGCTGCTGCTGGGCCTGCGGGGGCTCGCGGAGTTCTGGTCCATCCGCGCCCAGGCCACGGACCAGGCCGGCCAGAGCTTCCGGTTGCTGGAGGACAACCTGGACCGGCAGGTGAAGGATGCCGAGGCCCTGGGCGACACCCTGGCCCTGATGTGGACCCGGGGCCAGGTGGGCCCGGCGGTCCCGGGCAGCGAGCCGGCGCTGGAGAGCCTGCTGCGGCCCTCCGCCGCCCAGAACCTCATCCTCGTGGATCCGGAGGGCCGGGTGGTGAGCGCCCACCAGCTGGGGGCCGGCTACCGCACCCGCACCCTCGTCACCGTGGACGGCCGTCCGCGGATCCAGCAGACCGCCTGGGACAGCCAGGGCCACCCCACCCGGACCCTGCTGGACCAGACGCCGCCGGACTACACGTCCCGCCCCTGGTACCGGCAGGCGATCCAGGGCGGGGCCGCGTGGACCGAGCCCTACATCTTCATCAACCCCGAGGTGCCCGGGGTGACCTACTGCCGGCGGGTCGAAGGATCCGATGGCCGCCTGCTGGGAGCCCTGGGCGTGGACCTGCGGCTGGCGGAGCTGGACGCTCGGCTGGGGGACTACCGGCCCACGGAGCACGCGCGGACCTTCCTCGCCACCGCCGGCGGCCAGCTGCTGGCGGAGCCCGGCAGCTCCGCCCGCAGCGGGGCGCGGGAGGCGCAGGCGGATCCCCTCTGCCGGGCGGCCCTGGCCTCGCCGGACGCGCGGTGGTCCTGGCCCCAGGTGAAGGTGGAGGGCCGCTCCTGGCTGGTGCACCGGGAGGTGCTCTCCCGCACGGGCTGGGTCCTGGTCTCGGCCATCCCGGTCATGGACCTCGCGGCCCGGCCCCGTCGCATCACCCTCGCCGCCCTCGGCGTCGGCGCCCTGGCCCTGCTGCTCATCGGCCTCCGGCTCATGCTCACGGCCCGCAAGATCACGGTGCCCCTCGTGGCGCTGGCCCAGTCCAGCCAGGACCTGATGGACGGCAAGCCCACCCCCCTGCCGGAGACCCGCATCCGGGAGCTGGCGCTGGCGGGGGAGGCGCTGCAGTCCGCCGCCGCCACCCTGCAGGAGCGCCGCGGCCTGGAGGCGGAGCTGCAGCGGGTCCAGCGGCTGGAGCTGGTGGGCACCATGGCCGCGGGCCTGGCCCACGACATGAACAACCACCTCACCGCGATCCAGGGCCAGGTGGAGCTGGCCCGGAAGAAGTCGCCCGAAGGGCCCCACGCGCCCTTCCTCGCCCGGGCCCAGGAGGCCTGCGCCCGAATGGGGCGCATCCTCCAGGACCTGGTGGCCTTCGGCCGCCCCCGGGAGATCGCCGTGGGCCCCGTGGACCTGAACAGCCTGGTGGAGGAGGCAGGCCGCCTGCTGGAGCACAGCCGCGGCAAGCGCATGCGCATCGAGCTGGACCTGGATCCCCGCCGTCCGGTGGTGGCCGGGGACCGCATCCAGCTGGAGCAGGTGATCCTCAACCTGGGCTTCAACGCCAAGGACGCCTCCCCTGAGGACGGGCGCCTGGGGCTCAGGACCCAGGTGCGGGGCCAGGAGGCCTGCTTCGAGATCAGCGACACCGGCACGGGCATGACCGCGGACGTGCGGGAGAAGCTCTTCACGCCCTACTTCACCACCAAGGGCGAGGGCAGCGGCTCCGGCCTCGGCCTCGCCATGGTCGCGAGCCTCGTGAAGGCCCACGGCGGGCGCATCCTCGTGGAATCCGAGCCGGGCCTGGGCAGCGTCTTCACCATCTGGCTGCCGCTGGCGAAGGAGCCGGTTTGAAGCCCTGGGGCGCGCGCCCCTAGACTGGGACTGATCCCCAGGAACGGCATGGATACGGCACCTCCCCAATTCCGCCCCTTCGAGCCTCCGACCGCCCCGCCGCCGCGGGAGGGCCGGAGCCCCTGGACCTACGCGCTGTGGGGCTGCGGAGGGGCCTTCCTCCTCGTCCTCCTGCTCGCGGGGAGCTGTCTCGGCTTCCTCGCCCATCGCGGATCGGAGCTGACGCCCGCGTGTGAAACCTATCTCGCCGAGGTCCAACGCGGCGACTACGCGGGCGCCTACGCCGGCACGGCCCGGGCGTTCCGGACCAAGGGCTGGGACCAGGCCACCTTCCTCCGCTTCGAAGGCCGCATGCAGCGCGCCCTGGGCCACCTGGAATCCAAATCCCGCGTGGGCGTGCAGGTGTTCCCAGGCACCGCCCGGCTCTCCTACCAGGCTCAGTACACCACTGGGCCCGTGCTCATCACCTTCGTGCTGGCGCGGGAGGATGGGGCCTGGAGGATCACCGGCGTCAACTACGCTTCCCCCGTGGTCGCGGCGGGGCTCGCCTGCCCGGCCTGCGGCGCGCCGAACCGCTGGGACGCGGTCTACTGCGCCCGCTGCGGGAAGGCGCTGCCCGACCCCCAGCCCTAGGCCCGGCGCCGCTTCGTCGCGGCGGGCCGCTTCGCCCGCGCGGCGACGGCCAGGGCCTCCTCCATCCAGGACGGCAGCGCCTCCTCGTCCTCCAGGACCTCGCCGGGCAGCTCGTGGTAGCCGTTCATCACCTGCTCCCCGTTGCGGAAGGGGTCGAAGGGCCCCATGCCCGCGGCGAGGTACCGGGGCCGGCTGGCGTCGTCCACCTTGAAGTAGACCCGGTCGTCGTCGAGGATCGCGAAGAACAGGCCCCCGGCGTAGATCCCCACGCCGCCGAACATCGCCCGGGCGGTGACCGGCGCCACCGCGGAGAGCTGCTCCAGCACGAAGGCCTTGAAGGAGGGGGAGACGGGCATGGCGGGACTCCGGCGGCCTCCAGCGTGACGCCCGTCACCGAATCCGGGAAGGGGATCCGGTTCCGCTTGACGGCCCCAGGGGGGGATCTATGCTCGCGCCGGTTCGATGAAGCACGATCTTCGACAGCGACTCAGGAACGGCGGCCGGGGCCCCCCGGAGGCGGGAAGCGATGCGCCTTCCGCTACCCTTACCCTTTCCTTCCGGAGTCCCCTACATGTCCCTCACCTGGTTCGCCGAGAACCCCGGCGCCATCGCCCTGCTCGCCCTGGGCGCCCTGCTCCTCCTGATCCTGCTCAGCAAGTGGATCCGCTACATCCCCAACAACCGCGTGGGCATCGTCGAGAAGCTCATCAGCGGCAAGGGCTCGGTCAAGTCCGGCCTCATCGCCCTCCAGGGCGAGGCCGGTTTCCAGCCCCACATCCTCCGCGGCGGCTGGCACCTGCTCACGCCCTTCCAGTACCGGATCCACAAGACCCCGCTCGTCACCATCCCCCAGGGGAAGATCGGCTACGTATTCGCCCGTGACGGCCAGAGCCTCCCGGCGACCCAGGCCCTCGCCTCCAACGTGCAGGCCAACGAATTCCAGGATGTGGAGGCGTTCCTCAAGAGCGGCGGGCAGAAGGGCCCCCAGCGCATGATCCTGCGCGAAGGCACCTACGCCATCAACCTGGCCCAGTTCGTGGTGCTCACCGAGGACCAGCTCTACTACCTCCCGCTGGACCGCAGCGAGCTGGACACCTTCCAGAAGATGAGCGCCATCATCGCCGAGCGCGGCGGCTACCGCCCGGTGGTCATCAAGGGCACGGACGACGTCATCGGCGTCATCACCGTCCATGATGGGCCCAGCCTGCCCGCCGACGAGATCATCGCCCCCGCCGTGGGCAGCGATCCCAAGGACGCGGCGACCTACCACAACAACTTCCAGGATCCGGACAAGTTCCTGAAGGCCGGCGGCCTCCGCGGCCGGCAGCTCCAGGTGCTGGTGGAGGGCACCTACTACATCAACCGCCTCTTCGCGACGGTGGAGGCGATCCCCAAGACCGTGGTCGAGGTCGGCACCGTCGGCGTCGTCGTCAGCTACACCGGCACGGAGGGCAAGGACATCTCCGGCGAGGACTACAAGCACGGCGAGCTGGTGGCCGTGGGGACCCGGGGCGTCTGGAG
The DNA here is from genome assembly GCA_035758545.1 of Holophagaceae bacterium. Lineage (GTDB taxonomy): Bacteria > Acidobacteriota > Holophagae > Holophagales > Holophagaceae > JAFDVN01. The sequence goes on along the minus strand of DASTWQ010000104.1, from coordinate 2,499 downwards.
CGAGCCGCTGCTCCCCGGCAAGTACGCCTTCAACACCTACGCCGGCAAGGTCGTGATGGTCCCGACGACCAACTTCATCCTGAAGTGGAGCCAGAGCGATGTCGGCGTCCACCGCTACGACGAGAACCTCACGGAAGTGAGCCTCATCACCAAGGACGCCTTCGAGCCCAACCTGCCCCTCTCCGTGGTCGTGCACATCGACTACCGGAAAGCGCCGCTCGTCATCCAGCGCTTCGGCGACATCAAGCGCCTCGTCGAGCAGACCCTGGACCCGATGGTCAGCGCCTACTTCAAGAACGTCGGCCAGACCCGCACCCTCATCCAGCTGCTCCAGGACCGCTCCGCCATCCAGGACCAGAGCAGCGTCCAGATGAAGGCGAAGTTCGAGCAGTACAACCTGGAGCTCCAGGAGGTCCTGATCGGCACGCCCACCAGCGGCCAGCAGGGCGGCCAGATCGAGCAGATCCTCATCCAGCTCCGCAGCCGGCAGATCGCCGAGGAGCAGGTGGAGACCTACACCCGGCAGGAGAAGGCGGCGGTCCAGGAGCGCCAGCTCCGGGAGGCCGAGGCCAAGGCGAAGCAGCAGACCCTGCTGACGGAGTCCGAGATCGCGATCTCGGTGCAGACCAACCAGGGCAAGGCCGAGGCCGCCCGGGCCACCCAGGAGGCCGCCCGGATCCAGACCCTGGCCACCGCCGAAGCGGAGAAGACCCGGATCATGGGTGAAGGCGAAGGCAAGCGGATCAAGGCCATCGCCGAGGGCGAGGCCGAGAAGGCCGCCCGGGTGGGCATCGCCCAGGCCATGGCCATCGAGGAGCAGGTCCGCGCCTACGGCGGCCCGAACTTCCAGCTGGTGCAGCAGGTCATGAACCGGTTCGCCGAGGCCATCGAGCAGTCCAAGGTGGACGTCGTGCCCAAGATCCAGATGTCCGGATCCAACGGCTCCGGCAGCTTCATCGAGAGCCTGCTGGGCCTCATGCTCAGCCAGAAGGCCGGCGAGCTGGCCGGGGTCCCGGTGGCCCCCGCCAGCCCCGAGGCCGAGGCCCTCAAGGCCGCGCTGAAGCAGAGCCTGACGAAGAAGCCCGAGGCCTGAGCCTCAGCGGCCCGGAGGACGAGGCGCCCGCGTAAGCGGGCGCCTCACTTCTTCGATGGCCGGAAATCCGCGTCGGAGAAGGGGGGGTTCAGCTCCACCTTGTCCAGCCGGACCGAGACGGGGCCGATGATGACGGTAAAGGCGATGGGGATGCCCTGCACCTGCTGGTAGTCCCAGAAGTCCAGCTCGGTCCCGGCCTTCCCCTCCCCGTTCACCTGGGCGAACTTCAGGTAGGTCTTGGGGTCGAGGTAGAGGGTCTGCACCCGCTTGTCCTTGAGGGTGACCTTCAGCACCAGCGCCTGCTGGTTCTGGAAGGTCTGCTCCCCCAGGTACTCGATGCGGTTGCCCTTGGCCTCGGCGTCCACCAGGGGACCGTCGAAATCCGCGTCCAGGACCTGGACCTCCTCCGGCGCGAGCTTGCGGGGGGACTCGGTGTTGGACCAGGCCCAGCCGGTCTTGCCGTCGTAGGTCTTGATCTGGGTGGAGGCCGGCACGCCGGCGGTGCCCGGGGCCGCGGGGAGGGCCTCCAGGGTGGTGACCAGGCGGATGCGGTCCGGCCGGGCGTTGAGCTGGTCGAAGGTGATGGGCTGGGAGAGGCCCTCGATGTGGCCCTGGATGCGCCGGGCCTGGATGGCCTTCAGCCGGGCCAGCCCCCCCTGGGCGTCGAAGCATTTCGCCAGCACCTGGTCCAGGGTCAACGGCGCCGAGGGGGAGGGTGGCGCGGCCGGCACGGGAGCCTGGGCCTGGAGAAGGCCGGCGGTGAGGAGGAGGGGCAGGAGACGCATGGGTGACTGACCTTGGGTAGATGCCTTCATCATGGCCAAGATGGTGAAACGCGCAACCGTGGGATGATCCCCCGATGAGCTTCATGACCCGGACCCAGGCGGCCCTGGCGGCCTGCCGCCGCCTCCATGCCCAGGGGCTCCTGGCCGCCGCCGACGGCAATGTCTCCTTCCGGGTGGACGCCCGGACCGTGGCCATCACCCCCCGGGGCGTGCCCAAGGCGGACCTCGCCCCCCAGGACCTGGCCCTCCTGGACCTGGACGGGACCATTCTCCGGGGCCGCCCCAGCAGCGAGCGGTCCATGCACCTGGCGGTCTACCGGGCCTGCCCCGAGGCCCAGGCGGTGGTCCACGCCCATCCGCCCACGGCCATCGCCTGGAGCCTTGCCCATCACGACGCCACCGAGCTGCCCTCGGACGCCCTGCCGGAGGTGATCCTCGCCGCGGGCCGCATCCCGGTGGTGCCCATGGCCATCCCGGGCACCGAGGCCATGGGGACGAACCTGCTGCCCTTCCTGCCGGCCCACCGTCTGCTGATCCTGGCGCGCCACGGCGGCCTCGCCTGGGGGGGATCACTCCGCGAGGCCGCCGGGGGCATCGAGCGGCTGGAGCAGGTGGCGAAGA
>DASTWQ010000064.1:0-9009 GCA_035758545.1 Holophagaceae bacterium | reverse complement strand
TGGCCTTCGACGACCCCCAGCTCCCCCCGCCCCCCGAGCGGGCCAGCCTCGCCTACGCCACCCTCCCCGGCGAGAGCCTCCGGGAGGGCCACATCCTCTTCGGCGCCGAGTTCCAGGACGGCGACACCGGCTTCCTCCAGTCCATGGCCGAGCTCATGAAGAAGGCGGAGGGGCGGTGAGGCGAATGATTCCCAGTCATCTGTAGGATATTCAAATGACTCGCTTTCCTATCGATCCCCTACGCACCACGTGGGCCCGATGGATGTTGAATTCCAAGATGCGAAGTATAATTATTGGAATTTTTCTTTTATTGCCTCTGCCCTCAAATGCCCGGGGCCGGCATCCGCGAGGGCCTGATACGACTGTATTCAAATCCCACAAGCTGCTCATCCACAGTGGAGAGTGTGAGTATGCATTCACTTTCTCGGCGCCGGATGGGAACGATCCAGAGCTTCGAGACAGGACCGCCAACGAAGTGAATGCATCGGACGCCCCGACTGGCCCCGGCGGACAGCCAGATCCGATAGAGATTCATTGGGCTTGGGGTAAACATTGGTTTTGGCAGGATTACGATGGTTTTCTATCCATGACCATCGCAATCAAGGATTGGGACCGGCCAAAGGAGGCCGCTGGAGCAGGTGCCAGAGTTGATAGCCTGAAGGCGTTTCTCGCGCAGATCATTGAGAAGAGCATCAAGGCGGGTCGCGTAGAAACGATACCAGCCGGGGCCATCCGATACACTTTCGCGGGTACTCCAAGCCAGATTGAAATTCATTCAAAGTATTGGATTAAATATGAGATTGTCAGAATTCCTCCCATACAGAGCGAGGAGAATCCGAGGTATTCAATTGGATTGAGTGACGATAAATATTTAGAAATCAGGTTTGATTATACGAATAATTCGGGGGTTGAGTCTGAACCCCAGGCCAACTGGAAAGATCGAGCCGCCCTCATGGTTGAGAGGATTGTTTCATCGTTCGAATTAAATCCCTCATTCAGTCATCTTCACAAGGAACACTCAAATGGATCCGCAGGCAATCAAACCTCACCTTATATTCCACGATAACTTTCCTGCTATCTGCGTTTGGATGAAAGCCATTTCAGCCAAGGTTGGGCAATCCGGGATCCTGCCCTAGGTGATCCTGTGGCCCTTCGCGACAAGGTCGTGGACGACTGCCTCAGAGATCGGGCATACAAACGGAATTGGGTCACTTAAATAAATATATATCAATAGTTTTGCTAGTGGCCCGGGCTTTGCGTCGGCCCCTTCGGCCCGGCAGGGCCCTGCGCCGGATGCAACCGCCTCGGGTCCGGCCGGTCACTCTCCCTACGTCCCGCGGGATGCCCCGCCTTCCAGAGAGGTCCCCTCATGAACCGCCGCCTCCTCGTGCCCGCGCTCCTGTCCCTGGCGGGGCTGACCGCCTGCGTCCCGGTCGTCATGACCGCGATGTTCGCAACGGTCCCCCAGAAGCTCTACTTCCATCCCGTGACGGGGCCCGGCGCGGCGACCGGCGGGACCGCGATGAAGGGATCCGCCAGCGGGGTCACCTCAGGGTCCATGACGGTGACGCTGGCGGACGGGGAGCGCTGCCAGGGCACCTGGAGCCGGGTGGATCCGGCCCAGGCCCAGCGTGAGCTCTCGGACGCCTGGGACCAGGTCTACGGCGCCGGCTTCTTCACCCGGGCCGTCCTGGGCGCCCGGGACCGGATCGGGGCGAAGCTGGTGGGCGACCGGGGCACGGTGATCGAGGTGGCCTGCATCCGCCCGGACCTCCAGGGGGAGTCCCGGCGCCGCGGCCCCCTGCAGGGCGTGGCCCGGGATTCCGCCGGCACGGTCTACAAGGTGACCGAGTGATCGGCCCTCAGGCCACTAAGCGATGCTGATCCCCTCGACGCTGGCGACTTCGAACGCGTTGAAGGAGCTGCGGACGAGGGGACCGGCGTAGACGGTGGGGAAGCCCATCGCCTTGGCGTCCTGGGCCAGGGCGGCGAACTCGTCGGGGTGCACGTAGCGCGTCACCGGGAGCTGGTGGCGGGTGGGGCGCAGGTACTGGCCGAGGGTGAGGATGTCCACCTCCGCCTCCCGCAGGGCGGCGAAGACCTCCAGCAGCTCCTCCCGGGTCTCCCCCAGGCCGAGCATGAGGCCGCTCTTGGTCTTGAAGGCCTCGCCGAAGAGGGACCGGCCCAGGCGCCGGGCCTCCTGCAGCACCGCCAGGGTGCGGGGGAAGCGGCCCGCGGGGCGCACCACCGGGTAGAGGCTCGGCACGGTCTCGGTGTTGTGGTTGAAGACCGCCGGGCCCGCGGCCACCACCTGGGCGACGGCCTTCAGGTCCCCCAGGAAGTCCGGGGTGAGGACCTCGACCAAAGTCTGGGGGCAGCGGCAGCGGATGGCGGAGACCGTCGCGGCGAAGTGGGCGGCGCCCCCATCGGGCAGGTCATCCCGGTTCACGCTGGTGAGCACGGCGTACTTCAGGTCCAGGGAGGCCACCCGCTCGGCGGTGGCCTCAGGCTCGTGGGGGTCCAGGGCGTTGGGCTTGCCATTCTTGATGGCGCAGAAGCCGCAGGCCCGGGTGCAGGTGTCGCCCATGAGCAGGAAGGTGGCGGTGCCGTGGCTGAAGCAGTGGGCCCGGTTGGGGCAGCGGGCCTCCTCGCAGACCGTGTGCAGGTGGCTCTCGCGGAGGTCCACCTTCATGGTGTGCAGGTCCCGCAGGTTCACCTTCTCCTTGGTGATCCACTCGGGCAGGCGCGGGTGGCCCTCCAGCACTTCGCGACCTGACGCCTTGGGGAAACGGGGCATGCGGACCTCAGCCCCTCAGTGTCCCATGGCGGAGCGGTCGGGATGAAAGGCCTTCACCGTGAAGGCCGCCCTCGGCGGGCCCGGGCCTGGTGGGTCGGGCCCCCTCTGCGACCTCTGCGTCCTCTGCGGTGAAGGAAGACCCCTCAGGCGAAGCCGAGCACCGCGCCATCGGCCCTCAGGTCCTCCGCCAGGGCCCGGGCCTCGTCCCAGGGCAGGCCCACGGCCTCGGCGGCGGCGCCCAGGGGCTCGCCGGCCTGGAGGCGCGTGATCCAGGCGCTCTCGGGGCCCTCCAGCTCCCGCTGCTGGAAGCGGCCATCCGGCAGGCGGTGGCAGAAGAGCAGGGCGGCGCCCTCGGCGGGGATGGGAGCCTCCTCGGTGGCCTCGTGGACCCGCCAGGGGTAGGCGAGGTTCCGGGCGGCGGCGCTGAAGACCGCGGTCCGTTCCGGGGCGGGGGCGTCGAAGACGCCCTCGACCGGCCCATCCTCCGGGGCCCGCAGCACTTCCAGCTCCAGGTACTCGAAGTGCGCGAGGCTCAGCAGGAAGGGGTAGCGGTCCTGGCCCCAGCCGCTCTCCGCCAGCCACTCCACGAAGTGGGGGTGGATGTGGCGGTAGTAGGGGCTCTGGACGGCCCGGGCCTCCAGGAAGGCGTCCAGGCAGGGCTCCCAGAGGCCCTCCGGCTCCAGCAGGGCCTTGGAGACGGGAAAGCAGTCCGGCAGGGGCGCCCGCAGGGCGTAGCGCACCAGGGCGCGGTAGGTGAGCAGGCGCCGCTGCCAGCGGGCGAAGGCCCGGGCGTCGCCGGGATCCAGGCCCCGGCCCGCGGCGAAGGCGATGGGATCCTGCCGGAAGGCGGTGTCGTCGGCCTCCAGGGCCAGATCCGCCATGGCGGCCTGGAGCTTCTCGAGCCGCTCGGCCCCGGCGCTCATGCCCGGGTCTCCGCGGAGGCCAGCAGGGGGGCGAGGGCCGCATCGTAGACCGCCTGGAGGGCGCGCTGCTCCGCCAGCAGGTCCGCCAGGGGCGGGATGTCGTTGTCCCGCTCCAGCAGCACGGGCACCGCGCGGCCCGTGGCGTCGTAGATCTTCGGCAGCACCCAGGCGAAGAGCTCGATCACCGGATCCACCACCGGCGCGCCGTGGGTGTCGATGATGAGCTGGTCCTCCTCGTCCCAGGCATGGCCGGCGATGTGCATCTGCGCCACGCGGTGCAGGGGCAGCCCCTCCAGGAAGGCCTTGGGGTCGAAGCCATGGTTGCGGCTGTTCACGTAGATGTTGTTGATGTCCAGGAGCCAGCCGCAGTCCGCGCGCTCCAGGGTCTCGTTCAGGAAGTCGTGCTCGCTCATCTCCGGCTCGCCGAGCTCGGCGTACCAGCTGATGTTCTCGAGCAGGAAGGGCACCGGCAGCCGGTCCTGGAGGCGCTTCACCCGGTCCGCGGTGTGGGCCACGGCGGCCTTGGTGAAGGGCATGGGCAGCAGCTCGTGGGTGTTGGCGCCGCCGACGCTGGTCCAGCAGAGGTGCTCGCTGTGCCAGGGGCTCCGGGTCTGCTTGAGGAAGGCGGCCAGGTCGCCGAGCACCTCGTCCGCCCAGGGGTCGAAGCCCCCCATGGACATGGAGAGGCCGTGGGTGATGACGGGATCCCGCTCCAGGATCGTCCAGGTCTGCCGGGCCTTGGTGCCGCCCTGGCCGAGGATGTTCTCCGGCGCCACCTCCCAGAAGGGCACCGGCGAAGCCGCCAGCGCGGCCACCTCCTCGAGGTGGGGCCGGCGCAGGCCGATGCCCACCCCGGTGAAGGGGGAGGCTGGGGCGGCGGGAACGCGGTCGGTCATGGTCGGGCCGGAGCAGGAAAAGGGGGAGGCGGAGCCTCCCCCTTCCCAGGGTTCAAGCTTTACTTGGCGGAGCCGCAGGAGCCCTTGCCGCAGGAGGCGTCCTTCTTGCCCTTGTCGGCGGAGCAGGAGGCCTGCTTCTTGTCCTTGTCGGCGCCACAGCCCTTCTGGGTCATGAGGGTGTCGGCGGAGGTGCGGACGGTGGTGGTGACGGGGGCGGCGGAGGCGACGAAGGCGCCAGCGGCGAAGAGGGTGGCCAGGGAGGCGATACGACGGTTCATGGACGTGCTCCTTGCGGCGGATGCCGCGTTGGTGGGCGTGATGGCCCGGTTGAGAAAGGGATTCCCGCGGGGGGATACTGCTGGGGTGCGGGGAGGGAGGGAAATGTGACCTCGATCCTACGCCTGGGCAAGTTGCGGATTTGTCACGGCTTCGTGGGATCATGCCCCCCGTCCCCGGGAATGGGGTGAAAGGAACTCCAGGTGGGGTGGATCGGTTGGGCCCTGGCGGCCTTCGGCGTGATGGCAGTGGCGAATTTCGGCATGAAGGCGGCCAGCCTGCGGGGGCTCAGCCCCGCGGCGGTGCTCTTCGGGGTGATCCTGGGGGAGGCGCCCCTGGCCCTGGCGGAGTGGCTCCGCCGGGGCCGGCCGGGCTTCACCCCCGGCGGCGCCGCCTGGGCCATCGGGGCGGGCCTGGCCACCGGGATCGCCCTCATCTGCCTGAACGAGGCCTTCGCTCGGGGGGCCAAGGGTGGCCTGGCGGTGGGGGTCATGAACGCCAACTTCATCCTGGTGGCCCTGGCCGGCTGGTTTTTCTTCAAAGAGAGCCTGGATCCGGGCAAGCTGCTGGGTTTGGGCCTCACCCTCGCGGGCCTGTGGCTCATGACCCGCTGACCTCGAAGGCCGCCATCCATGCAGAACCTCCGTCGCATCCTCCTTGGCCGCCGCCTCGCCAGCGAGGAGCTCCACGAGACCAAGCTCAGCGTCCCGGTGGGCCTGGCGGTCTTCAGTTCCGACGCCCTCTCCTCGGTGGCCTACGGCACCCAGTCCATCATGGAGGCCATCAGCCTCGCGGGCCCGTCGGCGGGCCTGGGCGGCGCGCTCCTGCTCGGGGCCATGACCTGGTCCTGGGGCGCGGCGCTGGGCATCACGGCCCTGCTGCTCATGCTGCTCATGAGCTACAGCCAGACCATCCGGGCCTATCCCGGCGGCGGCGGCGCCTACCTGGTGACGAAGGACAACCTGGGCGAGCTGGCAGCGGAGACCGCCGGCGCGAGCCTCCTCATCGACTACATCCTCACGGTGGCCGTGTCCGTCTCCGCGGGCATCAGCGCCATCGTGAGCGCCTTCCCGGCCCTGGAGCCCCACCGCGTGGCGCTGGCGTTGGCCTGCATCGCCTTCATCGCCATCCTCAACCTGCGGGGCGTGAAGGAGAGCGGCGCGCTCTTCGCGGTGCCCACCTACGGGTTCATCTCCTGCGTGCTCATCGTCATCGGCATCGGCACCTTCCGCGCGCTCGCGGGCACGGACGCCGACCTGATGGTCCATATCCAGCGGACGGTGCCGACCCTGTCCACCACGGGCAAACTGGCGGGCATCTGGCTCTTCGCGCGGGCCTACTCCGCGGGCTGCACGGCCCTGACCGGGGTGGAGGCCCTCTCCGACGGCGTGGCCGCCTTCAAGGACCCGGCGCCGGTGAACGCGGTCCGCACCATGCGGCTGATGGTGTTCCTGCTGGGCACCATGTTCCTCGGCATCACCTTCTTCTCGAACCGCTACGGCCTCACCTACTTCTCCGGCTCGCACGAGACCCTGCTCTCCACCCTCATCCGCACGGTGGTGGGCGGCCACGAGGGCGCGGGCCGGATCTTCTACCTGGCGGCCCAGGGATTCACCACGGCGGTGCTGATCCTGGCGGCCAACACGAGCTACCAGGACTTCCCCCGCCTGGCGGCGTTCATGGCGAAGGACGGCTTCCTGCCGCGCCAGTTCACGAGCCAGGGCGACCGGCTGGTGTTCAGCAATGGCATCTTCATCCTCTCCATCGCCGCAGGCGCGCTGGTGTTGGGCTTCGGGGCCCACGAGGACCATCTGCTGGACCTCTACGCCCTGGGCGTGTTCATCGGCTTCACCCTGAGCCAGGCCTCCATGGTCTTCCACTGGCGCAGCGAGCGGGGCCGCCACTGGCAACTCAAGGCCTTCATCAACGGGCTCGGCGCCACCACGACCTTCCTCGTGATGTGCGTGATCGTCGCCACCAAGTTCACCCACGGCGTCTGGGTGGTGGTGCTCCTGCTGCCGCTCCTGGTGATCACCTTCTCGAACATCCACCGCCACTACATCCGGGTGAAGTCCAAGCTGGCGGCCTCCCGGGCTGAGTACTCGCTGGAGCGCCGCAACCGGGTGGTGGTCCTGGTGAGCGGCATCCACCATGGCGTGATCCAGGCCCTCAACTACGCCAAGCTCATCGCCGAGCACGGCCAGGTGGAGGCGCTCACGGTGGACTTCCCGGACCACTACGGCAAGGACAGCCTGGCCTTCCTGAAGCTCCAGGCGGACTGGCCGACCTACTGCGAGGGCATCCCGCTCCGGGTGATCCGCAGTCCCTACCGCAAGGTGGTGGAGCCCATCCTCGACGAGCTGGACCGCATGCGCCGCGCGGAGCCGGAGTTCATCACGACCGTGATCATCCCCGAGTTCGTGACCCGGCACTGGTGGGAGCACCTGCTCCACAACCAGACGGCCCTGCGCATCAAGGGCGCGCTGCTGGCCAAGCCGAAGACCATCGTGATCTCGGTGCCCTACCACCTGGACCCGATCCCGGAGTAGGCCTCCGACGCCCGCTGTGGCCGGGCCTCAGTGCAGTCGAGGTTCCGGCCGGGCGATGATCTCCTGCCCGGTGAGGTACTCCGCCAGGGTCTGGTGGCGGGGGCTGAGGATCATGCAGAGGATGCTGAAGGGGAACAGCGCTACCGAGACCAGGTGCAGCAGGCTGAACACCATGCGCCGCTCGGGCTCCTCCTCCGCCAGCACCAGGTTGCCCCGGCCCATGAGCGGGGACTGGCCCACCAGCACCAGCGGGATCATCAGGAAGGCCCAGGAGACCAGCAGGTGCGCCGGCACCACCACGGGCCAGGCCTCCGCCAGGATCCGGGCTGGGGAGGCGTGGAGCATGAGTCCCGTGCCTAGGGCGAGCAGGAGGTTCAAGGCCGCCAGGAGGCAGGCCTCGCCGAGCTCCACCACCACCAGAGGGCCGAAGGAGGCCACCTGGGGGTTGGGCTCCAGGGTCCCGAGGGCGCTTTCCAGGAGGTGCAGGGGATGGAAGGAGCCCGCATCCGGCTCGGGCAAGGGCGGCAGGACCGGTTCGTTGGGCGCCGCCAGGGGCAGGGGCTGGACCCGCCCCAGGGCCGGGGACTGGAGGGCGGCGGGAGCCCGGGGGCCGGACTCAGTCAGCGCCAGGCCGCTGGCCTGGAAGAGCAGGGGCCTGGGTCGTTCCGCCCGGGCGAAGACCAGGCCGCAGGTGGGGCACTCGAGGGCCAGCGGCGACAGCCGCGTCTGGCAGCTCGGGCAGAGGCGCCGGTCCACGGCCTAGCCCAGGAGCGCGATCCAGAGGGGGCGATCCCCCTTGGGCAGCGCCTGGATCTTGGGGAGGAGGGCGATGCGGGCGGACCAGGCCGGATCCTCCGGGGCCAGGGCCCGGCCCCGGGCCAGGTCCTCGGCCGCGTCGGACCATCGGCCCTGGGAGGCGTGATCCTCCGCCAGGCGGAGGAAGAGCCGGAGGGCCTGGGTCCGAAGGACCGGATCGTCGGGGGTGGCCCGGAGGAGGCCGTCCATCACCTTGGCCGCCTGGTCCAGGTCCCCGGTCTGGAGGTGCTTCTGGTACTCCGCGGCGGTGGCGCCCACGACGCCGCCGGTGGGGAGGGCGGCCCGGGCGCGGTCCAGCAGCTGGGCCGCGGCGCCATCGGAGGGATCCCGCTTGAGGAGGGTCTGGGCCCGGAGGTAGGCGCGCACGGCGTCGCCCTCGTCCAGGGCCTGCTTCCCCTCGGCGAGGATGCCGGCGGGGGTCTCGGCGAGGACGGGCACCTGGGCGTCCCGGGCGGCCTTGCTGGCGGCGGCCCGGTGGGCCGCGGCCACGTCGGCCTTGAGCTGGGCGTCCCGGGCGTAGCTCCGGTACCAGAGGGTGCCCAGCACGAGGACCAGGATCCCGCCGGCGGTGGCGGCCCAGACCTTGGGTTCCTTCATCCAGTCCGGCAGCTTGGAGACGTCCAGGGCCTCGGGGGCCTTGATCTGGAGGCCCGTCCGGGGCGCGGGAGCGGGTTTGGTGAGGGCCTCCGGCGGCTGCACGGCCTCCGGCTGCGCGGGCGCCTCGGGCTCGGGTTCGGGGCGGTCCATCTCGA
>DASTWQ010000233.1:0-9145 GCA_035758545.1 Holophagaceae bacterium | reverse complement strand
CCTCTGCCTGGGCGGATCTAGATGGACTTGATCACGCAACCTCAGGCACTGGCCTGGCTGGCGGAGCGGGACCTGGTGGAGGATCCCTGCCGCCAGGCTCCGCCGGGCTTTGCCTATCTGCGACTTGTTCTCCCCGAGGGTGGAATCCGTGCGGATCAGCTGGCGGAAGTGCTCATCCAGCGACTTGAGCCGGCCAGCCAGATCCTCCAAATCACCGACTGGTCGGGACGAGGTGAAGAAGAGGGACCAGCCCTGCTGCGTGAGATCGGCAAGACTGTCTCGACCTTCGATCGCGTTTGGATTCGGATCAGCGAAGGCGACCGGCGAGACCTCCAGGAATGCCTCAGCTGCATTCTGGCGAACGGGATGAGCGCCTACCTCTACTCGTGTGCCCCTGGATTCATCGCCTACTTCTGGGAGGGGCATTTCCTCGAGATCTGGAGTCGAACTCCAGCTCTCCTGGATTCAATGGCCTCGTCTCTGGAATGTCTCGGGGTGGTTGCCGCGCCCTGAACGTCGCTGCGGTGGATCAGGGCTTGGGCACCGACATCGGCAGTTCGAGGTCGTAGAGCAGGCGCCAGACGCCGGCGCCCCGGACCCAGAGGTGGAGGTAGCTCACGGCGCCGCCGCCGTTGGCGCCGGCGGTGCCCCAGGTGTAGCCCAGCTCCCCGGAGCGGGCCACCCGGGCGCCGGCGGGCTCGTAGGCCCGGTCCGGTTCGGCCTGGAGGACCGCGGCCACCTCGGCGGCGCCGGTGAGGGGCGGCCGGCCCCGGCGGTAGACCGTGGCGCCGAAGGCGAGGCGCACGAGGCGGGCGCTGCCGGAGGAGAGGCCCCGGTCCAGGGCCTGGAGGGTCCGCGCGGGATCCTCCTCCCCGAGCAGGTCCGGCGCCGCCGGCAGGAAGGCGGTCCAGCCCTCGGGCTCCGGGCGCGCGGGGTGGGGCACCCCGGCGTCGAAGGCCACCTTCCAGCCGCCGTCCGCCTGCCGCGCCCAGATGGAGAGGAAGTGGCCGGTGGCCACGGGCGCCGCGTCCTTGGCGGGGCGGTATTCCCAGGGCCCGGTGCTGTAGGCCAGCTCGCCGCTGGCGGCCACGCCCACCTGGGCCGGGCGCCAGATGAGGAGGCCAGGGTCCTTGTCCGCGGCGTAGAGGGTCCGCGCATCCACGGGCCCGGGCCGCAGCACCACGCTGCCCGGGGCCAGGTTCGTCAGGAAGGCGGCAGGGATGCCCTTCTCCAAGGCGAGCTGCGCGAAGGCCTGCTCGGCCCGGGCGACCTCCGCGGCGGGGCTGGCCGCCGGCCGCGGCGCCTGCGCCGCCAGCGTGAGCCCCAGGACACCGGCCGCGCAGGACGCCGAGCGGAGCAGGGCGGGGCGGCGCAGGCGCATGGGGACTCCGGGTGGGGTGAGCCAGCCTAGCGCGGGCCGGGCCCGCGGGGGGTGGCCCTCACCCCCCGGAACGGCGATCCGGCCCCTGGGCGGGCCTCAGGCGCTGAGGGCCTTGCCCTGGTGACGGGCGCGGTGGCGCTCCACCTCGCCCATGTGCTTCATGGCCCAGGCGCAGAGGGCCTTGAGCGGCTCTTCCAGCGTGCGGCCCAGGGGCGTGAGCTCGTACTCGGTGCGGGGCGGCACGACGGGATAGACCGTGCGCTTCACGAGGCCGTCCTCCTCCAGGCGCCGCAGGGTCTGGGTGAGCATCTTCTGGCTGATGCCGCCGATGGCCTTCTGCAGCTCGCCGTAGCGCTTGGTGCCGTCGGAGAGCAGGTAGATGACGAGGGTCGTCCACTTGTCCGCGATGAGATCGAGCACCCGCCGCGTGGGGCAGCTGGCGCTCATGAGGTCGGCGGACATGCCGCCGCAGGCGTCTTTACTAACCATGGGGTGCCTACCTTGGGAAAAGGTGCCTACTTTCCATTCGGATGTAAGCACCCAACCATTGTGCCACGGGCTGCAAGAGCCCAACACCATCCCAAGGAGGTACCTGTGATCACCACTGTTCCCGCCCTCAACCCCGAGACCCTCCTCGAGACCCTGAGCTGGCGCTACGCCACCAAGAAGTTCAACCCTTCCAAGAAGATCGATGGCGCGACCTGGCAGGCCCTGGCGGAGTCGCTGGCCCTGACGCCCTCCTCCTACGGGCTGCAGCCCTGGAAGTTCCTCGTGGTCGAGGATCCCGAGCTGCGGGCGAAGCTGCGGGAGCACTCCTGGGGCCAGGGCCAGGTGACGGACGCCTCCCACTTCGTGGTCTTCACCGCCCGCACCGACGTGACCGAGGCGGACGTGGACCGCTACCTGGCCCGCATCGCCGAGGTGCGCGGCGTGAGCCTGGAGAGCCTGGCGGGCTTCCGGAAGATGCTGGTGGACAACCTGGTGAACCGCGGCCAGCGCGCCGACATCCCCGAGTGGGCCGCCCGGCAGACCTACATCGCCCTGGGCCAGCTCATGACCGCCGCCGCGGCCCTGGGCGTGGACGCGACTCCCATGGAGGGCCTGGACCCCAAGGCCTACGACCGGATCCTGGGCCTGGAGGGCAGCGGCTACGCCACCACCATGGCCTGCGCCCTGGGCTACCGCGCCGAGGACGACGGCTACGCGAAGCTCCCCAAGGTGCGCTTCGCCACCGAGGAGCTGGTGGTGAACCTCTGAGCCGCCCGGCGGCATCCCAGGGACGGGACTCCGTCCGCACCTGCGTCTGAATCCCCTTCGAAGGAGGAATCCATGAAGCGCACCGCCTCCGCCCGCTGGCAGGGCGACCTCAAGACCGGCAAGGGCCGCCTCAGCTCCCAGAGCGGCATCCTGAAGGACACCGTCTACGGCTTCGGCAGCCGCTTCGAGGAGGGCCCGGGCACCAACCCCGAGGAGCTCATCGCCGCGGCCCACGCGGGCTGCTTCACCATGGCGCTCTCGGCGGCCCTGGGGCAGGCGGGCTTCACCGCCGAGTCCCTGGCCACGGACGCGGCCCTGAGCCTGGAGCAGGTGGAGGGCAGCTGGACCATCACGAAGGTCCACCTCTCCCTCCGCGCCAAGGTGCCGGGCCTCGACCCGGCCCGCTTCCAGGAGATCGCCGCCGGCGCCAAGGCCAACTGCCCGGTCTCCCGGGTCCTCAAGGCCGACATCAGCCTCGAGGCCCTGCTGGACGTCTGACGCGCTCGAATCCTGACCTTCTCCCTTTGACCGCCTGATCCTGAAGGAGGACGCCATGTCCAACCTGCGCACCCTCACCGACGCCGACTTCGGCGCCGCCATCGCCTCCGGCGCCACGCTGGTGGATTTCTGGGCCCCCTGGTGCGGCCCCTGCAAGGCCATCACCCCCGTGCTCGAGGAGCTCGCGGGCGAGTACGCCGGCAAGGTGGCCATCGCCAAGGTGAACGTGGACGAGCAGCCCGCCACGGCCGAGGCCTTCGGGATCATGAGCATCCCCACGATGATCCTCTTCAAGGACGGCAAGCCCGCGGGCAAGGTGGTGGGCGCCCTGCCCAAGGCCAGCCTCCGCAGCTTCCTCGACGGCGCCCTGTGAGCGCGGACGGAGACTTCATGACGACTGCCACGACCCACGATCTCTTCGCGCCCGCCACCCTCGGGGACCTGACCCTGGCCAACCGCGTCGTGATGGCCCCCATGACCCGCTCCCGGGCCGAGGGCAACGTGCCCAACGCCCTCATGGCGGAGTACTACGGCCAGCGGGCGGGCGCCGGCCTTCTCATCACCGAGGGCACGGCCCCCCATCCGGACGGCCTGGGCTACGCCCGCATCCCGGGGCTCTTCAACGAGGCCCAGGTCCAGGGCTGGAAGCTCGTGGCCGACGCCTTGCACGCCAAGGGCAGCCACATCTTCGTGCAGCTCATGCACACGGGCCGGGTGAGCCACCCCGCCAACCTGCCCGCGGGCGCGGCGGTGCTGGCGCCCTCCGCGGTCCAGGCCAAGGGCGACATGTGGACGGACACCGAGGGCATGCAGCCGCTGCCCCTGCCCCGGGCCATGACCCTCCCGGAGCTCCAGGCCGCCAAGGCCGCCTTCGTGCAGGCCGCGAAGCTGGCCCGGCAGGCGGGCCTCGACGGCGTGGAGCTGCACGCCGCCAACGGCTACCTGCTGGAGCAGTTCCTGAACCCCGGCACCAACCAGCGCACGGACGCCTACGGCGGCTCGCTGGAAGCCCGCTGCCGCTTCGTGCTCGAGGTGGCGAAGGAGACCGCCGCCGCCATCGGTGCGGGCCGGGTCGGCATCCGCCTCTCGCCCTTCGGCGTCTTCAACGACATGCCCGCCTACGACGAGGTGGAGGCCACCTACCTCCACCTGGCCAAGGAGCTCTCGGCCCTGGGCCTCGCCTACATCCATATCGTGGACCACAGCAGCATGGGCGCCCCGGAGGTGCCCGCCTCCCTCAAGGCGGCCCTGCGGGCGGCCTTCGCCGGCGCGACGATCCTCAGCGGCGGCTATGACCTGGCCCGGGCCCAGGCGGACCTGGCGGCGGGGAAGGGCGACTTCATCGCCTTCGGCCGCCCCTTCATCGCCAACCCCGATCTGGTGGCCCGCCTGAAGGGCGGGCTGCCCCTGGCGGAGCCGAAGCCGGATACCTTCTACACCCCCGGCGCCGCCGGCTACACCGACTACCCGGCTTCGGCCTGAAAGGAGTTCCCATGATCCTCGTCACCGGTCCCACCGGCAAAGTCGGCCAGGCGCTCATCGATGCGCTGAAGGCCAAGAAGGCGGCCTTCAAGGCCCTGGCCCGCTCGGACGCCTCCGCCCAGGCCCTGGAGGGCAACGGCGTGGCGGTCGTCCGCGGCGACCTCGCGAACCTCGGCGCCGCGCTGAAGGGCGTGGACGCCCTCTTCCTGCTGTCCTCTTCGGCGGATCCCTACCCCCAGGAGGCGCCGGCCGTCGCCGCGGCGAAGGCCGCCGGGGTGAAGCGCATCGTGAAGCTCTCCGCGATGGGAGCCGACGCGGATTCGGCCAATGGCTTCTTCCGGGGCCACGCCCGGGTGGAGCGGCTGCTGGAGGAGAGCGGCCTGGCCTGGACCACCCTGCGGCCCAGCTTCTTCATGCAGAACTGGCTCGCCTACCACGCCGGGCCCGTGAAGGCCGGCCAGCCCATCTACGCCAACACTGGCAACGGCCGCATGGGCTTCATCGACACCCGGGACATCGCCGCCGTGGCCGCCGCCGCGCTGACGGAGCCCGGCCACGAGGGCCGCGTCTACGAGCTGACCGGGCCCGAGGCCCTCTCCAACGGCGAGGGCGCGGCGCGGCTCGCCAAGGCCCTGGGCCGGGAGGTGGCCTTCGTGCCGGTGCCGGACCAGGCCGCCTACCAGGCCATGCTCGGCATGGGCATGCCCGCGGACTACGTCTGGTCCCTCACCACCCTCAACCAGGCGGTGCGGCAGGGCAAGGCCGACGTGGTCACCCAGACCGTGGAGCTGGTCACCGGCGCCCCGGCCCGGAGCCTCGACGCGTTCTTCGCCGAGCATCTGGCGGCCTTCCAGGCCTGATCCGTGAACCGAATGGAAGGGCGGCGTTGCGCCGCCCTTCTACTTTTTGCATCCTGACCCCATGGCGAATCCCAAAGCTCCCCTCACCGTCCTCGTCGGCATGGGCCCCGGCATGGGCATGGCCCTGGCCCGGCGCTTCGGCCGCGAAGGCCACCGGCTGGGCCTCCTGGCCCGGCGCGCCGAGGCCCTCGGCACCCTGGTGGCCGATCTCCAGGCCGAGGGCTTCGATGTCCACGGCCATGCGGTGGACGCCTCCGACTTCGGCGGCCTGAAGCTGGTCCTTGGCAAGGCCGAGCCGGATGTCCTCATCTACAACGCGTCGGTCTTCCGGGAGGCGATGCCCAGCCAGCTGGCGCCGGAGGACCTCGTCTCCGAGTTCCGTGCCATGGCCGGGGGCTTCCTGGCCTCGGTCCAGGCGGTGCTGCCCAGCATGAAGGCCAAGGACCGCGGCACGATCCTCCTCACCGGCGGCGGCAGCGCCCTCTCGCCCTTCGCCAGCGGCGCCTCGCTCTCGGTGGGCAAGGCCGCCCAGCGCAGCCTGCTGCTCAGCCTGGCCCAGGAGCTGGGCGAGACGGGCATCCACGCCGCCACGGTCACCATCTGCGGCATGATCCAGCCCGGGACGGCCTTCGATCCGGAAAAACTGGCCGAGCAATTCTGGCAGCTCCATGCCCAGCCCCGCGGGGGCTACGAGGTGGAGCGGGTGATCAAGGGCTGAAGGAAGAAGCACCAGGAGGCCTCCATGGACACCCGCATCCTCGGCAAGGACCTCGCCGTCTCCGCCCTCGGGCTTGGCTGCATGGGCATGTCCGACTTCTACGCCGGGCGGGACGACGCCGAATCCACGGCGACGCTGCACCGGGCCGTGGAGCTGGGCATCACCTTCTTCGACACCGCGGACATGTACGGCCCCTTCCTCAACGAGGAGCTGGTGGGCAAGGCCCTGCGGGGCGTGCGGGACCGGGTGGTGATCGCCACCAAGTTCGGCATCGTGCGGGATCCGTCCAATGCCGCGATCCGGGGCATCAACGGCCGGCCCGAGTACGTCCGCGCCGCCTGCGACGCCAGCCTGACGCGGCTGGGCGTGGACCACATCGACCTCTACTACCAGCACCGCCTCGATCCCGAGGTGCCCATCGAGGAGACCGTGGGCGCCATGGCGGACCTGGTGAAGGCCGGCAAGGTGCGGCACCTGGGCCTGTCGGAGGTCTCGCCAGCGACCCTGCGCCGGGCCTGGACCGTCCACCCCATCGCCGCGGTGCAGTCCGAGTACTCCCTCTGGACCCGGGATCCGGAGCAGGGCATCCTCGCCGCCTGCCGGGAGCTGGGCACGGGCTTCGTGGCCTACAGCCCCCTGGGCCGCGGCTTCCTCACCGGCGCCTTCAAGGCGGCCTCGGACCTGGCGCCGGACGACTACCGGCGGAACACGCCCCGCTTCCAGGGCGAGAATTTCGACCGCAACCAGGCCCTGGTGGCGACGGTGGAATCCATGGCCCGCGCCAAGGGCTGCACCCCGGCCCAGCTGGCCCTGGCCTGGGTGCTGGCCCAGGGGACGGACATCGTCCCCATCCCCGGCACCAAGAAGCGCGCGCGGCTGGATGAGAACGCCGCCGCTGCGGCCCTCCACCTCAGCGCCGAGGAGCTGGCGGCCCTGGACGCGGCCTTCCCGCCGGACGCCGCCGCGGGCACCCGCTATCCCGAGGCGATGATGGCCCGCCTGGACAAGTAGAGGCCTTGAGATCCATCAAGGCGGGCCTTGGCCCTTGGCGGCGACGCTGGGGCCATGACGCGACGCGCCGACCCGGGCTCCCTCGCCGACCGCCTCGGCCATGACGGCATCGCCGCGGTGGTGGACGCCTTCTACACGCGGATCCAGACCCATCCGACCCTGGCGGGGCCCTTCGGCGCCGTGGAGGACTGGGGCCACCACAAGGCCAAGCTGACCCATTTCTGGTGGGTGCTGCTGGGGGGCGATCCCTACCTGGAGGTGGACTACCAGGTGCCGCTGAAGCACTTCCGCGCGGGCTTCACCGTGCCGCTGCTGGCGGACTGGCTGGAGCTGTTCGCGGAGGTCCAGCGGGAGCTGCTTCCGGCGGCGGAGGCGGAGGACTGGCACCACCTCTCCGTGGGCATGGGGCAGAACCTGGCGCGCATGAACGCCGCCCTCGCCGCCCGGGCGGGGCAGGGGGCGTAGAATCCTCCCCACGGAGGCGCCATGGCGCAGCGCGCGAAGGCCTACGCGGGGCAGGCGGAGGGATCCTTCTTCGTGGACCGGGCCTGCATCGACTGCGGCACCTGCTACCAGTTCGCTCCGGAGACCTTCGAGGACGCCGGCAGCCACAGCCGCGTCCATGCCCAGCCCGGGGATGACGCGTCGAAGCGGCGGGCCGCCCTGGCCCTCGTGGCCTGCCCCGTGGCCGCCATCGGCACCGAGGAGAAGGCCCTGGTGGGCGAGGCGGCCCAGGGCTTCCCGGTGCCGGTGGCGGACGAGGTGGCCTTCTGCGGCTGGACCAGCGAGAAGAGCTTCGGCGCCTGGAGCTGGTTCATCCGCCGGGCGGCGGGGAACGTGCTCATGGATTCGCCCCGGTCCTCGCCCCAGCTCATGGCGCGGTTGGAGGCGGAGGGCGGCGTCGCCACGATGGTGCTCAGCCACCGGGACGACGTGGCGGACCACGCGGCCTACCACGAGCGCTTCGGTTGTCCGCGGGTCATGCACGCGGGGGACGCGATGCGGGGCTGTGAGCGGGTGATCGAGGGGGACGAGCCCGTCGCTTTGGCGGACGACTTGCTCCTGATCCCCACGCCCGGTCACACGGCGGGCTCGATGTGCCTGCTCTACCGGGAGACCTTCCTCTTCACCGGGGACCATCTCTGGTGGAGCCGGCCCCGGGGCATGCTCTGGGCCTCGAAGGCCTACAACTGGCACGACTGGGAGGCCCAGGTGCGGAACGTCGAGCGGCTCCTGGCCTTCGACTTCCGCTGGGTGCTCCCGGGCCACGGCGAGTCGTTCCAGGCGGAGAGCCCCGCCGCCATGCGGCGGGAGCTGGCGCGGACGCTGAAGGCCATCCAGGCCTGAGTCCGCCGGATCGGGGGTTGCCCGGCCGGCGGGGGCTCCGCATGCTGGGGGCGTCCGCTCCAGGAGGTTCCGATGTCGCGCATCCACACCTACAAGGGGCGGGAGGTGACGGTCACCTTCGAGACGGGCCGCTGCATCCACGCGGCGGAGTGCCTCCGGGCCCTGCCGGAGGTCTTCGACACCGGACGCACCCCCTGGATCGCGCCGGACGGGGCCGCGGGGGACGCGGTCGCCGCGGCCGTCGCCCGGTGCCCCACCGGGGCCCTGAAGCTTGCGGCGGCGAGCGGGTGGAGCGAATCGCCGGAGGCGGTGGGCTCCGTCCAGGTCCGCGCCCGGGGGCCCCTCTACCTCCGGGGCCGCCTGCGGGTGCTGGACGCGGAGGGGCGCACGGTGGTCGAGGACACCCGGCTGGCGCTCTGCCGCTGCGGCGCCAGCGCCGCCAAGCCCTTCTGCGACAACCGGCATCGGGCGCTGCCCTTCGAGGATCCGGGCCTGATGGGGCCCCGCCCGGCCGATCCACCCGGCGAGGGCGGCGAGCTGCGGCTCATGCCCCAGCCCAACGGCCCACTGAAGATCGAAGGCCCAGTGGTG
>DASTWQ010000137.1:0-17109 GCA_035758545.1 Holophagaceae bacterium | reverse complement strand
CCAGGGCCCCGACGTGGCCAGAGCCCGGCGGCAGCGCGTTGCCCCGGGCCCGGGCCAGCGCCCAGCGGCCCTCGGCGCGGCGGTAGAGGCCCGCCTCCGTGTCCACGAAGAGGGTGCCGCTGACCGCCAGCACCTTCCGCGGCTGGGAGGGCAGGATCAGCTCCGACAGGTGTCCCGCCGCGTCCACCGCCACCAGGCGTCCGCCGGCCACCATGAAGAGGGTGCCGCCGGCCCAGGCCGCGGACTGGGCGTCCTCACCGCCGCCCAGGGGCGCGAGGGCACCGCCCAGCGGCCCTCGGGCCAGGCCCAGGGGCGTGATCACCGCGAGGCTGTCCCCGGACACGCCCACCCACTGGATCCAGGGATCGGGGCTCGGGAGCGCCGTGACCCGGCCGCCCTCCACCCTGCGGAGGCCAGTCTCGCCTCCGGCGATCACCGCGCCGGAGGGCGTGAGGTCCAGGGACTGCACCGGGGCCGCGTCCAGGCGCTCCAGGGTCCGCGCGCCCCAGGCGGCGCGGAAGAGGCCCTCCCGGGCGCCGATGAGCAGCTCGCCTCCCGGCGTCTCCTTCAGGTCCCGGGCATGGAGGGTCCCGAAGCCGGAGCGCAGGGCCTCCCACTGGCCGCCTCGGCGGAGGAAGGCCCCGCCCGCCTCCAGCGCCGCCACGGGCTCGCCGCGCCAGAGCGTCAGCGCCGAGGCCCGCAGCGTGGGCAGCGCCAGGCCCACCTCGCCCCGGTCGTCCCGGACGCCGCCGGCGCCCGCGGTCAGAAAGGCATCTGGGGTGGCAGCCACCGCTTCGACCTCGCCGCCGCCCCACCGGGGCGGTGGGCCGACGGGGTCCGGCAGGGGCTGGAAGTCCAGGGGCGCGGTGGATCCGGTTCGGGGCGCGAAGGCCCCTCGCACCTGCCGGCGCAGCACGAGGAAAGCCCCGCCGGCGGCGAGGACGAGCGAGACGGCGCCGAGGGCCGCCGCGCGCCGGGAAAGGGAGAAAACCATGCTGATGCGGATCCTGGGCCGGATTGATCGGGATGGGACGCTGAACCGGGAACGCTATCAGCAAGGCCGAGCCTCTCGCAAGCGCCCGGCTCCGGCCCGCACCGCCGTGGAAGGGGCGCGCCGGATCTGCCTTACTGGAGTGATGCGCCGCCTGCTTCCCTGGATCCCGGCCCTGGCCCTCGCCGCAGGCCTCACCTGGCTCAGCCAGCAGCCCGCCTACCCCTTCGGGATCCAGCTCCCGCCGCCCCTGGACAAGCTCGCGCACGCCTCCGCCTACGCGCTCCTGGCGCTGCTGATGGAGACGGCCCTCGCCCGCACGCGGCCGGACCTGCCGCTCTACCGCCGGCACCTGCTGGTCTTCGCCGCCGTGAGCGCCTTCGGCGCCCTGGACGAGTGGCACCAGTCCTTCGTGCCGGGCAGGGACTGCGAGGTGCTGGACTGGGTGGCGGACACCGCGGGCGGTGTCCTGGGCCTCGCGGCCATCAGCCTCTCCCGCCTCCGCGCGAGGGCCCGGTGGTCCGCCCATTCCTGGCGGCGCGGCGCGGATCGGCGCCCGGATCCGGACCGGGACCTCGTCCTGGTGGCAGATCCCCACTGGAGCCAGGAGCTCGTGGGGCTCGAGGCCGCGGCGGCGGCCCGCCCGGATGCGGACTGGCTCTTCCTCGGGGACTGCTTCGACGTGTGGGTGGGCCTGCCAGGCATGGAGACGGAGGCTCAGGGCCGCTTCCTCGCCTGGGTCGCGGCGCGCCGGGCCGCGGGCCGCTGGGTCGGCCTCTGGCTGGGCAACCGCGAGTACTTCCTGGACCGGCACGCCGCGGCCTTCGACCTCATGGGTGAGGGCGTGGGCGGCGCCCTGCCGGAGGAGGGCCTCGCCTTCGAGCACGGCGACCTCATCAACACCGCGGACTGGCGCTACCGGCTCTGGAACCTCGTCTCCCGCTCCGGCGTGCTGTGGGCGGTCTTCCGCCTGCTGCCCGCCACCCGCGCGGCGAAGGTCGCCGCGGGGCTCGAGGCGAAGCTGCGCACCACCAACCGGGAGTACAAGCTGGCCTTCCCCCGGGAGGCCTTCGCCCGGGCGGCCGCAGCGAGCGGCGCGGCCACCTTCCTCACTGGACACTTCCACACGGACCAGCGGGAGGGCGCGGGACACGCCCTGCCCTGGGCCTTCGAGGGCCGCTTCCAGGTCTGGCGGAAGGGCCGGGTCGAACCTCTGGAAGTGTGACCCGGATCCCGACCCTCCAAAGAGGGGCTCAACCCTTTCCCCCCGGGGCCCATCTTTAGGGACAGGACCTTCCGGAGGCCCCATGTCCCGCGTCCGCACCCTCCTCGTCTTCCCGCTGGCCCTGCTCTCGGCCTGCGCCCCCTACAACGTCCGCTACGACTACGACGTCACCCAGGACTTCTCCGCCTACCGCACCTTCGACCTGTACGCCCCGGGCCGCCATGGCCGGGCCCAGGGCCAGGGGGACGAGGCCTCGCTGATGGACAAGCGGGTCCGGGCCGCGGTGGCGGCGGAGCTGCAGTCCCGGGGCTTCAGCCGGGAGGAGACCGCCGACCCTGACTTCCTCGTGGCCTGCTACCCCATCTACCGCACCCGCCACTACCGCACGACGACCCACGTGGGCTTCGGCGGCGGCTGGTACCGGCCCTGGGGCTACCGGGTGGGCACCAGCTTCAGCCAGGTCCACAGCTACCGCGAAGGCACACTCGTCATCGAGATCGTGGACCGCCGCACCAACCAGCTCGTCTGGTCCGGCTCCGCCGAGGGCGCCCTGACGGACCAGGAGGACCCGGTGGAAGCCAACGCCCAGGTGGCCCGGGCCGTGAAGGACGTCCTCGAGAAATTCCCCCCCAGGGCACGCTGAGGGACCCGGCGGGCGGGCCTCCGGCGCTAGACTGGCTCCCTTCCGAGGAGCATCCATGGCCCAGATCACCCTGCGCGGCAACCCCATCCACACCTCCGGCGACCTGCCCAAGGTCGGCAGCCCGGCCCCGGATTTCAGCCTCACCAAGATCGACCTCTCGGAGGTCACCAAGGCGGACCTGAAGGGCAAGCGGGTCATCCTGAACATCTTCCCCAGCGTGGACACCCCCACCTGCGCCGCCAGCGAGCGCGTCTTCTCCAAGCGCGCCGCCGAGAAGCCCAACACGGCGATCCTCTGTGTGAGCGCCGACCTGCCCTTCGCCCAGAAGCGCTTCTGCGCCGCCGAGGGCATCTCCGCCGTGGAGCCGGTCTCCACCTTCCGCAACCCCGGCTTCCTGGACGCCTTCGGCGTGCGGATCACCGACGGCGCCATGAAGGGCCTCTGCGCCCGGGCCGTGGTGGTGCTCGACGAGAACGGCACCGTGCTCCACAACGAGCTGGTCGGCGAGATCGCCAACGAGCCCGACTACGACGCGGCGCTCGGGGCGCTCTGATGGGCGCCCGGGGGCGGCGCCTCGCGCCGGTCCTGCTCCTGTTCCTGGCCGCCTGCGGCGGATACCGGGTACGCACGGACCATGACCGCCAGGCGGACTTGCGCGCCTACCGGACCTACACCTTCACGGCGGAGGGGGATCCCGGTCCCGAGCTCCTCCTCCGCCGGGTCCAGCGCGCCGTGGACGCCGAGATGGCCGCGAAGGGGCTGACCCCTGCCGCGGAGGCCTCCGCGGACGTGCGCGTCCGCTACCGGCCGGCCTTCCACGTGAAACGGGGCCCGGTCTTCAGCTTCGGCGTCGGCATGGGCAGCTACGGCCCCGGCGGCGGCATGGGCGCCGGCGTCAGCACCAGCACCGGAGGCCGGGCGGACCTAGTCGCGGATATCGGCCTGGACCTGGTGGACGCGCGGAGCCGTTCCGTGGTCTGGCACGGGGAGGCCGAGAACGCCGTGGGGCCCGGGCTGACCCCGGACGAGGCGGAGGCCGCGGTGCAGAAGGCCGTGAAGGACCTGCTGGCAGGGTTCCCACCCGGGCGTTGAGACCGCCTACCGGTGGATCTCCCGCAGATTCCGGAGGGCGGGCACCCGCCAAGCGGTGACGAGGACCACCGCCACCGTCAGGCAGCCGCCGATGACGATGCTCGGCACGACGCCCAGCAGGCTCGCGGCGAAGCCGCTCTCGAAGGCGCCGATCTCGTTGCTGCTGCCGATGAAGAAGCCGTTCACCGCCTGGACCCGGCCCATCATCGCCGGCGGCGTCAGCGTCTGAACGAGGGTGGACCGCACCACCACACTCACGTCGTCCGTGGCGCCGCTCAGGGCCAGCATCAGGAAGGAGAGCCAGAACGTCTTCGACAGCGCGAAGACGATCCAGCAGAGCCCGAAGAGCCCCACATTCCACAGCAACACCTTCCCCGCCCGCTTCAGGGGCGGCAGGTGCGCCAGGGCCAGGGACATCACCACGGACCCGAGGGCCGGCGCGGCCCGGAGCAGGCCGAGCCCCTGGGCGCCGATGTTCAGGAAGGCCGGGCCTGCGAAGATCGGCAACAGGGCCGGCGCGCCGCCAAAGAGCACCGCGAAGAGATCCAGGGTCATGGCACCGAGGATGGACTTCTCCCGCCAGACGAACCGCACGCCCTCAAAGAAGCCGGGGCCCTCCTCCCGGGCCTGGGCCACCTTCGGGCGGGGCCGCACGACGGCCAGGCAGGCGGCGCCCACGAGGAGCAGGGCGAGCTCCAGGCCGTAGGCGGCCCGGGGGCTGACGAAGCCATAGACGAGGCCGCCCAGCGCCGGCCCCGCGACCATGGAGACCTGGAACTGGGTGGTGCGCCAGGCCGCGGCGTTGGCGAAGGCCTCCCGGGGGACGAGCTCCGTGGCCAGGGCCGACGAGGCGGGCCGGTAGAAGGCACGGGCCAGCCCGGCGGCGCCCTGGATGGCGTAGAAGGGCCAGGCCAGGGAGGGTTGCCCGTGGAGGTTGAGGCCGAAGAGCACCGCGGCGCCCGCGGCCAGCAGCGCCACGAAGCCCAGGGCGATGGCGCGCCGGTCCTTCCGGTCCGCCACGTGGCCGCCCACCAGGGTGAGCGCCAGGAAGGGGAGCGCTTCGGACAGGCCCACCAGGCCCAGGGACCAGGCGGTCCCGGTGATGGCGTAGACCTGCCAGCCCAGGATGGTGGACTGCATCTGGGTGGCCAGGGACAGCAGCAGCCCCGAGAGCATGAACCACCGGAATTCGGTGTATCTCAGGGCGGCGTAGGGATCGTGGCGGGGCTGGCTGCCTGGGTCACTCATATCGAAGGGCGTCGATCACATCCAGCTTCGCCGCCTTCAGGGCCGGGAGGAAGCCCGCGGCGATGCCCACGACGCCAGAGAATCCCAGGCCCAGCAGGATGGCCCAGCTCTGCACGAGGGCCGGCACCTGGCGGAGCTGCAGCAGCTCGATGACGCCGAGGGAGATGCCGACGCCGATGAGGCCGCCGCAGGAGGCCAGCACGATGGCCTCCACGAGGAACTGCAGCATGATGCTCTTCTGGGTGGCGCCCAGGGCCCGGCGCACGCCGATCTCCCGGGTGCGCTCCGTGACGCTCACGAGCATGATGTTGGCGATGCCGATGCCACCCACGATCAGGGAGATGCCCGCGGCCACGGTGAGCAGGATCGTGATGACCTGGGATTGCTGGGCGGAGGCCTGGATCCAGTCGTCCTGGCGGCGGAGGGTGAAGTCGTCCGGCTCGCCGGGGGCCAGGTGGTGGCGCTGGCGCAGGAGGGACGTGATCTCCTCCGAGGCCAGGTTCGTCAGATTGTCCGACTTGGCGCTGGCCATGATGAAGTTGATGTGGTCCCGGCCCATGACCTTCCGCATGACGGTCGTGTAGGGCGCGTGGACGGTGTCGTCCTGGTCGCCCATGGGCCCACCGCCCTTGCGCTCCAGGACGCCGATCACCTCGAAGGGGAGGTTGCCGAGGCGGATCGTCTTGCCCACCGGGTCCTCGCCGCCGGGGAAGAGGTTGTCCTGGACGGTCTTTCCGATCACGCAGACCTTGGCCTGGCTGCGGACCTCCTGATCCGTGAAGTAGCGGCCCTCCTCGAGGTTCCAGGCCTTGATCTGGAGGAAGTTGGAGTCGGCGCCGGCGATGGAGCCCACGAGCCAGTTGTTGTCCTCGTAGACCGCCGGTTTGGCCCCGCGCACGTAGGAGGTGGCCGCACCGACGGAATCCGGCAGCTCGGTGTTGATGGCCTCGGCGTCCGCGGGCACCAGGGTGTCCACGGCGCCCAGACCCACGGGGCCGCCGGACCGGGAGCTCGAGCCGGGGAAGATCATGATCAGGTTCGTCCCCATGCTCCGGATGATGTCCTCGGAGGCCTGCTTGGAGCCCTGGCCGATGCCGATCATGACGATGACCGAGCCCACGCCGATGATGATGCCGAGCATGGTGAGGAAGGCCCGGGTCTTGTTCCGGGTGATGGCGAACAGGGCCAGCTTGATGAACTCGATCATGGCGCCACCTCCCTGCCCCGGTCAGGCCGGTCCCAGGAGACGAGCGTCTCGCGTATCGCCGCAGGCGATACCGAGAGCGGGGCCAGCTTGATGAACTCGATCATGGCGGGCTCCTAGCGGCGCCGCATGCCGCCGATGGGCTGGGGCCCGCCGGCCTTCTTCGACGCGGCATCCTCGATGCCCACGAGCACCTGCAGGCCTTCGGCGATGCCCTCGCCGCTCACCTCGGTGAACTGGCCGTCGCTGATGCCCGTGGTGACCGGGAGCTGCTTGGGCTTGCCGGCCGGATCCAGGATCCAGACGTGCTCCTCGGGCTTCACGACCCGGCCGGCCTCGCGCTTGACCTGCAGGGCGCTCGGGGCGCCGCCGGCGCGCGGGCCCTGAGGCTTCTCGGCTTCGGGCAGGAAGGCGTAGGGATTGAAGCGCAGGGCCGCGTTGGGCACCCGCAGCACGTGGCTCTCGTGGGCCGTGAGAATGGAGATGTTGGCCGTCATCCCGGGCAGCAGCTTCAGGTCGTCATTGGGCACGTTCACCACGACGGTGTAGGTCACGACGTTGTTCGTCGTCGTGGGCTGCAGTCGCACCTGGCTGACGCTGCCCTTGAACTGGGTCTCCGGGAAGGCGTCGACGGTGAAGAAGGCCGGCTGGCCGTCCTTCACGCCGCCGATGTCAGCCTCGTCGATGGTGGCGAGGACCTGCATCTTGGTGAGGTCCTTCCCGATGGTGAAGAGGTTCGGGGTGTTGAAGCTGGCGGCCACGGTCTGGCCCACGTCCACGGCGCGGCTGATGACAGTGCCGGCCACCGGGGCCTTGATGGTGCAGTAGCCGAGGTTGGTGCGGTCCTTGTCCACGGCGGCCTGGGCGCTGGCCTGGCCGCCGAGGGCCTGCTGATAGGTGGTCACGAGGCCCTGGTAGTCCTGCTCGGCCATCAGGTTGCCGTCGTAGAGGCGCTTGCCGCGGTCCATCTGGCGCTTGGCGTCCTCAGCCTTGGCCTGGGCGGCCCGCAGGTTCGCCTCGTCGTTGGCCAGCTGGGCCTGGAAGAGGGAGGAATCGATCTGGGCGATGGGCTGCCCGGCCTTCACCTGGCTGTTGAAATCGGCGTAGAGCGCGGCGATCGTGCCTGAGACCTGGGAGCCCACGTTCACGGAGACCACCGGGTTCAGGATGCCGGTGGCGCTGATGCGCTGGCGGATGTCGCCGCGGTCCACGGGGGCGGTGCGCCACTTGGGGGCCTCGTCCCGGGAGCGGGTCGCCCAGACGATGCCGGAGACCACCACCAGGGCCCCAGCCCCCAACCCGATCCAGGTGCCGCGCTTCATGTCAGCCATCCTCCGCTCAAGGAACCAGGCAGGCGAGTCCCCGACCCATTACCTTGCCATGCGAGGTAGACCCTGCCAAGGACAACCGGGTTGAGGGGCCTCCGAAAAAATCAGCGGACCAGCTTCAACCCTTCCTCGATGGCCCGCTGGGCGAAGCCGGGGATCAGGAGGCCCTGGGCCAGGCCCCCCATGACCACGATGAAGGCCGCCACGAACAGCGAGGCCGAGGCCAGGGCCGCGGGGGCCGCGGGCTGCTCCGCCCGGCGCCGCTCCAGGGCCTCCGTGGGGGCCTGGAGAAAGAGGGCCACCAGGAAGCGCAGGTAGTAGGCCAGGCTCACCAGGCTGGCCAGGACGCCGAGCACCGCCAGGGAGGTGTGGCCGGTCCCCACCAGCTCCTTGAAGATCAGGTACTTGCCGAAGAAGCCGCCGAAGGGGGGGATGCCCGCGAGGCTCAGCATGAAGATGGCCGCGTAGAGCCCCAGCAGGGGCCGCTTCCAGCCCAGGCCCCGGAGGGCGTCGTAGCTCGTGTCCTCGCCCACCAGGCCGTAGGCGGTGAAGAGGCCGAAGGCGCCCAGGTTCATGGCCAAGTAGATGGCCAGGTAGTAGAGGATGCCCGTGTAGGCCGCCGGGGTCCCGGCGACGAAGCCCAGCAGCAGGTAGCCCGCGTGGGAGATGGACGAGTAGGCCAGCATGCGCTTGGCGTCCGTCTGCACCAGGGCCGTGAGGTTGCCCAGCACCAGGGTCAGCACCGCCAGGACGGCGAAGGCCTGTTGGGCCTTGGGGCCCGCGGCGCCAAGGGAGAGGGCCCCGGGGAAGGCCCGCAGTAGGGCGACGAAGGCCGCGCCCTTGGTGGCCACGCTCATGAAGCCGGCGATGGGGTGCGGGCTCGCCTGGTAGGCGTCCGGCGTCCACTGGTGGAAGGGCACGGCGCTGGTCTTGAAGAGGAAGCCCAGCAGCAGCAGCGCGGCACCCGCGAGGAAGAGGGGATCCGACCCGGCGCTGGAGGCCATGGCCCTGGACAGGTCCAGGGTTCCGGTGAGGCCGTAGAGCAGCACTGTGCCCATCAGGAAACAGCTGGAGGCCACGGCGCCGGTGAGGAAGTACTTCATGGCGCCTTCAGAGGCCTCGGGGCGAGTCCGCACCGTGCCCACGAGGGCATAGAGCGGCAGGCTCAGCAGCTCCAGGCCCAGGAACATCAGCAGCAGGTTGGAGGTGGCCGTGAAGAGCATCATGCCCGTCACGGAGAAGAGCAGGAGGGAGAGGGTCTCCGCCTTGACCCAGCCCTCCTGGTGGAAGTGGTCCCAGGCCTGGAGCACCGTGATCGCGGCGGCCACGGTGATGAAGATCCCGCTGAACTGGGCCAGGCGGTCCATGCGCAGGGCCTCGAAGGACGGCTGGCCGCCCACGTGCCAGAGGTCGGCCAGGTAGAAGAAGCTGCCGCCCAGGGCCAGCAGGGTCACGAGGTAGAGGACGCCCCGGATCCACTTGGCGGTGTCGTGCTCCCGGTCCAGGGAGGCCAGGGGAAGGAAGCAGGCGCCGACCGCCGGGAAGACGAGGGGCCAGAGCGCGGCGAAGTCCTTGGCCATCATTCATGCACCTCGCTCAGGGGGGCGCTTCCGGCGGCGGTCCCCAGGGCCGGGGCCGCGGGCGCGGGGGCCTGGGCGTCCGAGAGCAGCTGGGCCACGGGCCGGTCGCTGGGGGCCAGGAAGGTCCGGGGGTGGACGCCGATCCAGAGGATCAGGGCCGCCAGGGGCAGCAGGGCCGCCAGCTCCCGGGCCGTGAGGTCCTGGGCCAGCTTGGCGGTGCCGCCGTCGGGATCCGCGTTCTCCGCGCCCCAGAAGACCCGCTTGGTCATCCAGAGCAGGTAGGCCGCGCCCAGCAGCACGCCCAGCGTCGCCAGGCAGGCGGCCACGCGGCCCCAGGCGAAGCCGGAGGTGAAGGTCCCGTTGAGGATGAGGAACTCGCCGACGAAGCCGTTGGTGAGGGGCAGGCCGATGCTGGCCATGGCCGCGAGGAGCCAGAAGCCCGTCAGCACGGGCATCCGGGAGGCCACGCCGCCGAAGTCCGCGATCATCGTCGTGCCCGCCCGGCGCTCCAGCATTCCGATCATCAGGAAGAGGGCCGTCGTGCTCACGCCGAGGTTCACCAGCTGCAGCAGCGCGCCCTGGACGCCGATCACCGAGAGGGAGGCCAGGCCCAGGAGCACGAAGCCCATGTGGGCCAGGGAGGAGTAGGCCACCAGCTTCTTCATGTCCCGCTGCACCAGGGCCACCAGGGAGCCGAAGAGGATCGCCACCACGGCGAGGACGGCCAGGACGTGGGAGTGCCGCGCCGCCGCCGCCGGCAAGATGGGGATGACGAAGCGCAGGAAGCCGTAGCCGCCCAGCTTCACGAGCATGCCCACCGGCACCGCGGCCACCGGCGCCTGGCTGTAGGCGTCCGGCATCCAGGTGTGGACCGGGAAGATGGGGAACTTGATGGCGAAGGCCAGGACGAAGGCCAGGAAGAGCCAGCCCTGGGCGTGGAGGGAGAGCCCCGCCGCGGCCTGGGCCATGAGCTCCGGCGAGAAGGAGCCCGCCTGCCCCGCCAGGTAGAGCAGGCCCACCAGCCAGAGGAGGCTGCCGCTCGCCAGGTAGAGGAAGTACTTGGTGCCGGCGTAGCGCCGGTCCTCGCCGCCCCAGATCCAGATCATGAAGGTGGTGGGGATGAGCATCCCCTCCCAGAACAGGTAGAAGAAGAGCATGTCCTGGCTCAGCAGGGCGCCGAGGACGCCGGTCTCCAGCAGGAGCAGGAGCCCCGCGAAGGTGCCCTCCCGCTTCGCCAGGCTGGACCAGGTGGCCAGCATGGTCACCGGCACCAGCAGGGCGGTGAGCAGGGCCAACCAGAGGTTGAGGCCGTCCAGGCCCAGGCGGTAGTCCACCGGCAGGCCCGCCACGGAGAACCAGGGCCGGTGCTCCAGGAAGAGCCAGCCAGAGGCGTCGGGGGTGAGGCTGAGGGCCCGCAGGCTCACGCCGAAGAGCGCGATGGCCACCAGCAGGCCGAGCAGCTTGGCAAGCCGGGCCTGCCGCTCCGGGAAGGCCAGCAGGGCCAGGCCCGCGGCGCCGGGCGAGAAGACCAGGAAGCTGAGGAGATGGGTGCTCATCCAGGTGGTCATCAGGGCCGCCCTACTTCAGGAACACATAGAGGAGCAGGAGGGCGCCGAGGCCCATGGTCAGGACGTAGTTCCGGACCCGCCCGGTCTGGAGCAGGGCGATGAAGTCGCCGGACACCCGGGTGAGCGCCGCCGGCAGGTTCACGCCGATGCCGTCGATGACGATGACGTCGAAGAGCTTCCAGAGCAGGTTGCCGAACCACCGCAGCGGGCGCACCAGGGCGGCGTCCACGCCTTCGTCCACGAAGTACTTGTTCGCGAGCAGCCGATGGAGGAAGGGCCACTTCGCCGCCCGGGCCTCCGCCAGGGCGAGGCCGCCCTTGTAGCTGGACCAGCCCCACCAGGCGAAGCCCAGGGCCAGCGCCGTGGAGATGGCGGCCATCAGGGCCGGATTCCCCCCATGGCGAACCACACCCTCCGCCGCCGCGGCGCCGTAGGACACCGAGGGCTCCAGGAAGGCCTCGATGCGGAAGGAACCGCCGAAGGCCGCGGGCCAGCCGAAGGCCGTGGCGCCCAGGGCGCCGATGGCCAGGACCACCAGGGGCACGGTCATCGTCGCCGGGCTCTCGTGGGCGTGCTCGTGGGCGTGGGCGTCCCGGGGCTCGCCCAGGAAGGCCAGGGTGAAGAGGCGCAGCATGTAGAAGGCCGTGCAGCAGGCGCCGGCCACGCCCATCCAGTAGAGGACGGGGCTCTTCAGCGAGGCCAGGTAGAGGATCTCGTCCTTGCTGGCGAAGCCCGAGGTGCCCGGGAACCCGATGATGCAGGCCGTGGCGATGAGCATGGTCCAGCCGGTGACGGGCATCTTCTTCCAGAGGCCGCCCATCTTGAGCAGGTCCTGCTCGTGGTGGAGGGCATGGATCACCGAGCCCGCACCGAGGAAGAGGAGGGCCTTGAACCAGGCGTGGGTGAAGACGTGGAAGAAGCCCGCGGCGAAGCCGGCGGAGCCCAGGCCCAGGAACATGTAGCCCAGCTGGGAGACCGTGGAGTAGGCCAGGACCTTCTTGATGTCCGTCTGGACGATCGCGATGGTGGCCGCGAAGAGGGCCGTGGCCGCGCCCACCCAGGCGATGACGTCCATGGTGAGGGGCGTGAGCTGGAACAGCGGCGCCATGCGGACGATGAGGTAGACGCCGCTGGTCACCATGGTCGCCGCGTGGATGAGGGCGGAGACGGGCGTCGGGCCCGCCATGGCGTCCGGCAGCCAGAGGTAGAGGGGCAGCTGGGCGCTCTTGCCCGTACAGCCGACGAAGAACATCAGGGTCGCGAAGGTCAGCAGCCCGAAGCCCAGCTGGGGTCCGAGGTGGCCGGCCTTCACCAGGATGTCGCCGATGGTGAGGGTGCCGAAGGCCGCGAAGAGGGCCAGCATGCCCATGAGCACGCCCAGGTCGCCCACGCGGTTGTAGAGGAAGGCCTTCAGGCCCGCCTGGGCCGGCACGTCATCCGGCAGGTCGTAGTCGAAGCCGATGAGCAGGTAGGAGCAGAGGCCCACGCCCTCCCAGCCCACGAAGAGCAGTGGCAGGCTGGAGCCCATCACCAGCAGGAGCATGAAGAAGACGAAGAGGTTCAGATAGGCGAAGTAGCGCCCATAGCCCTTGTCCTCCCCCATGTAGCCCACGGAG
Organism: Holophagaceae bacterium; assembly: GCA_035758545.1. Classification (GTDB taxonomy): domain Bacteria; phylum Acidobacteriota; class Holophagae; order Holophagales; family Holophagaceae; genus JAFDVN01. The sequence continues at coordinate 4,614 of DASTWQ010000137.1, read as the reverse complement.
TAGAGGTGGATGAGGAAGCCGATGCCCGTGATGACGAGCATCATCAGCCCGCTCAGGGGGTCGATGACGAAGCCCAGGGGCACGCTGAAGGCGCCGGCGCCCATCCACTCGCCGTAGCCGATCTCGAGCCGGTGCCCCGGCGCGGCCAGCATGACCTTGAAGGCCACCACGGAGAGGACGAAGGCCAGGGCCACGGAGCCCACGCCCGCGGCGGAGACGAAGGCCTTCCCGGCGCGCTTGCCGAAGAGCAGGTTGAGGAGGAAGCCCAGGAGCGGGAGGACGGGGATCAGCCACGCGGAATGCATCTCGTGCTCCCCCTCACTGCTTCAGGCTGGCGGTGCGGTCGGCGTCGGTGGTGCCCCGCATCCGGTGGAGGCCGATGACCAGGGCCAGGCCCACGGCCGCCTCGCAGGCGGCGACGGCGATGATCATCAGGTAGGTGACCGTGCCCTGCACGTCGCCCCCGCGCCAGCGGGCGAAGGCCAGCAGCGCCACGTTGGCGGCGTTGAGCATGAGCTCCATACCCATGAACTGCATGAGGAGCGTCCGGCGCAGCAGCACCGTGGCCAGGCCGATGACGAAGAGCAGCAGGGCCACGGCCACATAGCCTTGGAGCCCGCCGGAGAGGAGGTGCGCCATCTCAGAGCTCCTTCTTCACGAGCGCCACGGCGCCCACCATGGCCGCCAGCAGCAGGAGGCCCACCGTCTCCACCGCCAGGAGGTGGTCCCGGAAGAGGACCGTGCCCACCCGCTCCAGGGTCATGGGCTCCACCGGGGTGCCCGCGGCGCCGAGGGCCTGGAGGCCCGGGGAGGCCAGCACCAGGGCCAGGGCCCCGGCGCCCAGCAGCGCGGAGAGGACCACGCTCGCCCAGCGCTGGAGCGGCCGCGCCCGTTCGGCGGGCTCCTCCTCGTGGTGGTTGAGCAGCATGATGACGAAGAGCACCAGGATCAGGATGGCCCCGGCGTAGACGATGACCTGCAGGGCCCCCGCCACCGGGTTGCCCAGCAGCACGAAGAGCCCGGCCACGCCAAGGAAGCTCAGGGCCAGGCAGAGCCCGGCCTGGATGACGTTCTTCTGGAGCAGCATCAGCACGGCGCCCAGGAGGGTGATCAGCGCGAAGACGGCGAACACGGCTCCCTCCTCAGAGCGCCACGGTGCGGCGCGGCGTGGCGGGGGACTCGGTCTCGGCGGTGAGCTTTGCCTTGCCGTCCTTGTCCGCGTAGGTGTTGATGAGATCCCACTTGCCGAAGTTCATGGAGAGCCGGTCGTAGGCCGCGAGCTCGTAGTCGTTCCGCAGCCAGATGGCGTCCTTGGGGCAGGCCTCCTCGCACATGCCGCAGTAGATGCAGCGCAGCATGTCGATCTTGAACTTGGCCGGGCGCTTCTCCTCGAAGCCCTGGGTGTAGGTGAGGTCGCTGAACTCCTCGGCCTCGATGCTGATGCAGCGGGCCGGGCAGGCCTCCTGGCACATGAAGCAGGCCACGCACTTGATGGCCCCGTCCTCGAAGCGCTTCAGCTCGTGGAGGCCCCGGTAGCCCTTGGGCATGGGCTTCTTCATGTCCGGGTACTGGATGGTGAACCGCTTGCTCGTGGGGGTGAACAGCTGCTTGAGGAAGTGGCGGAAGGTGATCGCCATGCCCTTCGCCACGCTCAGGACGTAGATGCGGTCCAGCCAGGAGAGCTCGGCTTTCTTGACGACGACGGCCATGGTTCAGCCCTTCATGAGGTAGGCGATGACCAGCAGGTTGGCCATGGAGATCGGCAGCAGCTTCTTCCAGCCCAGGTCCATGAGCTGGTCGTAGCGGAAGCGCGGCAGCGTCCAGCGCACCCAGATGAACACCAGGCAGGTGATCACCAGCTTCGCGAGGAAGACGAGGAAGGTCACCAGCACCGGCAGCTGGCTCTGGTCCGCCAGGAAGGGGAGCCGCCAGCCGCCCAGGTAGAGGGTCACGATGAGGGCCGAGGCGCCGATGATGTGCACGTACTCCGTCAGGCCCATGAGGCCGAACTTCATGGAGCCGTACTCGGTGTGGAAGCCCGAGACGATCTCGCTCTCGCCCTCGGCGAAGTCGAAGGGCAGGCGGTTGGCTTCCGCGAACATGCAGGTGAAGAAGACCAGGAAGCCCAGGGGCTGGCGCCAGATGAACCAGCCGTGGGCCTGCTCCGCGACGATCTGGTGGGGGTCGTAGCCGCCCACCTTCATGAAGATCGCCAGGACCGCCAGGCTGAGGCCGATCTCGTAGCTCACCATCTGGGCCGAGGCCCGCATGCCGCCGAGGATGGACCACTTGTTGTTGCTGGACCAGGCCGCGATCATCACGCCGTAGACGGCCATGGCGCCCACAGCCATGGGCAGCAGCATGCCCATGCCATTGCCCGGATCCAGCAGGCTGAAGTGGAAGGTGGCGCCGCCGGAGACGAAATCCCGGCCCATGGGGATCACCGCCAGGCCCAGCATGGCGGGGATGAAGGCCAGGGCCGGCGCCAGCCAGAAGAGCACCTTGTTGGCGCCCTCGGGCTGAAGGTCCTCCTTGAAGAAGAACTTGAGGCCGTCCGCCAGGGGCTGCATCAGGCCCATGATGCGGATCTTCCCGAAGAGGGCCACCCGGTTGGGGCCGATGCGGTCCTGGATCATGGCCGAGCCCCGTCGCTCCGCCCAGGTCAGCACGGGCCCGAGCGCCATGGGGATGCCGAAGGCCAGGAGCACTTTCACCACGATCCAGGCGGTCGCGGGCGTCAGGTGCAGCAGGCGGGCGAAGGTGTCCATAGGCCGGGTATCCCGATCAGGCGTGGAAGGACGGGCGGACGGGCGAGACGCAGGGCCTCGGGTGGGAGTCCAACCTTATGAAGTTATCAGGCCCGGCGCGGCCGGGCTAGGCGTGCAGGCCGGGAATCCCCCCTGGATCCGGCCTCAGGGCCGGGCCTTCGGCTCCCTGTCCCCAAGGCGGGCGCGTAGGCAGGTCTCCAGGCGTTGGATGGGGCCGGAAAGGGCCGGCAGGGAATCCCCATCCTGGAGGGGGGCTTCGACCGTCCCAGCTCCTAGCGTGGACTCCATCCAGCAGATCAAGGTCCCATCCATGCCGCGAGGGAGCGCCCGGGGCAGCCTGGGCACCACACCAGGCCGGATCTGCCCAAGCCAAGCCCAGTCTCCACACGTCGGATCGACCTGCATCTCGGCAGTCTGGATGGCCAGGGCCCCGATCGCGTCGGCATCTGTGAGATCAGGGCTCTTCCGCTTCAGGTCAACCAAGGCCTGGAGGAGATTCTCCTCCAGGAACCAACCCTTGAGGGTCCAGGCTTGCCCTGGCCTCTGGATCACCTCCAACTGGTAGGGAGGTGTGAAGGGTGGGAAGCAGCGGATCACGATGACGGTAGAGCCTGGAGGAGGGGCGCCCAGATCATCTCGGAAGAGGCCCTTGAGCACCGCGTATTGATGGCGTCCCGCCCATTCGGCCGCAGGCCAGGCGGCGAGTTCCGCCCTCGTAGCGCCAGGAGGCGGGGGAGGCGGAGGCACCAGCGGCCAGCATCCCTGGGCCCGCAGCGAAAGGCCGAGGAGCATCATCACGGCTGTGCATCGGGACCCCATGGTTGCCCCTCCGGTCTGACTCAGCCCTTCGCCTCGGCCTTGGCCCAGGAATCCTTCAGGCCCACGGTGCGGTTGAAGACGAGGACGCCGGGGCGGGTGTCCGGGTCCGCGCAGAAGTAGCCCAGGCGCTCGAACTGGAAGCGGTCCCCGGGCTGGGCATCGGCAAGGCTGGGCTCCAGCCGGGCCTCCGTCAGCACCTCCAGGGAGGCCGGATTGAGGGTGGCCCGCCAGTCGCCGCCTTCGGGGACGTCCATGGGGTCCTCGGCGGTGAAGAGTCGGTCGTAGAGGCGCACCTCGGCCTTGACCGCGTGGGCGGCGCTGACCCAGTGGAGGGTGCCCTTCACCTTCCGGCCGTCCGGGGCATCGCCGCCCAGGGAGGCGGGATCCCAGGTGCAGCGCAGCTCGACCACCTGGCCCGCGGCATCCTTCACCACCTCCTCGCACCGCACGAGACAGGCGCCCTTGAGGCGCACCTCGGCCCCGGGGGCGAGGCGGAACCACTTCTTGGGCGGCACCTCCTCGAAGTCCTCCCGCTCGATGAAGAGCTCCCGGGTGAGGGTGACGGTGCGGGTCCCGAAGGCCGCGTCGGGGTGGTTGGCCAGGGTCAGCGCGTGGGCCTCGCCCTCCGCCATGTTGGTGATCGTCACCTTGAGGGGCCGGAGCACCGCCATGCGGCGGGGCGCCGCCTTCTCCAGGTCCTCGCGGATGGCCCCCTCCAGCAGGGCCACCTCGGAGAGGGCCGCCCGGCGGGCCACACCCACCTTCTCGGCGAAGGCCCGGATCGAGGCCGGCGTGTAGCCCCGGCGCCGCAGCCCCGAGATCGTGGACATGCGGGGATCGTCCCAGCCCTTCACGTGGCCCTCCTTCACCAGCTCCAGGAGCCGGCGCTTGGACATGACCGTGTAGGTGAGGTTGAGGCGCGCGAACTCGTGCTGCTTCGGCAGGGGCCGCTTGAAGAACCGCTCCTCCACGTCCTGCTCCAGGACCCAGTCGTAGAGGGGCCGGTGGTCCTCGAACTCCAGGGTGC
>DASTWQ010000096.1:0-3113 GCA_035758545.1 Holophagaceae bacterium | reverse complement strand
GACCGGAGGCTGGAGGCTGGAGGTCCCATCGGTGCGGCGCCTGAGGCGCCGGTCCTCCTTTCAAGGAAGGCGCGGCCCGCAGGGCCGCCGCAGGGAAGCCTCCAGCCTCCAGTCTCCAGCCTCCGGCCTGGCGTCAGCCCCCAGCCTCCCGCCTTCCGGGCGATAATGTCCGGCCACCCCCCCGGCCCCCATGGACACCTTCCTCCGCAACCGCCGCAAAGCCCCTCAGCGCCGCACCATGGACGCCCGCTGGGCGGAGGCGGAGCTGGACCGGGAGTGGCTCGCCTTCCTGCGGCTCGCGGCGCGGACCTGGAAGGCGGACGCGGCGGCCCTGCGGCTGCGGCTGCCCAACGGCACCTGGGCCCTGGGCCGGGAGGGCCTCGCGGCGCCCGCCATGGACGAGGTGGAGGTTCTCGAGGGCGCCCTGCCGGGGCCCTGGGCCCTGGCGGCGGATCTCGGCGCGGCGGAAGCCCCGCATTGGGGGCCGCTCCGGGCCAAGGGCTGGGGCTTCGCCGCGGCGGTGGCCATCACCGACGGCCAGGACCCGGCGGGAAGTCTCTGGCTGCTGGGGGACGGCCCCCGGGATCCGTCCGCCGTGGACGAGGAGGCCCTGGCCCTGCTGGCGGACCAGGCGGCCCACCTGCACCGGCTCAAGGCGGAGCTCCACGGCCGCGTCGGCCAGGAGGTGCGCTACCGCACGATCCTCGACGCCATGACCGAGGGCGTCGTCTTCATGGACCGGGAGGCCCGCATCCTCGCGCTGAACCCCAGCGCCGAGCGGATCCTGGGCTACAGCGAGGGCCAGCTGGTGGGCCGGGACAGCGTGGACGAGTCCCTCACGGCCATCGACGAGGAAGGCCGGGTCTACGCCGAGGACGAGCACCCCAGCAAGCGCACCCTGCGCACGGGCCGGCCGGTGCTGAACCAGATCCAGGGCCTGCTGCACCCGGACGGCCGCCGCACCTGGATCAGCGTCAACGCCCAGCCAATGCAGCACCCCTGGGAGGATAAGCCCCACGGGGTCGTCGTCTCCTTCTCGGACATCACGAAGCTGAAGGAGGCCGAGGCGCGGCTGCGGGTGGAGGCCACCCAGGACATGCTCACGGGGCTCTGCAACCGCCGGGCCTTCATGGCGCGGTTCAAGGCCGCCCTCAAGATCGCCAAGCGCCACGACGATCCCCTCAGCCTCTGCATCTGCGACCTGGACAAGTTCAAGGCCGTGAACGACACCTACGGCCACGGCACCGGGGACCGGGCCATCCAGAAGCTGGCCCAGCTGCTGCTGGAGGAGGTCCGGGACGAGGACCTGCCGGCGCGGCTCGGAGGCGACGAGTTCGTGGTGCTCTTCCCCCGCTCCACGGCCGAGGACGCGGCGGCCTGCCTGGAGCGGGTGCGCCAGCGCCTGGCCGCGGAGCCCATCGCCGCGGACGACGGCTCGCCGGTGACCCTGGGGGGCTCCTTCGGCGTGGCCCAGCTGGACGACCTCACCACCAGCGAGGACGAGCTCTTCGAGGACGCGGACCAGGCGCTCTACCAGGCCAAGGGCAGCGGCCGGGGGCGGGTGGTGATCTTCGGCGGGGACTGAGCGACGGGAGCCTTCACCAGGAAGCCACCTCGTAACGCCAAGCCGCAAAGCCGCGAAGACGCAAAGGGGGCGAGGCTTGTCGCCGGCCCTCTGCGTACTCGGCGTCTCTGCGGTGAAAGGCTCGGTCCCTTCAGCGTGAGGGCTATCCCTCCCGTTGCCGGAGGCGGAAGGCGCCCACCTTCTCCCGGTTGCCGCAGGCGGCCATGGCGCACCAGCGGCGGCGCCCGCCGCGGGAAGTGTCCAGGAAGAGGAGCGCGCAGCCCTCGCCCTCGCAGGCCCGGAGCCCCGCCGCCGAGGGGCCGCCCAGCAGCTCGAGGCCGTCCCGGGCCACCGCCGCGAGCAGGGCGGCCGTCGCCGCGGCGCGCCAGGTGAGCCCCTCCGGCCCGAGCTGAGGGACGGGCGGGGGCTGGGCCGCCCAGCGGTTGGCCAGGGCGAGGTCCTTGGCCGGATAGGCGTCCCCCTCCAGCGCGGCTCGTGCGAGACGGTAGAGGGCCTCCCGGAGGGCCCGGGCCGAGGCAAGATCGGCCTCCGTCACCCGCGGGGCCCGGGAGGCGAGCCCCGCGGCCACGAACCAGCGCCCGAGGTCCTCCGGCGCCGCCAGCCGGTCCCGGGGTGTGGCCCTCTTCCGGCCCGCCAGGGTCGCGGTGAAGTCCAGAGCCAGGCGCCCGGCGCGGAAGACGAAGCCGTCCCGTGCCGCTCCGGAAGGAGGGGTGCCGGGCGGGGTGGGGGGACGGCGGAGCATGGGGTTGAAACCAGGTTGACAGGTTACATCCCGGAAGTGCTGAATGAGACATGCGTAACCGGATAGACGGTTACTCATCTGGAGTCCCCATGACGCCCCTCCGCCGGTGGTCCCCCTTCCTGGTCCCCGCCCTCGCGGGGGTCTGCCTCGCCCAGTCGCCGGTCTCCCCCGGGCTCCAGGGCACCTGGACCCTGGTCCGGGTGGACAACCTGAAGGCGGACGGATCCCGGATCCCGCTCTATGGAGAGCATCCAGCGGGTCTGCTGATCCTGGACGCCAGCGGGCGCTACATCCTCCAGATCCTGCGGGAGGGCCGGCCCCGCTTCATCTCGGGCGACAAGGCGAAGGGTACGGCCGAGGAATACCGCGCGGCGGTGCAGGGGACCAACGCCCATTTCGGCCGCTACGAGGTGGACGCCGCCGCCGGGACGATCACCTTCCGCATCGACCACGCGTCCTTCCCCAACTGGGAGGGCACGGTGCAGGTGCGCCCCTTCCGCCTCGAGGGGGACGAACTGGTCTACTCGGTGCCCTCGCCCACCAGCGGCGGCATCGTCACCGGCGAGGTGGCCTGGCGGCGGATCCGCTGAGGCCGCGTGGGCGGACCTTCACCGCGAAGGGTCCACGAAGGTCGCGAAGAAACGCTGTTCACCACGAAGGCACGAAGACACGAAGGGGGCGAGGCAGACCGCCGGTCCGGGCTGGGAGGAAGGGCGTGAGGGGATTCCGCGCATGAACGCGGAATCCCCTCGCTCCCTTCCTCCACCTTCACGCTGCGCGTGAAGG
>DASTWQ010000063.1:0-11239 GCA_035758545.1 Holophagaceae bacterium | reverse complement strand
CACCGGGGAGGTGCTCGGCTGCAACCTGGCCTTCGCCCGCCTGCTGGGGTGGGAGGACCCCGCCGACCTGGTGGGGATGAACGCCCGGACCCTCTACGCGGATCCCGCCGACCGGGACGCCTACCTCGCGGAACTCCGGCGCCGGGGGAGCGTGAGCGGCTTCCCCATGCGGCTGCGCCGGCGGGACGGCAGCCTCATCTGGGTCCTGGAGAACGTCGCCTGGGTGGAGGACCCCGACGGGTCCGGCGAGGGCCGCCTGGAGGGGATCCTCATCGACGTGAGCGACCGCATGCGTTCGGAGGAATTCGAGCGGGGCCAGCGGGAGCTCCTCGCCCTGGTGGCCCGGCGACGGAGCCTGGACGAGATCTTCCCTGCGGCCCTGGAGCTGCTGGTGCGCCTGCATCCCCATCTGGAGGCCGGGCTCCATCTGCCCGGGGAGGCCGGTCACGGTCAGGCCAGCGCCACGCCGGGGTACGAAGCGGATCCGGCGACCATCGCCGCCTGCGCCGCCGAAGGTCGGTTCATCCCCGGGGGCAGGGCCTGGGCCTGGCCGGTGTCCGACCTGGAGGGCCGCGTCCAGGGGGTGCTGGCCCTTCGCCCGCCCTTCCCCCGTCAACCCCGGGCCGAGGAACGCCAAGCCGCCGAGACCCTCGCCCAGGTGCTGGCCCTGGCCCTGGAGCACGAGGCCATCAGCCGCCGCCTGGTCCACCAGGCCCACCACGACGCCCTCACCGGCCTGCCCAACCGGGTGTTGCTGGAGGACCGGCTCAACCTCGCCCTTGCCCAGGCCCGGCGGCACAGCACCGAGCTGGCCCTGCTGGTGCTGGATCTGGACGGCTTCAAGGTCATCAACGACACCCTGGGCCACGGCGCCGGGGACCGGCTCCTCCAGGACGTGGCAGTCCGCCTCGCCAAGGCCATCCGGGCGAGCGACACGCTGGCGAGGCTCGGCGGCGACGAGTTCGCCATCATCCTCCATCCCGTGCCTGGCCCCCAGGCCGCGGCCCGGGTGGCGGAGAAGCTGCTCGCCTGTTTCCAGGAGCCCTTCCGGGTCGCGGGCGCGGCGCATACGGTGAGCGCCAGCATGGGGCTGGCCTTCTGCCCCCAGGACGGCGAGGACGGCGCCACGTTGCTGCGCCACGCCGATGCGGCGATGTACCGCGCCAAGGCCCGGGGCAAGGGGAACTGCCAGTGCTACACCCCGGAGCTGCAGGAGCGGCTCCAGGAGCGCATGGAGCTGGAGCGGAGGCTCCGGAAGGCCCTCGAGGACCGGGAATTCCGCCTCCACTACCAGCCCCAGTTCCGCCCGGATGGCCGCCTCGTGGGCTTCGAGGCCCTCCTGCGCTGGCATCACCCGGAGCTGGGGATGATCCCGCCGGGCCGCTTCATTCCCGTCGCGGAGGAATGCGGACTCATCCTGCCGCTCGGGCGCTGGGTGCTGGAGGAGGCCTGCGCCCAGATGCTCCGCTGGCGAGCCGCCGGATGCCTGGACCTCCGGGTGGCCGTCAATGTCTCCTCCATCCAGTTCGCGGACCCGGGCTGGGTGGAGACCGTGGCCCAGACCCTCGAGCGGCTGGGCCTGCCTCCGGCCTGCCTCGAGCTGGAGCTGACCGAGAGCCTCGTGATGGATCCCGGCTCCGAGGCGGGCACGCGCCTGCACCGGCTGCGGGAGATGGGCGTCAGCCTCGCGGTGGACGACTTCGGAACCGGCTACAGCTCCCTCAGCTACCTGCACCGCCTCCCGGTGGGACTTCTGAAGATCGACCAGAGCTTCGTGAGGGCCTTCCAGCCCGGATCCTGCGCCCGGGAGGGGGCCCTCTTGGAGGCCATCGTCGCCCTGGCCCGCTCCCTCGGCCTCCAGGTGGTGGCGGAGGGCGTGGAGACGGTGGACCAGCGGGACTTCCTCGCGGGACTCGGGTGTGACGCCCTCCAGGGCTTCCTGCTGGGCCGTCCGGCACCTCCAGAGGCCTTCGAGGAGCTGCTGGTCCGTCAGGCCCTCGGGCGGCCCGCCTGAAACGGATCCCGGTACCAGTGGTGCAGGCGGGCCTCCGGGACTAAGCTGGGGCCCGATCGGGGACCGCCGGCATGTCCTCCACCCGCCTTTGTCGAGACCAGCACACCGAACTGGGCCGCCTCATGGCGGAGCTGAGGGCCGCTACCGATGCCACCCCGGCCGTGGAGGCCCGGCCTCTGGCGCCCCTGCTGGAGGCCTTCGCCGGGAAGCTCCGGGCCCACCTGGCCCACGAGGACCGCGTGCTCTATCCCAGGCTGATCGCCCACGAACACGAGCAGGTGCGCCTCACGGCCCGGATCTACCAGGCGGAGATGGGCCGTCTCGGCGAGTCCTTCGAGGCCTTCCTCGCCCGTTGGAGCGCGCCGGACAGCCAGAAGGCGGATCCGGCGGGCTTCCGCCGGGAGCTGGCGGAGCTCCTCGCGCGGCTGGATCTCAGGATCCGGCGGGAGGACCGCGGACTCTACGCGCTGGTGGAGCGGGTGGAATCCGCGGTGACAAACCCCGACGGGGGAGCATCCCAGGAGTAGAGGCTCCCGATGCTGCTCCGCAAGCCCTCCGACGTCGCGCCCTCCGAGATCACCTCCGAGGCCACCTACCTGGACCGGCGGACCTTCCTGGCCGCCACCGGCGGCCTGCTGGCCGCCTCCGCGCTGCCGGCCCGGGCCAAGGGCGCGGCGGGGCCCGGCGGCCTGGGCGCCATCCAGAAGAGTCCTCTCAGCTCGGGGGAGGCCCCCAACACCTGGCAGCAGGTGACCACCTACAACAACTTCTACGAGTTCGGCCTGGGCAAGGACGATCCGGCCCGGGAGGCCTGGCGGCTGAAGGCCCGGCCCTGGGAGGTGAAGGTCACGGGACTCTGCGCCAAGCCCCGCACCTTCGGGATCGAGGAGCTCCTGAAGCTCGCGCCCCTGGAGGAGCGCATCTACCGCATGCGCTGCGTGGAGGGCTGGAGCATGGTGATCCCCTGGGTGGGCTTCCCCCTCAAGGCCCTGCTGGACCAGGTGCAGCCCCTCGGCAGCGCGCGGTTCGTCGCCCTCTTCAGCGCCGCCCGGCCGGACCAGATGCCCGGCGTGCGGATCCCCGTGCTGGACTGGCCCTACCTGGAGGGCCTGCGGTTGGACGAGGCCTACCATCCCCTCGCGATCCTCGCCGTGGGCCTCTACGGCCAGGTGCTGCCCAATCAGAACGGCGCGCCGATCCGCCTCGTGGTGCCCTGGAAGTACGGCTTCAAGGGCGCCAAGTCCATCGTGGAGATCCGGCTCGTGAAGGATCAGCCCTGGACCTCCTGGCCCAAGTCCAACCCGGACGAGTACGGCTTCTACGCCAACGTGAACCCCCACCACGACCATCCGCGCTGGAGCCAGAAGACCGAGCGGCGCATCGGGGAGCTGCTGCGCCGGCCCACCCAGATGTTCAACGGCTACGGTGACCAGGTGGCCCACCTCTACGCCGGCATGGACCTGGATACCTACTACTGATGGCCGCCCAGGGCCGCGCGATCGCGGCGAAGAGCGCCCTCTGGCTCGCCTGCCTCGCACCCGCGGGGCGGCTCGCCTGGGGCGCGCTGCATCCGGAGGCCGGGATCCTCGGCGTGAATCCCGTCCAGTACCTGCTCTGGGCCCTGGGCTGGTGGGCGCTGTTTCTGCTCACCGCGACGCTGGCGCTCACGCCGCTTCGCCGTTTCACCGGCTGGCGCTGGCCCGCGCGGTTCCAGCGGCCCCTGGGCCTCTTCGCCTTCGCCTACGCCGCGATGCACCTGCTGGCCTACGCGCTGCTGGACCAGGCCGGCGCCTGGGGGGAGATCCCCGGCGACCTCGTCCGGCGACCCTTCATCTTCGTCGGGCTGCTGGCCCTGCTCCTCCTCCTGGCGCTGGCGATCACCAGCACCAAAGGGTGGCAGCGGCGGCTGAGGCATCGGTGGAAGCGGCTCCACCGCCTCGTCTACCTGGCCGCGATCCTCGCCGTCGTCCACTTCGCCTGGAAGGAGAAGGTGGGCTGGAAGGCGCCGCGGGTGCTGGCCTTCGCCGCCGCCGTGGCGCTGCTGCTGGCGGCGCGGCTGCCCTATCCCGCGTCCTCGTCGAAGGCCGCCTCGTAGGCCGGATCCGCCGCCGGCAGCGCGGCGAGGAAGGCCTCGGCCCGGTCCAGCACCTCCGCCCGGAGTTCCGGATCCATGCGGTCCAGGTGGGAGAGCACCGCCCGGCTGCGGGGATTGGCCTCGAAGAGCGTCCGGTGGCGGTGGAGGAAGCGCCAGTAGAGCAGGTTGAAGGGGCAGGCCCGGGGCCCGGTCTTCGCGTCCGGGTCGTAGCGGCAGCCCTCGCAGGCGGCTTGGCCCTTGGGCCCCCGGCCCAGGCCCTTGGCGGGCAGGCCCATCTGCCGCTTGAGGTAGGCGGCGCTCGCCACGTAGGGCTTGGTGGTGAAGGCGTCCGTGCCGAAGAGGGCCATGCCGACCACGTTGGGCAGCTCCACCCATTCGAAGGCGTCCACGAAGGCCGCCCAGAACCAGTGGGAGACCTGCCGGGGATCGGCCTCCACCAGGTTCGCGAAATTGCCCAGGACCATGAGCCGCTGGATGTGGTGGGCCCAGCCCAGGTCGCGCACCGTGGCGACGGCCTCCCGGAGGCAGGCCAGGTCCGTGGCCTCCGGCTCCCAGAAGAGGGCCGGCAGGGGCCGGGTGTGACCCAGCTGGTTGGCCTCTCGGAGTCCGGGCATCTTCCACCAGTAGACGCCGCGGATGAACTCCCGCCAGCCGAGCACCTGGCGCAGGAAGCCCTCGGCGCTGGCCAGCGGGATGCCGCCCCGGGCGTAGGCCTCCACCGCGGCTTCGCAGACCTCCGCCGCCGAGAGCAGGCCGAGGTTCATCGGCGCCGAAAGCCGGCTGTGGAAGAGGACCCGGGCGTCCTGGCGGATCGCGTCCTCGTAGGGCCCGAAGTCCGCGAGCTGGTTCCGGGCGAAGGCCTCGAGCCACTGGAGCGCCTCGGCGCGGGTGGTGGGCCAGCCGAAGCCCTCCAGGTCGCCCCAGCGGCCGGCCCTGGCGGCCCAGGGGCGGAGCGCTTCGAGGGCGGCATCAGGCGCCGACCAGGACGCCGGCGGCACCTTCACGCCCCGGGCGTGGCGGCGGTTCTCGGCGTCGAAGTTCCAGCGCCCGCCTTCGGGCTCCTTCCCCCGCATGAGGTAGCCCGTCTCCCGGCGCAGGCGGCGGTACCAGTCCTCCATCAGGACGCGCCGTCTGCCGTCCGCGAAGGCGGTGAAGGCCGATCGCGGCGAGAGGAAGAGCGCGCCGGGACCGCCGTCGTCCGCCAGCTCCAGCAGGCCCTCCCCGGCGAGGGCCTCGAAGCGCCGGTGGATGGCCCACTCCCGGGGCCTCAGCGCGATGAGCCGCTCGGGCCTCGCCCAGGCGGCCACCTGGCGGATCCCGGTGGCATAGTCCTCGGCGACGCGATGGACCACCTGGAAGCCTCTGGCCCGGAGCTCCGCGACGGCGCGGCGCTGGGCCCCGAGGAGCATCAGCAGCTTCTGCCGGTGCCAGGGCAGCGCCCTCGGCTTGGCGCGACTCTCCAGGACGAGGATCCAGCCCTCCTCGGGGCGCCGCGGCAGGATCGCCAGGCCCGGATGCAGGTCCCAGGGCAGGATCACGGTCCCGCGGTTGGCGACGCCCTGCCGCAGGGGCTCGGACTGGCTCGCATCGGGAATCCGCATGGGGATGGGATGCCCGCCGGCGCCTAGAGCCACCACCGGAACTGGTAGGCGAACCAGGACCAGGCCCTGGCCCAGGCGGATCGGGCCTCCCAGGCTTCCAGCCGCACTTCCTGGCTGAGGGGGAGCTGGGCCTCGAAGATCGCCCGGGCCTCGGCCACCACCTCAGGCTGGCGGATGAGGAGGTTCAGCTCCAGGTTGTGGTAGAAGCTCCGGGGGTCCAGGTTGGCGCTGCCGGTGAAGAGCACCTCGCCATCCACCACGGCGGCCTTGGCGTGGAGCATCGTGTGCTCCCGCTCCAGGATGCGGACGCCGCTGCGGAGCAGGGGGCCGTAGAGGCGGCGGGAGGCGGCCTGGACGAAGCGCTGGTCGCTGCGGCCCGGCAGCAGCAGGACGATCCGGCGGCCCCGCTGGGCCAGCCGCCGCAGGCGCCGCATCACCAGCGGACCCGGGATGAAGTAGGCGTTGGCCACCAGCAGCTCCGTCCGCACCTGGCTGAGCAGGAGCCGCACGTGGCGGCGCAGGGCTGCGCGGCCGCCCTTGGGCGCGCTGGAGACCACCTGGACCAGGGCCTCCTCCCGCCAGGGTCCTCGCCAGAAGGGCCGGCCTTCCAGCACTTCCGGCGCCGATGGGACCTCCGCCTCCGACCGCCGCCAGGCGGCCCCGAAATCCGCCACGAGATCCGCCACGCTCGGACCTCGCAGCGCGGCCCCCACATCCAGGAAGGCGTCCGCGTTCTGCGCGGGCCGGTAGTCCAGGCCCCAGTTGGCGCTCCCCACCACCGCTTCACGGCCATCCGCGATCACCAGCTTGCGGTGGTTCCGCCGGTTCCAGAGCCTCGGCCGCCAGGGCGCGACAGGATGAAACCAGCGCAGGTCCGCGCCGGCCAGGCGGAGCTCGGCCACCATCCCCTCGGCGCCCCAGCTTCCGAGGCCGTCCACGAGGCCACGCACCGCCACCCCCCGGCCCAGGGCCCCGCGGAGCGCCGCGGCGACCTCCTGGCCCACGGCATCGTCGGCCCAGATGTACATCTCGAATCGGAGATCCCGCGCCGCGCCGCGGATCAGGGCGAGGGTGGCGTCCAGGATGGCGTCGCCGCCCGGCAGCAGGGCCACCGCGTTGCCCTCCCGCATCGGCAGACCGTGGCGGTGGGCCGCGCGAAGCATGAGGCGGCGCCGAAGTCCCCCGGCGGGTTCCGGCAGGCGGGACACGGCCTAGAGCCCCTTCAGGATGTCGGCCTTCTTCCGCGCGTAGTCCTGGTCGCTGATGAGGCCCTCGTCATGGAGGCGCTTGAGGGCCTTGAGGCGGGCCTCGGGATCCGCCGGTTCCCGATCGGAGGTGGGCGCTGGCGTGGGGGCCGGCGAGGCCTGGTCCCGCCAGGCCGCGAGAGCCTCGGCGACCGTCTGGGCACGGATCGCATCCCTCAGCGCGTCCTGGACGATGGACGCGTCCGGCAGGATCGCGAGGGCCTCCCGGAACAGGGGCTGGGCCTCGGCGGGCCGGCCCCGGAGCCAGGCCACGAGACCGAGGTCGTAGACCGCCCGGGCCCGGTACTTCGGCTCGCCCTTGGGGTCCTTCTGCAGGTCCGCGCGGGCGGCCTGGGCCGCCGCCAGGGCGAGGTCCCAGGCGCCATCCAGGTCCCCGGCCCTGATGCGGCCATGGACCTTGTCCAGACCGTAGTCGTCGTCGTCGAAGCAGATCTCCTCGAGGGTCTCGTCCCAGGGCAGAAGCAACCGCGAGGCCTGGGCCCGCACGGCGCCGTAGGCCTGGGCGCGCAGGGGGGCGCCATCCGGGAAGGGGGGCGGGGCCTGGGGCGATTCGACGGAGGCGCGGGGCTCCTGGGCGAAGGCCACGGCGGGCAGCAGCCGCCCCGTGGCCAGATCGGCGGCCTGGAGCCGGCCGGCGAAGGCCAGCCGCGTCTCGGCCACCTGGTAGGTGACGGGGTGGCCGTTCTCCTTGCCTCCGTGGCTGCTGCGGGCCTGGCGCACCTCCGCCCGGGTCACGGCGACCAACAGCAGGTGGACGTCCCCCAGGCGCCGGCGGAGGCGCTCCAGGGCCGCACTGTCAGGCTGGTCCAGGTTCTCGCCGGCGCAGGCCCAGGCCACGGTGCCGGGATCCACCACATGGGCGCCGCCACCCGCCAGGTCGGCGCGGATGGCCTCGCTCACTTCCCGGGCGGGGATGTCCACGGGCACCACGGCCACCGGGCGGGAAGGCAGGCCGAGGTCCGGGGGGTGCGCCAGCGTCAGGCGCACCTGGGGATTGGCCAGCCGGGCCCAGAACTGGGCATGGAGCGGCGCCGCCAGCAGGGGGAGGAGGAGCAGGCCTCGCATGGATCACCCGGGGATTGGCCTTCAGTATGGGAGACAATGGCGGCCCGGAGGCACCCATGGCCCACACCTACCCCTTCGCCCTCACCTGGACCGGGGACACCCTCGCGGAGCCCTACTCCCGCGACGCGTCGGCCTCCGCCCCGGGGAAGGCCCCCATCTCCGTCAGCAGCGCCGCGGAGTACGGCGGCAGCGGGGACCGCTGGAATCCCGAGGACCTGCTGGGCGCCGCCCTCGCGAACTGCCACATGCTCACCTTCCTGGCCCTCTGCGCCAAGACCCGCACCCAGGTGCTCGGCTACGAGGACCGGGCCGAATCCGTGCTTGAGACCGTGGACAAGGTCACGAGCATCGCGGAGATCCGCCTCCGGCCCACCATCATGGTGGCGCCCGGCACCGACGCCGCCAAGGTGAAGGAACTCTTCGAGAAGGCCCACAAGTACTGCTTCGTCGCCAACTCCATCAAGTCCCGGGTGACCATGGACCCCCAGGTGGTGGAGGCGTGAAAGTCCCTCCCCGCCATCGCCCTCGCGGCTAAGCTCGGAGCCCATGCAGGAACCTCCGATCCCCGCGGACGAGGCGGCGCGGCTCGCCGCCCTCCGGGCGCTGCGCATCCTGGACACACCGCCGGATCCGAAGCTGGACCGGCTCACCCGTCTCGTGGCGAAGGTCCTGGATGCGCCCACGGTGCTCGTCACCCTTGTGGACGAGAACCGGCAGTGGTTCAAGTCCAAGGTGGGGATGGAGGGCCAGGAGACGCCGCGCCGGCTCTCCTTCTGCGCCCACGCCGTCGCCGCGAATGACCGGCTGGAGATCCCGGATGCCACTCGGGATCCCCGCTTCGCCGACAACCCCTTTGTCACCGGTCCGCCGCACCTCCGTTTCTACGCCGGTGAGCCGCTCCGGGATCCCGAGGGCCATCCCCTCGGCACCCTCTGCATCTTCGGCCCGGAACCCCGGGTGCTGGACGACGAGGCCAGGGCCCTCCTCCGGGATTTCGCCGAGGTGGCGGCCCAGCAGCTCTGGATGGAATCCACCCTCCGCCTGAAGGAATACCTGCTCCGGCAGGAATCCCTCTACCGCCTCATCGTGGAGAACCTGGAGGAGGGGGTGGTGCTCCAGGATCGGAGGGGGATCCTCCGGGCCAACGCCCGGGCGGCGGAGATCCTCGGCCTCACCGAGGGACAACTGCTGGGCCGGGACTCCCTGGACCCGCGCTGGCGGGCGGTGCACGAGGACGGATCGCCCTGGCCCGGGGAATCCCATCCCGCCCAGCTCGCCCTCCAGGCCGGCGCGTCCGTGCGCAACGCCGTGATGGGGATCCACCGGCCGGACGGCAGCCTCGCCTGGCTCCTCGTGAGCGCCAACCCCGTGGCCGAGGGCGAGGTGCTGGTCTCCTTCGCCGACATCACCGAGCGCCGGACCGCGGCGGATGCCCTGCGTCGGAGCGAGGAGCGCTACCGCGGACTGGTGGAGGCCCTGCCGGACCTGATGTACCGCGTGAACCGGGAGGGCATCTACCTGGATGTGGTGCAGGGGGTCTCCCTGGCCTCCCTGGCGCCCCCGGAGGAGATGCTGGGGCGGCACATGTCGGAATTTCTCCCGCCGGCCGCGGCGGAGCAGGTGCTGGCGGCCCACGCGGCGGTCCTGGAGTTCGGGCAGCCCCGGACCCTCCAACTCACCTACGCCCGGGGCGGCCCGGAGCGTGAAATCGAGATCCGCATGAGCCGCTGCGCTCCGGACGAATGCCTGCTGGTGGTGCGGGACATCTCCGAGCGGACCGCCGCCGACCGGCTCAAGCGCGAGTTCATCGCCACCGTCAGCCATGAGCTGCGCACGCCCCTCAGCGCCATCCGAGGCGCCCTGGGCCTCCTCGATCCGAGCGCCCTCGCGTCCCTCGACGCCGACCACCGGGAGATGATCGAGATCGCCCGCCGCAACACCGAGCGGCTGATGCGGCTCATCAACGACATCCTCGACCTGGAGGGCCTGGAAGAGGGCCGCATGCAGCTTTCTTTCGAGGCCCTGGACCTGGCCGGCCTCGCCCGGGACACCCTGGAATCCATCGCGCCCCTGGGCATCCAGTACGGAGTGCCCCTGGAACTGGGGTCCCTGGAACCCGCCCGGGCCCGGGTGGACGGCCCCCGCTTCTCCCAGGCCCTGGGCAACCTGCTGAGCAACGCCGTGAAGTTCTCGCC
This sequence comes from Holophagaceae bacterium, assembly GCA_035758545.1. GTDB lineage: Bacteria > Acidobacteriota > Holophagae > Holophagales > Holophagaceae > JAFDVN01. The sequence goes on along the minus strand of DASTWQ010000063.1, from coordinate 1,004 downwards.
CAAAGGGGAACCGGTGCGGCTGAGCCTGACCCGGGCGGACGGCCAGGTGCGCGTGGCGGTGGTGAACCGGGGCCCCGGGATCCCCGAGGCTTTCCGGCCCCGCATCTTCCAGCGGTTCGCCCAGGCGGACGCCTCCGACCGCCGGGCCCGGGGCGGCACGGGCCTGGGCCTCAGCATCACCAAGGCCCTGGTGGAGCGCATGGGCGGCCGCATCGGATTCTCCTCCGAACCCGGCGAGACGGTGTTCCATATGGAATTCCCGGAGGTGAGATGACGTCCCAGGTCCCGCACCCGACCCGTCCCCCGCTACGGCGGATCCTCGCCGTGGAGGACGAGGCGGATCTCCGGGCGGTGCTGGACCTCTGCCTGCGGGAGGTGGGCCAGTTCGAGGTGCTCATCTGCAGCTCCGGCGAGGAGGCCCTGGCCCAGGCCCAGGCCTTCGCGCCGGACCTGTTCCTCCTGGATGTGATGATGCCGGGCCTCGATGGCCCCGGGACCCTCCAGCGGCTCCGGGCCCAGGGCTGCGGCGCTCCGGCCTTCTTCCTCACCGCCAAGGTGCAGGCCGGGGACGTGGCTGAGCTCACGGCCGTCGGCGCCGCGGCCGTGGTGCCGAAGCCCTTCGACCCCATGGGGCTGCCGGATGAACTCCGCGCCCGGTGGGCGGCCCTGTGAGCGTCGATCTGCAGGCGCGGCTCCAGGCCCTCCGGGAGGCCTTCCTGAAGGAGCTGCCCGCGCGGCTGGCGGCGCTCCGCCGGGCCTGGGAGGGCCTCGAGGGCAACCGTCAGGGGGATCTCCTCTTCGAGGCCCACCGCCTCGCCGGGGCCGCTGGCACCTTCGGCCAGCCCATGCTGTCCGAGGCGGCCCGGGATCTGGAGGAACTCCTGAGGGCCTCGGACGCCCCCGATGCGGCGGCCGTGGAAGCCGCCCTCGCCGAAGTGGAGTCCACGGCGCTCCGGATCACCCTGCCGGTGCCCGAAGTGTCCCCGGGTGGCGACCTGGCGCCA
>DASTWQ010000023.1:0-12502 GCA_035758545.1 Holophagaceae bacterium | reverse complement strand
CCACCCAGGCCGCGCCGGCTTCCACTGCCTGGCGCAGCCGCTCAAGCCGCCCAGGGCCGTCCTCGGCCCGGCCCAGCTCGGAGATCCGCCGGTTCGTGACGAGGCAGCGCCCGCCGAGGTCCCGCACCATCGCCGCCGCATCGAGATCCGGGAAGAGATCCAGCCGGAGCTCCGGCAGCGCGTCCGGCGGGAGGGACCTCGCGCCGGCCAGCGCCGCGTCCCAGGTGGCGTGGGTCAGCGTGACGAGGAAGAAGGGGAGCCCGCTCACGCGCCCCGCCGCTTCGCCGCCTGCCAGGCGGCCTCCATCTGATCCAGGGTGCGCGCCTCCCACCCGCCGGCGGCGCGGGCGTCGTCCTCCACGTGGGCGAAGCGGCCTTTGAAGCGCTCCATCTGGCGGCGCAGGGCCCGGTCCGGGTCAATGCCGGCCTTGCGGGCCCACTGCAGCAGGCTGAAGAGCAGGTCGCCGAACTCGTCCTCCACCCGCTGGGGCTCGGTCTCCGCCTTCAGCTCCGCCACCTCCTCGGCGATCTTGTCCAGGACGCCGTCCAGGTCCGGCCACTCGAAGCCCACCTTGGCGCAGCGGCGGCCGATCTCCATGGCCGTCTCGACGGGCGACAGGCTTGCGGGCAGGCCCTCCAGCAACCGGCGCTCGGCGGCCTCGCCCTTCCCGGCCCGCTCCTGGGCCTTGATGGCCTCCCAGTTGGCGAGGACGCCCTCGGGGCCGTCCACCTCCACCTCCCCGAACACGTGGGGATGGCGGCGCACCAGCTTCTCGACGATGGCCCGCTCGACGCCGTCCAAGTCGAAGGCGCCGCGCTCCGCCGCCAGCTGGGCGTGGAAGACCACCTGGAGCCAGAGATCCCCGAGCTCCTCCTGCAGGTGGGCCTCGGAGGCGGGATCGCCCGGCCGGTGGGCCGCCAGGGCGTCCAGCACCTCCGCGGCCTCCTCCCGGAGGTACTTCGCCAGGCTCTGGTGGTCCTGCTTCAGGTCCCAGGGGCAGCCGCCCTCGGGATCCCGCAGGCGGGCCATGACGTCGCGGAGCGTGGCGGGGCGCATGCTCCGAGCGTAGCGGCTTCCTAGCCCAGCTTCACCGTGCCCAGCAGGCCCTTGGGGTCCAGCTCGGCCTTGAGGGCGCGGTTCAGGGCCTTCACGGGCTCGGCGGTGTAGCGGTCGTAGAAGCGCTGGTTGTGGGGGCCCACGCCGTGCTCGGCGCTGTAGCTGCCCTGGAAGCCCGTCACCGCCAGGTCGTAGATGAGAGGCTGCAGCTCGGCGATGAGTTCCGCGGCCGCCTGGGGCGCCTCCGCTTCATCCCACACCAGGTTCAGGTGGGTGCCGCCGTCGCCCCAATGGCCGAAGTCGCAGACCCGGATGTAGGGGTGGGAGGCCGCGAGCTTCGCCTCCACCGCCGCGGTGAAGGCGGCCATGGCGGAGCGGGGCACGCTGATGTCGAAGGCCAGCACCTTGCCCTCGTTGCGCAGGCTTTCGCTGATGTGGTGGCGGATGGCCCAGAAGTCCTCGGCCTTGCCCATGAAGACGTCGGTGACGCCCTCGCCGCGCTCGGACTCCAGGAAGGCGCCCAGGGCCGACTCCAGGGTCTCCGCCAGGTTCAGGGCCGACTCCGGCAGGGTGGAGGCGGCCTCCACCAGCGCCGTGTAGGCGGGCACCTCGCTGGCGCCGTAGGGGTTGCGGAGCTCGTGATGGCGGAAGACCGCCCCGTAGGCCTGGGCGCTCACCACCTCGAAGGCGCTGAGGACATCGGCCAGCTCCCGCTCCAGGGCCTGGAGCAGCGCCAGGGCGGCCTCGCCGTCCGCGCAGCCCACGAGGGCCACGGCGCGCTGCTTCGGCAGGGGCGCCACCTGCACCACGGCGCCGGTGACGACGCCGTAGGCGCCGCTGGTGCCCACGAAGAGCTGCTGGAGATCCAGGCCCGTGTTGTTCTTGCGCAGGCGGTTCAGGCCGTCCACCACGGTGCCGTCCGCGAGGACCACCTCGACGCCCAGCAGGTTGTGGCGCACGTCACCGTACTTGAGGAGCCGGGTGCCGCCGGTGTTCGTCGCCACCATGCCGCCGAGGGACGGATCCGCGCCCAGGTCGATGGGGTAGAAGAGGCCGTGGGGTTCCAGGGCCGCGTTGAGCTGGCTCAGGAGCACGCCGCCGTCCACGAGGACCGTGCGGTTGAGGGGATCGATCTCGAGCCGCTTCGCCAGCCGCTCCAGGCTCAGCACCAGCATCCCCCCGCTGGCGTCGGGGTTGCTCGCGCCCACCAGGCCCGTGTTGGCGCCCTGGGGCTGCACCCGCAGGTCCCGGGCGTGGGCGAAGGCCAGGACCTTCGAGACCTCCTCGGTGGTCGAGGGCCGGACGACGGCGAGGGCCCGGCCCCTGCCGTAGCGCCAGCCCTCCTCGTAGCGGCCCAGGTCCTCGCCGGGGGCCAGCACGGCATCGGCGCCCAGGAGGGCGCGGAGTTCCTCGATGACCCCGGTGGCGTCCATCACGTCAGCAGTCTGGGCCACGCTCACACCGCCGTCATCTTGAAGATGCCCTGGGCGTTGGAGCTGTCGAAGCGCAGATCCAGCTTCCCGGGCGCCTCCTCCTTGCGGCTGATGAACTCGTGGAAGGAGCCGGGGACGGTCATGGCGACCAGGTGGCCGTGCTCGCCGACGAAGAGGCGCTCCACCCGGGCGGCGCGGAAGGCGGTCTGGATCACCCGGCCGCTGCCGGAGACCTCCAGCTGATCCTTCATGGGCCGGTCCAGGTCCTTCTGGGCCTGGGCCACGGCGGCCACGTCCGCGACGCGGTCCGTGGCGTGGTTGAAGGCGTTGCCCTCGGTGGCGATCCAGGCCATCTCCCGGCTCTCGGCGAGGAGCAGCTCGTAGTCCTCGAGGCTCGGCTCGGGATGCTGGCGGTCGAAGCAGGCCACCAGGTTCGGCAGCAGGCGGGCCGCGAGGTCCGCGGGCAGCGCGCCCTCGGCCCGGAGCACGTCCAGGAGCCCCAGGACCCAGGTCGGCAGCGGGTCCTCGCTGGCGCCCACCACCCGCTGCACCGCGGCCTGGAAGGCGGGGGAGAAGCGCTCCGGGTGCAGCTCGCTCACGAAGAACTGGGCGATGGCCTCCGGGAGGTCCTGGTGGGCGTAGGCACGGCCGGTCATGCCCAGGCGGTCCAGGGGGTAGACGCCGGCGCAGGCGAAGCCCAGGGGCTCCAGCAGGCGGGTGAAGGCGGCCTCGCCCGCGGGCAGCGCGCCGCAGGGGGCGGCCACGGTGCGCAGGGCGCCGTGGTCGAAGGTGAGCTTCCGGCCCCGCCGCACCGCGTCCCGGGTGTAGGCGGCGCCCATGGGCACGCGGCGCATCACGTCCTCGAAGAGGAGCATGTTCAGGGCCTGGGCCAGCTCGGCGCGGGTGACGGTGCCGTCCTCGGCGCGGACCAGGGCCGGATGGACCTCCAGGGCCCCGAACAGGGCCTTGGCCCGGCGATGGCCGGCCACGGCCTCGAGCAGGGTGCCCAGCGCGCTTTCATGAATTTGGATCATCGAAACCCCATTCCTGAAGTGTCATGGAATTGTGCAGATCATCCATGTCCTGCAAGAAGATTTTCCCGTCCATACGCAAGACGCCAGAAACCATTTATTCGCATGGGTTCATGCTTTAACCTCATGATATGGCTCGCACCCTGCCCTCCCTCCAGGCCCTCGAGGCCTTCGAGGCCGCCGCCCGGCACCAGAGCTTCACCCGGGCCGCGGCGGAGCTGCATGTCACCCAGGGCGCCGTGAGCCGGCAGGTGCAGGGGCTCGAGGCTCAGCTGGGCCTGGCCCTCTTCCACCGGATCCGCCAGCGCATCCGCCTGACCCCCGCGGGCGAAGCCTACCTCGCCAAGGTGCGCCCGGCCCTGGACCGCCTGGAGGCCGCGACCCTGGAACTGAAGGCCTCCGGGGGCGCCGGCGGCGTCCTCAACCTGGCGGTCCTGCCCACCTTCGCCACCAAGTGGCTGATCCCGAGGATCCCGGCCTTCACCGCGGCCCACCCGGAGATCCTGGTGACCTTCACCACCCGCATCCAGGCCTTCGACTTCGACGAGGAGCCGGAGCTGGACGCGGCCATCCACTACGGCGAGGGCGTCTGGCCCGGCGCCCGGCTGGAGCCCCTGATGGACGAGCGCGTCGTCGCCGTGTGCGCCCCCGCCCTGGCGGCGGCCCTCCACGCCCCCGGCGACCTGGCAGGCCAGACCCTGCTGCAGCTCCTCAATCGCCCCCAGGGCTGGGAGGAGTGGCTCGCCGCCGCCGGCGCCCCGGAGGTGGACGGCCGCCGGGGCCCCCGCTTCGAAAGCCACCTCATGGTCATCCAGGCCGCCCTCGCGGGCCTGGGCCTCGCCGTGCTGCCGGACTTCCTCGTGGCTGACGAGCTCGCCGCCGGCCGCCTCGTGGAGCCCTTCCCGGGCCTCGCCGCCAAGAGCCGCCGCTCCTACTGGCTGGCCACCCCCGAACGCGCCCAGGATCTGCCCGCGCTGGCGGCCTTCCGCGCCTGGCTCCTGAAGGAGATCGAAGGGCGGTAGCCGAGGGGAGGCTGGTCACCGAGGGCCCGGAGGTTCCGCAGAGGCCGCAGGAACGCGCCGACCCACCCGGCCCTGGCCCACCGCCCCGCGGCGTCCTTCACGCCCCGCGTGAAGGTGGATGAGGCGAGGACTGGAGATGTGCCTCGCCCCCTTCGGGGCCTGGTGTCTTCGTGGTGGGATTTTCCTTCGCGGCCTTCGCGCCTTCGCGGTGAAACGCCTCTTCACGCCCCCGCGATCCGCCCCGCCAGCGCGCTCGCGGCCACGGTGGCCGGGCTCGCGAGCCACATCTGGCCGGGGCCGCTGCGGCCGGGGAAGTTCCGGTTGATGGCGGAGATCGTCACCTGGTCCGGCCGCTGGCTGACGCCGGGGCCGGCGTTGATGCAGGCGCCGCAGGAGCTGCCGAGCACCGTGGCGCCCACGGCCTCGAAGGCCCGGATCCAGCCCTGCTCCGCGGCAAAGCGGCGCACGTCCTCGCTGCCGCACTGCACGAAGAACTGGACGCCCTCGGGCACCCGGCGGCCCTCGGCGGCGGCGGCCTTCACCACCTCGTAGGCCCGGCGCAGGTCCTCCCGCTTGCCCCCGGTGCAGCTGCCCAGGTAGGCGATGTGGATGGGCACCTCGGCCTCAAGGTCGGACAGCGCCACGCCGTTCCCCGGGTCCCCGGGCCGGGCCAGCATGGGCTCCAGGGCCGAGCAGTCCACCTCGATCGCCGCGGCGTACTCGGCGCCCTCGTCGGACCGCATCCAGGGCTCGAGGACCAGCTCCTCGCCCCGACGCTCCTTCACGAAGCGCACCGTCTCCGCGTCCGGCGCGATGAGGCCGGTGAAGCCGCCGATCTCCGCCGCCATGTTCGTCAGCGTCGCCCGCTCGTCCGTGTCCAGGTCCGCCAGGGCCTCGCCCTGGTACTCGACGACCAGGCCGAGGGCGCCGCCGTCCCGGATGAGGGGCTGGGCCAGCAGGTGCAGGACGAGGTCCTTGGCGCTCACGCCCGGCCGCAGGCGCCCGCGCAGCCGCACCCGCAGGGTGCCGGGCACCGTCACGCGCACGTCCTCCGTCACCCAGGCGTTGGCGATGTCCGTGGTGCCCACGCCGAAGGCGAGGCAGCCCAGCGCCCCGGCGTGGGGCGTGTGGCTGTCCGTGCCCACCACCACCTGGCCCGGCCGCGCGTAGCGCTCCGCCATGATCGCGTGGCAGATGCCCTCGGAGCCGCTGCCGTCCGGCAGCTCGCCGTGGAGGCGGATGCCCTGCGCCGCGCAGAAGGCCTCCTGGAAGCCCTTGAGGCGCTGGGCCACCTCCAGCAGGCCCATGGCCCGGTGCTCGACCTTCATGGTGTGGTGCAGGAAGGTGAGGTGGTCCCGGAAGGCCAGCACCGTGCCGGGATCCTTCACCCGCGCGCCCTCCCCCAGGGCGGCCTTGAGGAAGCTCGCGGCCATGGGCGTCACGTACTCGTGGCTGAAGCGCCAGTCGGCGGCCACGAAGAGGCCGTCGCCGGGCTTCACGGACGGCAGGCCCACTCTGCCCGCGGCGGCGTCCACCACCGCGTGGCGGGCCAGGAGCTTCTCGGCGTAGGTCAGGGGCCGCGGCCCGTGGGCGGGCACCGGCACGGCGACCTCCCCGGCCATCCGGGCGGCGTTGAAGGCGAAGAGCCCGCCGCGGCGGACGATCTCCGCGGTGATGGGATCGAGACCCTCGGTGAACTCGGCCAAGGGGATGGCCTCGCCGCGGCGGATCCGGGCGATGAGGCCGAAGTCGGTGCTCGTGAGCAGGCCCAGGTTCTGGCAGTTCTGGCGGTAGATGCGCTCGAAGCTCTCGGCGATGACGAGCCGCAGGCCCGCACAGCGCTCGGCGTAGGGCGAGGCCTCCCGGCTGGAGCCCTTGCCCCGCCGCTTGCCCGCCACGCTCACGGCGAAGCCGCCGGCCTTCACCAGGCCGGCCTTGCAGGGGAAGGCCTCGCCGCACTTGAGGCCCAGGTAGGGGAAGTCGCCGAGGGTCTCGTCGAAGTGGTAGCAGATGAAGGCCGGCGTGATCTCGTCGGTGCTGATCTGGTCCCGCAGCTTCCCGGCCTGGGCCGGGTCCAGGTCCTCGCCCGCCAGCTGGCGGCTCACGAGGTCCGGATCCTCGCTCAGGAAGAGGATGCGGCCGTCGAACCGGACCTGCTCAGGAAGCATCGCCGTCCTTGCCCTGGGCTTCCGCCTCCTTCAGCGCCTCGGCCTGCACGGCCCGCAGCGGCAGGCCCGTCTCCCGCGCCACCGCCGCGGCGTCGTCGAACTCGGGGTTCCGGGTGGACCCGTGGGGCCAGATGCCCTCCTTCACCGGGATCCGGACGCCCTCCACCCGCGCCTCGACGAAGCGGCGACCCGCCTCGGTGCGGTGCACGGGCCAGCTGCGGAGCCCCAGGGTGGGCAGCTCCGCGGCGAGGCGCTGCTGCACCGGCTCCAGCTTCCCGGCGGGCACCAGGGCGGAGACGATCCAGCCGCTGCGGCCCTTCTTGAAGGTGGCCGGCGTGACCCAGACATCCACGGCCCCGGCCTCCAACAGGCGGGCCTGGGCGAAGGCCACCTGCTGAGGCGTGGCGTCGTCCACGTTCGTCTCCAGTTGCACGAGGCCCGAGGCGCCGCCCGGCACCGAGCCCCACACCAGCCGCAGGGCGTTGGGCGAGTCCTCGAAGTCCCAGCCGCCGCAGGCGTAGGCGATGCGCTCGGGCAGGAAGCGCTCCGGCGCCCGGCGCCGGGCCGCGAAGACGGACGCCAGGGCCGCGCCCGTGGGCGTGCAGAGTTCCTTGCCCTCCGGCGCCACCCCGGGGCGGGTCTCGAAGCCCGCCAGCAGGTAGTGGGTCGCGGGCCCCGGGATCGGGTAGAGGCCGTGGGCCATCTTCACCGTGCCCTTGCCCGTGGCGATGGGGCCGATCCAGGTCTCCGGCTCCCCCAGGGCCACGAAGCCCGCGGCGGCCAGCGCCATGTCGGCGATGGAGTCCTTCAGGCCCACCTCGTGGAAGTGGACTTGATCCAGGGGCATGCCGTGGACCTTGGCCTCGCTGCGGCCCAGGGCCTCGAAGGCCGCCCGGGCCAGCTCGGCGGTCCGGCCCTCCAGGTGCTTCCCCAGGAGCGCGTCGACCTCCGTCCAGGAGAGGCCGTGCTGGTGGCCGCCCACGGTGCGCCGGGAGGCCACGCGCTTGGCGCCCTTGGGCAGCTCGATGTGGGACAGGTCCGAGCCCTCGTCCACCCGGCCGCCGATGACGACCTTGGCCCGGAGGCCCTCCAGGCCGCAGCGCATCGCCGGTTCCAGGCGGAGCTCCAGGTCCTCGAAGGGCAGCTTCCGCAGGACGGCCTTCAGGTCGGCCTCGGGCACGCCCAGGGCCGCGAAGGCCGCCACCCACAGATCGCCCGACAGGCCGGAGAAGGGATCCACCCAGAGCTGCGCCATGGCTCCAGGATAAGGGGTGAGGGGCGAGGTGGTGAGGTCTGGAGGCAAAAAGCGAGGGGGCCCTGTCGGGCCCCCTCCAAACCAGTGCCTCGCGTCCTCAGACCTCGCGGCCTCGGACCTGGGAATCAGTCCTGCTCGTCCTCGGCCAGCTTGGCGGCCTGGTCGTCCAGGTGCTTCATCAGGCGGGTGGCCAGCTCCTCGTCCTCGAGGGGGGAGAACATCTCGTCCTTCACCTCGAAGATCTCGATGGAGAGGTCGACGTCCTCGCCGCCCTCGCTCTGGGCCTGGACCTCGGAGAGGGGGGCCAGGATGCAGAAGTGGCGGTTCTCGAAGTCGAGCTCCTCGAGGATGGCGAACTCTTCCTTCTCGCCGTTCTCGTCCTCCAGCTCCACGACCTCGATCTCGAAGTCGTGCTCGTGGTCATGGTTGCAATCGGGTCCGTGCTCGTGGCCTTCGTGAGCCATGGGGGCTCCTCCTCGCGAATGGTCCAGCGTATCGCCCGGGGGGGGCCCCGGCCAGTGAATTTATCGGGACTCGCCCGCCAGGTAGTAGGCCCCGTTCTTGGTCTGGAGGAAGGCCTCGAACGGGATCTCCTCCTGCTTCAGGAAGCCCTTCTGGGGCAGCTTGCCGTCCCGGACCATCTCGACCACGGCCACGATGCTGCAGGCGGTGGTCCAGCTGATGGCGCGCCACTCGGCGCCGGCCACCTGCATCTCGGGGTAGGCCCGGACGAACTCCTCCCGGGCCAGCTGGCCGTTCTTCCAGCCCTCCACGGCGGCATGGACGAAGACGTAGTCCTCGGCGACCGGCGGCAGGGCGTTCTTCAGCACCTTGCCCAGCAGCTCCCGGTCCTCCTGCATCCGCAGCTCCTGGAACAGGAACTTGATGTGCTCGAAGTGGCCCAGGTAGCGCATGGTCTTGTAGTGCAGGTCCTGGACCTTGCCCTCGTAGGTCTCGCACATGGTGCCCAGGCCGCCGGAGGTGGTGGCCGCCTCGAGCTGGACGCCGTCGATGCAGACGAGCTCGTAGCCCTCCAGGGCGGGGACCATCTGGCGCTGGCCGTTCCGGAGCACCTCGCAGTCGTTGATGTACTCGTTGATGACGCCCTCGGGGCTCCAGTTGAAGGCGTAGCCCAGCTTGCCCTTGGGGTGCTTGGGCAGCGCGCCCACCTTCAGCTCGATGGAGCGCACCTTCTCGAACTTGCCCGCCAGGTGGGCGCCGACGATGCCGATGAAGCCCGGCGCGAGGCCGCACTGGGGGGCCATCAGGCCCTTGCTCGTCTCCGCCAGCTTGCGGATGTGGTTGGTGGTCGGCACGTCCTCGGTGAGGTCGAAGTAGTGGATGCCGGCGGCGTGGGCCTCGGTGCTGAGGGGGATGTTCAGGTGGAAGGGCAGGCAGGACACCAGGGCGTCCGTCTCCTTCAGCAGGGGCCGCAGGGCCGCGGGGTCGTTCAGGTCCACGACCTTCGTGGCGAAGGGCAGGCCCTTGCGATCCACGGCATCCAGGCCCGTGACCTGGAAGCCCGACTCGTGCAGCAGGGTGGCCACGAGGGTGCCGACCTTGCCGAGGCCCATCACGATGACGCGGTTGAAAGTCATGACTTCTCCTTCTTGTGCTTGGAAACGAGGATCGGGAGGCGCGCGGCCTCCTTGGTGGTCTCGAGGACGACGGTGGTGCGGGTGGCGCGGACGCCCTTGATGGCGCCGACCTCCTTGAGGAGCTGGGAGAGGGCCGCCGTGTCCTTCACCCGCACCTTGGCGAGGTAGCAGTCCTCGCCGGCCACGTGGTGGACCTCCAGGATCTCCGGCCGCTTGGCCAGGGCCCGGGCCGTGGCGTCGCCGCCGACGGGATCCTCGGTGCGCACCGAGAGGAAGGCCAGCAGGCCCAGCTCCAGGGCTCCCGGGTCCAGGACGGCGGCGTAGCCCCGGATGAGGCCGCGCTCCTCCAGCTTCTTCACCCGCTCGAAGATCGCCGAGGCCGCCATGCCGAGGCTCCGCCCGATCTCCGCGTGGGAGGTCCGGCCGGCGTCCTGAAGGATCGCCAGGATTTTCTGGTCAATGGCGTCGATCACTCGGTCAAATCCTGAAACTACCGAATGATTTTAACAGGCCACAGGCTTCAGCCCAACCCCGGATACTCCCCGGCCGCCCGCAGCGCCGCCGGCGGGCGGCATTCCAGCTCCAGCCAGGCCCCGGTGCCGGGATGGGGGAGGCCCAGGCGATGGGCGTGCAGGAGATAGCCCAGGTCCCCCGGGGTGGCCTGCCCGTCTTGGAAGCCGCCGCCGGCGGCGTAGAGGGGATCTCCCGCGAGGGGATGGCCGCAGGCGGCCAGGTGGATGCGGATCTGGTGGGGACGCCCGGTCTCGATGGCCACCTCGACCAGGCTGACGGCCCCCCGCCGCTCCAGGACGCGCACGCGGCTGCGGGCGGCCCGGCCGGAGGGGCTCGCCGCATGGAGGGTCCCCTGGGCGTTCCGGGGCATGGGCCCGATGGGCTGGTCCACCAGGAAGGCGTCCTCACTGGGAGCGCCCGCCACCAGGGCCCGGTAGATCTTCACGGTGCGGCGGTCCCGCAGGGCCGCGGAGAGGCTGTCCAGGGCCGCGGGCGTGCGGCCGAAGAGCATGATCCCCGAGGTGCCGCGTCCGAGCCGGTGCGCCGGGGATGACCCGGGATAGCGGCGCTGGACCAGGTGCAGCAGGGTGTGCTCAAGGAAGCCCCCGCCCGGCAGAGTCGGCAGGCCCGAAGGCTTCGCCACCGCCACCAGCTCGGCGTCCTCGTGGAGCACCGCGAAGGCCAGCGGCGCCTCCGGCTCCTCCCAGGGCGGCCGGTGCCAGGTGACCTCCTCGCCCCGGGCGAGCACGCGCTCCGCCGCCGCGGGTTCGCCCGCCACCCGCACGAGGCCGGCCTCGATGCGCGCCTGCCATTCCGCTTCGGAGGTGTGGGCATGGCGCCCGGCGAGATGCGCCACCAGGGACCGGCCCGCCTCCCGCGGACCGATGGTCTCCCGGTACGTGAACCCGTGGTTCACGGCACGGACCCGCTGGATCCCGCGGCGAGGTGGGTGGCGAGGCTCGCGGCCTGGGCCCGGATCTCCGGGATGGCGGTGGATTCCCAGAGGGCGGGCCGCCGCAGGGGGCCCAGGGTGAAGAGGCCCGGGACGGGGCGGCCATCGCGGTCCAGGACCTCCCCGGAAGGGCCCGTCTCCACGCCGAGCCGGAGCGGGTCGGGGCAGAGCCATCCAGCCCGGCGGAGCTGCGCGATGAGGGGCTGGTCCACGGCCTGGTAGTCGGAGGCGGGGCCGGTGCAGTTGATGACGCGGACCACCTCCAGGCGCGCCTCGCGGTCCGCGCCCCGGGGGCGCCAGGCCACGGAGAGCCCGGCGGCGGAGGGGCTCAGGGCGAGGATCCGGCCGGCCCGCACCCGGAGGTCCCCCGCCTCCACCAGGCGGGCCACCGCCCGGGCCACTTCCGGCGCGGTGCGGTGGCGGTGCACCTCCCAGAAGGGCCTGGCGTGGCGGAGGAAGGACCGGCGGGCCTCCGGGGACCAGGAGGCCCAGATCCGCGCGGTGTGCGGCCGCAACCCGTCCACGGCAGTCCGCCAGTCGCCGCCGGCCTCGGCCGTGGCTCGGGCCTGGCCGCGCAGCCAGTGGAGCGCGGCCCTGGGAGAGAGGCCCACCGGCGGGACGGGCAGCGGCCAGGGCGCATGGGCCTCGTGGGACCGGGGCAGGAGGCCGCGGCGGGAGATGGCGTGGAGCGGCCCGCGATGCCCTTCCGCCCGCAGCGCCAGGGCCAGGTCCACCATCGTCAGGCCCGTGCCCAGGAGCAGGACCGGCGCGTCGGGCGCGAGGCCCTGGGCCGCGCCGGGTGCCCAGGGATCCTGGAGGTATCCCTCCGGCGCGTCGGCGCCCAGACCCAAGGGATCCGCCGGCGCGAGGTTGCCGAGGGCGAGCACCACCTGCCCCGCGGCGAGCGCACGGCCGTCCTGCAGGTGGACGGCCCATTCGGCTCCAGATCGGGTCAGGCCCACGGCGGTTCCGCCCAGCCGCCGGTATCGGGACGGCGGCGCGCAGGCTTCCGACAGCAGCTCGGCGAGGTAGTCGCCGTAATGGGCCCTCGGCGCGAAGACCCCTGCGGCCTCCGGGATCCCCCGGGCCTCCAGCCATCGCTCGAAGTGCCCCGGATCTCCCAGGCGCGCGCTCATGCGCCCGGCGGGCACGTTGAGGAGGTGGGCGCCGTAGGGCGTGCCGTAGGCGAGGCCCCGGGCGGCCCGGGCGCCGGCATCCAGGATGGCGGTGGACAGGCCCGGCGCGGCCTCGTGGAGATGGACCGCGGCCAGCACCCCGCTGGCGCCCGCGCCGACGATCGCCAGGTCGAACCGCTCCATCTGACGATGCTAGCCCAGCGCCGCCCCTTCCTCAGAACTGGATCGCGTAGGCGACCTTGGCGAAGAGGCCGCGCTCCACCATCGCCTCCTGGGGCAGGCCGTCCAGGGGATCCCGGTGGCGCTGGCCGGACCAGCCGAGGTAGGCCTCGGTGAAG
>DASTWQ010000006.1:0-13965 GCA_035758545.1 Holophagaceae bacterium | reverse complement strand
TGAGGCCGGTGTGGGGGCCCGCCTCGGACAGCGCCCCGCGCTGTCCTCCTTGGCCCACATCCGGTCTCAGGGCCTCGATTTCTGGGATTCCAACCATTGAAAAGGCCGCCAAAGGCGGCCCTTGGCGGATCGCAACGCGATTTGATCGAGGCTGCGCCTCGATGAGGGAAGGCGCTCCGACCTCCGCGCGGGCGGGTGCTTCGCGGGGGACGGGTACCCCCGCTTGAACGCCGCCCCGCGGCGTTCTGCGCGACCCGTCCAGCCCGCTGCAGAGCCTCGCCCGCTGGGATTCCCCCAAACACAAAAGCCGCCTGGCGGCGGCCCTGGCGGATCGCAAAGCGATTTGATCGAGGCTGCGCCTCGATGAGGCGAGGCGCTTCTACCTCCGCGCGGGCGGGTGCTTCGCGAGGGACGGGCACTCGTGTGCGCTTCGCGCGGGTGATGCGTTGATCGGGCGCCTTTCTGCACCGGGATGAAATTGGATCGAGGCTGCGCCTTGATGGAGAACGGCGTTTCGCACTCCGCGAAATCGGACCCTGAGGCCGGTGTGGGGTCCCGCGTCGGACAGCGCCCCGCGCTGTCCTCCTTGCCCCACATCCGGTCTCAGGGCCTCGATTTCTGGGATTCCAACCATTGAAAAGGGCCGCCATGGGCGGCCCCTTTTCAATGGTGGAGGTGGGGGGAGTCGAACCCCCGTCCAAGACATGCCGGCTGGCGGCTCTTCCACAGGCTTGGTCCGCTCTTGAAGCCACCCGGCGGGGAACGGACGAGCCGCTCGGGACGCTTGCCCCCATGATCTCGATCCTCCTTGGGGGGCGTGGGGAGGACCTATCTGGTGCCCCCATCCGGCAGGCCGAAGCCACCCGTCAGGGGGTTTAACGAGCCCGCTACCCAGAGATCGCGGGGACTCGCTCGATGCCTAAGCGAGCTTAGGCGGCGAGGGCCAGTTCGAAGTTATCGTTGGCAGTTTGGTTTGGGCGGATTGATAAGGGGGCCATCCGACCAACCCCCGCCTGCACCGGACATCCGGGTTCATGACCTGTCGAAACCGGTCACCCCCTGTTCGGGCGCGCCCCGCGAGGCGCGAACCTCTATTATAGCCCCAGGAGCGCGTCATGCCCTTGTTCGACTACCGGTGCGAGGCCTGCGGGGAGGTGGAGGAGCTGCTGATGGCGGTGGACGCCGAGGCGCCGGCCTGCGCCTGCGGCGGCGCGCGGGTGCGGCTGCTGTCGGTGCCCGCGGACCTGAAGCGGATGGACGCCTTCTTCCACAAGGAGTCCTTCAGCGACGCGGACATCGCCCGGAAGGGGCTCACGAAGTACGTGAACCGCGGGGACGGCACCTACGAGAAGGCCAGCGGGGACGGGCCCAAGGTCGTGAGCCGGGACCAGCTGCCGGGCTGAGCCCCGGCGCGAGGGCCCGGCGCGAGGGCACGGCGCGAGGGCACGGCGCGAAGGTTCGGTGCGAAAGGACGGCGGTCGTGACCACCGTCACCCGGCGGGGCTCGCGGGAACGGGGGCATCGGGCCTATAACGGAGGCCACATCCCTTCCCCGGAGGGCCCATGGCCCCAGGCGCGTCCGCCGCCGTCCAGGCGCCCCTCTTCGAGGCCCGGGGGCTGGGGAAGGCCTACCCCATGGGGGAGGCGGAGGTCTGGGCCCTGCGGGGCGTGGACCTGGCCCTGAGGGAGGGCGAGTTCGTGGTGCTGCTGGGGCCCTCCGGCAGCGGCAAGTCCACCCTGCTGAACATCCTCGGGGGCCTGGACCGGCCCAGCGAGGGGCGCGTGCGCTACAAGGACCACGACCTCGCGGCGGCGGACGACGCCGCCCGCACCCGCTACCGCCGGGAGCATGTGGGCTTCGTCTTCCAGTTCTACAACCTCATCCCGAACCTCACGGCGCTGGAGAATGTGGCCCTGGTGACGGACATCGCCGAGCGGCCCATGCGGCCCTCGGAGGCCCTGGACCTGGTGGGGCTCGCGGCGCGGCGGGACCACTTCCCCGCCCAGCTCAGCGGCGGCGAGCAGCAGCGGGTGGCCATCGCCCGGGCCATCGCCAAGCGGCCCGACGTGCTGCTCTGCGACGAGCCCACCGGCGCCCTGGACTGCCCCACGGGGCGGCTGGTGCTGGAGGCCCTGCTCCGGGTGCACCGGGAGCTGGGCACGACGGTGGTCATCATCACCCACAACGAGGCCATCGCGGCCATGGGCACCCGCGTGATCCGCCTCGGCGGCGGGCGCATCGCCGAGGACCGGCCCAACCCGGACCCCCGGCCGCCCGCGGAGCTGGCCTGGTGAGGGCGCTCCAACGCAAGCTCCTGCGGGACCTGGCCCAGACCTGGGGCCAGGCCCTCAGCATCGCCCTGGTGGTGGCCAGCGGCGTGGCGGTGCTGCTGGCCTCCCTCAGCACCCAGGACGCCCTGCGCCGGGCCCAGGAGGGCTTCTACCGGGAGGCGCGCTTCGCGCAGGTCTTCGCGGAGCTGAAGCAGGCGCCCCAGGCGCTGCGCGCCCGGCTGGAGACGGTGCCCGGCGCCGCCCAGGTGGAGACGCGGCTGAGCGCGCGGATCCTCCTCGACCTGCCGGGCTTCCCCGAGCCGATCTCCGGCCAGCTGCTCTCCCTCGGGCCCGCGGGTCAGCCCCGGCTGAACCGCCTCCACCTGGTGGCGGGCCACTTCCCGGAGCCGGGCCGCGCCGAGGAGGTGGTCGTGAACGAGGCCTTCGCGGAGGCCCACGGGCTGCGGCCCGGGGACGGGCTGGCGGCGCTCATCAACGGGCGCCGGGAGACGCTGCGGATCGCGGGGACGGCCCTCTCGCCGGAATTCATCTACGCCATCCGCCCCCAGGATCCGATCCCGGACAACCGCCGCTTCGGCGTGGTGTGGATGTCGGCGCCCGCCGCCGCCGCGGCCCTGGACCTGGCCGGGAGCTTCAACAGCGTGGCGATGACGCTCGCCCCCGGCGCGCCGGAGCGGCCGGCCCTCGAGGCCCTGGACCGCATCCTCGCCCCCTACGGCGGCCTCGGCGCCTACGGCCGGGACCAGCAGCGCTCCCACCGCTTCGTGAGCGACGAGCTGGCCCAGCAGCGGGTGATGGCGCTCAGCATCCCCACCATCTTCCTCGGCGTGGCGGCCTTCCTGCTCCACATGGTGGTGGCGCGGATGGTGGCGGCCCAGCGGGAGATCATCGCGACCCTGAAGGCGCTGGGCTACGCCGACGGCCCGGTGGCGCGGCACTACCTGGCCTACGTGACGCTGGTGGTGCTGGCGGGCGTGGGGCTCGGCGCCCTCTTCGGCCACTGGCTGGGGCTGCGCATGTCCCTGCTCTACCTGCGCTACTTCCGCTTCCCGAGCCTGGACTACCACCTGGATCCCGCCCTGGTGGCCCTCGCGGCCCTGCTCTACCTGGGCTCCGCGGCCCTCGCCGTGTCCGGCCGGCTGCGGGCGGTGGCGGCCCTGGAGCCCGCGGAGGCCATGCGGCCGCCGGCGCCCGCGCGCATGGGCCCGGGCCGCTTCGACCGGGGGCCCTGGATGAAGCTGCTGGCGCCGGCGGGGCGGCTGGCGCTGCGGGGCCTGCTGCGCCGGCCCTGGCAGGCGGCGCTGACCACCCTCGGCATCGGCTTCGCGATGGCGGTCGTGATCCTCGGCCTCTTCTGGTGGGACGGCGTGGACTGGCTGCTGCGCTCCCAGTTCCACCTGGCGGAGCGCGGCGACGCCGTCGTGACCCTCGACCGTCCGGTGGCCGCCGGGGACCTGCCCGAGTTCGCGCGGATGCCCGGTGTGCTCGCGGCGGAGGGCCAGCGCCTCGCCGCCGTGCGGCTCTCCTCCGGACCCCGGGAGCGCCTGGTGCCCCTCATCGGGCTCCCGAAGGACGGGCGGCTCCGGCGCCTGCTGGACGCGGACGGCGCCCCGGTGCGCCTGCCCGCCGCGGGCCTGGTGCTGAGCCAGGCCGTGGCGGAGCGCCTGGCGGTGCGGCCCGGGGATCCGGTCTGGGTGGAGCCCCTGGAGCAGGCCCGGCCGCCGCAGCTGGCGCGGGTGGGCGCGGTGGTGGCGGACTGGGTGGGCGGCGGCGCCTACGGCGACCTCGGGGAGGTGAACCGCCTCCTCGGGGAGGGGCCCGTGATCAATGCCGCGGCCCTCCAGCTGGAGACGCCGGAGCCCCGGGCCCTCCAGGACGCGCTGCGCCGCCTCCCGCGGGTGGCGGGCATCACCTTCCGGGCGGCGGTGGTGCGGGGGTTCCGCCGCACCACCGCGGAGCACATCTGGGTCTTCGTGAGCTTCCTCGTGGGCTTCGCCAGCGTCATCGCCGTCGGGGTGGTCTACAACAGCGTGCGCATCGCCTTCGCCGAGCGGGCCTGGGAGCTGGCGAGCCTGCGGGTGCTGGGCTTCACGCGCCGCGAGGTGGGCACGCTGCTCTTCGGGGAGCTGGCGGCGGAGGTGCTGCTGGCGCTGCCGGCGGGGCTGGTGCTCGGCTACGGCCTGGGCGCCCTCGCCATGCGGGTCATCCGCACGGAGGCCTTCGTCATCCCCTTCATCCTCGCCCCCGCCACCGCCGCGACGGCGGCGCTGGTGGTCCTCGCCAGCGCCCTCGCCAGCGCCCTGCTCATCCAGCGCCGCATCCGCCGCCTCGACCTGGTGGCCGTCCTCAAGACCCGGGAGTGACCATGGCCGCGCCCCGCCGCCTCACCCGCTACCTCCTGCCCGCCGCCGCCCTCCTGGGGGCGGGGCTCCTCGCCTGGGCCTTCGTACCCGCGCCGCTGCCGGTGGACACCGGGCAGGTTACGCGGGGCCCCTTCGCCGAGGTCATCACCGAGGAGGCGCGGACCCGGGCCCGGGACCGCTACGTCGTCGCGGCGCCCGTGGCCGGGCGCTTGCTGCGGGTGGGCCTGAAGCCCGGGGACCCGGTGAAGGCCGGGCAGACCCTGGCGGTCCTGCTGCCGCCGGACACGCCGCTGCGGGACCTGCGGGCCATGCGGGACCTGGAGGAGCGGGCGGGCGCGGCGGAGGCGGCCCTGGCGCGGGCCCGCGCCCAGGAGGCCCAGGCCCGGGCGGCCCGGGAGCAGGCGGAGCTGGACCTGGCCCGCCTGCGGCGCCTGGAGGCCTCCGGCGCCGCGGCGCGGGCGGACCTGGACCGGGCGGCCTCCGCCGCGCGCATGCAGGGCGAGGCGGCGGCGGCGGCGGGCGAGGAGGTCCACGCCCAGACCCACGCCCTGGCCACGGCCCGGGCGGAGCTGGCGCTGGCGGGCCACGGCCGCGAACGGGCCGCCGTGCGGGCGCCGGTGGACGGGGTCCTGCTCCGGGTGCTGCAGGAGAGTGAGACCGTCGTGGCCGCCGGGACCCCGCTCCTGGAGCTCTACCCGCCCGGGGATCTGGAGGTGGTGGCGGACCTGCTCAGTTCGGACGCGGTGGCGGTGACGGCCGGCGCCCCGGTTCGGTTCACCCAGTGGGGCGGCGCGGCCCCCCTCGACGGTGTGGTGCGGCGGGTGGAGCCCGTGGCCTTCACCAAGGTCTCGCCCCTGGGGGTGGAGGAGCAGCGGGTCCACGTCCTCGCCGATTTCACCAGCCCGGCCGCGGCCTGGTCGGCGCTGGGGGACGGCTACCGGCTGGAGGCCCGCATCGAGGTCTTCGCCGCGCCGGACCTGCTCCAGGTGCCCACCGCGGCCCTCTTCCGCCGGGGCGAGGGCTGGGCGGTCTTCGCGGTGGAGGGCGGGCGGGCCCGGCTCCGGGCCGTGGACCTGGGGCGCCGCGGTGAGCGGACCGCGGAGCTCCGCGGCGGCCTCCGCGCCGGCGAGACCGTCATCCTCTATCCCGGCGACCAGGTCCAGGAGGGCGTCCGGGTGGCGGCGCGGCCGGAGCCAGCCCCTTCCGCGCCGTGACCCAGGGGGAGTCCGCCGCGAAGCGCAGCGGCGCGTCCCGGTCCGCCGCCGCCGCGTAGTCGATGCCCACGCGGGGGCCCGCCAGATGGGCCGCCACCGGTTCCCCCGCCCGCAGCTCCAGGCCGCCGGGCGCGAAGAGCGGCCGGCCGGAGAAGGACGCGTCCAGCCCGAGGGCCTGGGCCACTTTGCCGGGGCCCGCCAGCAGCGCGGGGCCCTCGGAGGCGATCCCCCGCCGCCGCCGGATCACCGGCAGCCCCGCCACGGGCTCGCAGGCGCGGATGAGGATGGCGGCGGCCCGGCCCTCCTCCTCGGCGCCCACATTGAGCATCCAGTGGATCCCGTAGCAGAGGTAGACGTAGGCCAGGCCCCCCGCCGCCCACATGGGCGCGTTGCGTGCCGTGCGCCCGGCGCGCGCGTGGCTGGCCGAGTCCTCCGGCCCGAGGTAGGCCTCCACCTCCGTGATGCGCAGGACCACCGAGCCCCGCGCGAGGTGGCGCCCCAGCAGGTCCCGGGCGACCTCGGCGCAGGGGCGGATGAAAAAGGGCCGCTCCAGGAGCGGCCCTGATCCGGTCGAGCCCAAGGCTCACACCTCGTCGAAGAAGAAGGGCTTCAGCACCTGGATGCGGGCCTCCCAGTCCTTCGGGTGGATCATGCGCACGGCGGAGGAGATGCTGCTCAGGAGGCTGTTGCCGTCCTGGGGCGTGAAGCAGAAGCCGACGATGCGGGTGTCCGTGGGCATCGTCAGGGTGCTGACGGGGATCACGGTCTGGTTCAGGATGCGGCCGAAGTGGCCCTGGTCGCGGCCGAAGGAGAAGACGGCGTTGGCGTCCTTCTTCTCGGTGATGGCGATGCGGTCGTTGGCCTTGATCTTCTTCAGCAGCTCGTCCTTGGTGGTCGCCTTCTTCACGCGGAGGTCGAACCAGAGGGAGTGCATGTACTGGGTGTTGAGCTTGATGGCGGAGCTGAAGAGGTTCAGCTCCAGGCCCTTGGTCTGGAACAGGTGGTAGGCGTCCCGGGCGTGGTGGGTGCCGAACTTGCCGTCCTTGTGGGAGCCCACCTGGGGCGCGGGGCAGAAGTCCTTCACCTGGCTGATGTCGTTGGCGCGGCGCATGCAGACGAAGGAGCCCTCGACGAGGTTGTCGTTCCCGTCGGAGAGCACGAGGGTCTGCAGCAGGCAGGAGAGGTTGTGGGTGTTGCAGCTGACGACGTGGATGTACTTGTCGTCGGGGGTGATGACCTCGTCGTTGATGCCG
Organism: Holophagaceae bacterium; assembly: GCA_035758545.1. Lineage (GTDB taxonomy): Bacteria > Acidobacteriota > Holophagae > Holophagales > Holophagaceae > JAFDVN01. The sequence continues at coordinate 6,843 of DASTWQ010000006.1, read as the reverse complement.
CGGGCGTACATCTTGCCGAAGCCGAACTCCGAGCCCTGGGCGATGAAGCCCAGCGTGTTGTGCTCGTAGTGCTTGTAGAGCTTCTCCTTCATCTCCATGCCCTTGGGGCTGCAGTCGATGACGACGCTGGCCTGCTCCAGGGCCTGCTCATGGGTGAGGACGGGGGCCATCCCCGCCTCCTTGAAGGCGTCCATCTTGTCGGCGTCCACGGCCAGCCTGGCGCCGCGGGCCACGAGGGCCTTCACCTTCGGGCGGTCCGAGATGGAGTGCTTGTGGAAGGTGACCTCGTCGAGCCCCAGCTCCTTCTGGTAGTGGGTCAGGAGGCCGATGAGCGGCTCGCCGATGGTGCCGGTGCCGACGACGTGGATGATGTTCTTCTTGGACATGAGTCCCTCCAGGCCGGGTTTTCCGGGACGCCCCAACCGGCCAAACACCTCAGTTTCGCAGACCGGTGAATGGCCATGAAAGGAAAAAAACAAGGGCCGCCAGCACAGGACTTGGCGGCCCTTCGGGGCCTATCCGCGGCCCTTCGCGGGGGCCGGGATCACCAGCCGCGGAGCAGGTTCGCCTTCTCCACGCGCTCCAGGGCCAGCACGAAGGCCGCCGTGCGGTAGCCGCAGCCGTGCTGCTTCACCTTGGCGTGCACGTCGTGGAAGGCCTGGACCATGATCTTCTCCTCCTTGGCGAAGACCTCGGCCTCGTCCCAGAAGAACTGCTGGAGGTTCTGGACCCACTCGAAGTAGGAGACCGTCACGCCGCCGGCGTTGGCGAGGATGTCGGGGATCACGGTGATGCCCCGCTCCTGGAAGATGTGGTCGGCGACGGTGGTGGTGGGGGCGTTGGCGCCCTCCACGATGAGCTTGGCCTTCACGGTCGGCGCCGTGTCCTTGGTGAGGACGCCGCCGAGGGCCGCGGGGATGAGGATGTCGCAGTCCTGGGCGAAGACCTCCTCCTTGGCGAAGGCCTCGCCGCCCGGGAAGCCGGCCACGGTGCCCTTGTTTGCCTTCACGTGGGCCGCGAGGGCCTTCACATCGAGGCCCGCCGCGTTCCGCACGCCGCCGGCGTGGTCCGCCACGGCGACGATCTTCGCGCCCATCTCGTCCAGGAACTTCGCGGTGAAGGACCCGACGTTGCCGAAGCCCTGCAGCACGACGCGGGCGCCTTTCAGGTCCAGGCCCAGGGCGCCGCAGGCCTCCCGGGTGATGATGGCCACGCCCTTGCCCGTGGCGGCCTCGCGGCCCTGGCTGCCGCCCAGCTCGATGGGCTTGCCGGTGACGCAGGCGGGCTGATATCCGGCCTTGCGGCCGTACTCGTCCATCACCCAGGCCATGGTCTGGGCGTTGGTGTTCACGTCCGGCGCGGGGATGTCCCGGGTGGGGCCGAGCACCATGGAGATCTTGGCGGTGTAGCGGCGGGTGAGGCTCTCCAGCTCGTGGAGGCTCATCTTGGAGGGGTCGCACTGGATGCCGCCCTTGGCGCCGCCGAAGGGGATGTTCACCACGGCGGTCTTCCAGGTCATGAGGGAGGCCAGGGCCCGCACGTCATCAAGGTCCACCTCGGGATGGAACCGGATGCCGCCCTTCTGGGGGCCGCGGACGCCGTTGTGCTGCACCCGGTACCCATGGAAGACCTTGAGGGTGCCGTCGTCCATGCGGATCGGGAGGGCCACCGCCACTTCCCGGTAGGGGGTCTTGAGCACATCCCGCACCTCGGGCGCCATGCCCAGGATGTCGGCCGCCTCGTCGAACTGGCGGTTCACGTTCTCGAACAGGTTGATGTGCTCGGTCATGCCGTCCTCGCTCCCGACCTCGGGTCAGGGAGGGTCAGCATAGCAAGGGGCCCCGGAGGGCCCCAACGCGTGATTCCGGAGGCGCGGAGCGGCTGGAGGCCTACTTCTTGTGGACCAGGCCCACCTTGTACTGGATGTTGGCGACCCCGTAGGCACCTTCGGGCGTCTTCACGCAGCTCACGACGAGCTTGGGCTGGCTGTCGAAGCCCAGGGTCACGTCCACGATGTTGGGGGAGTTGGGGTTCGGGGCCACGCCGATCACGTACATCTTGTTCCACTCGTCCACGCTGAAGCCCTTCACGAGCCGGTAGATGCCGGCGTAGAAGGCCTTGCGGGCGTCCTGGATGTCGTAGCCGGGGACCGGGATGCGGGGCAGGTTGTCCAGCTTGTCCTTCAGGTCCGTCACGCCCAGGTCCTGCATCTCCTGGGGGGTGAGCTGGAGCCCCAGGCCTGCGGCCTGATTGTGGAACCACCAGGCGGAGGGGAACACCACGTCCGCGGACACGGGCGCCATCAGGATGATGTGCTTGTAGTCCTTGCTGGCGGCCAGGTAGCGCAGGTGCAGGAGGATGTCCTGGGGCGTCTGGGCCGCCAGGGGCGCCTCCAGGGTCTGCTTGCTGCTTTGGCAGCCCAGGCCCCCCAGGAGCAGGACGGCTCCGACAGGGGCGAGGAGGTAAGGGGACTTCAGTCGGGTCATGACACCTCCGTGACAGGCACGGTTAGGAGGATGATGGAACCTTCAGGCCGGGAAGCCAACGAAAAAACCGGGCGGGGGAAAACCGATGTACCCAGTGGAACTCATCGCCTTCGGGCGGCTTCGGCTTGAGCCCTGCCGCGCGCTGGAGGCCCACTACCTCAGCATGCTCCGGGCCCATGCCCGGATGGAAGTGGTCGAACTGCAAGAAGGCAAAGGAGATGCCCTGAAACAGCTGCGGGAGGAGGCGGACCGCCTGCGCCCCCGGCTGAAGGCGGCGGGGCGGGCGGTGCTCCTGGATCCCGCCGGCCGGACCTTCACCAGCGAGGCCTTCGCCGCCTGGCTGGGGGAGCGCCTGGACCGGGGGGAGCGCCTGGCCTTCGCCCTGGGCAGCAGCCACGGCTTCGACCCCGCCCTCAAGGCCGAGGTGCCCGACAAGCTCTCCCTGAGCCCCATGACCTTCCCCCACGAGCTGAGCCGGGTGATGTTCCTGGAGCAGCTCTACCGGGCCTTCACCATCCTGAAAGGCGGGCCATACCACAAATGAAGGGCGGGGCCAGGAGGTGAGGGGCGAGGGGCGAGGGGTGAGGTCCAGAGGGACGCCCGCGGCCTCAGGATCCGGCGCTCAGCACCTCGTCCACGGCGGCGTAGGGATCCAGCTTCCGCGCGGCGATGTCGGCGACGAGGGCCTCGAGCTTGGCGGCGCCGGCCCGGGCCTTGGCGCGGCGGACGGCCTCCTCCGCCAGCAGGGCCTCCAGCCGCAGCCGCGCCCGGGCCTCGGCCTTGCGGCGCAGGCCGTCGCCCTGGCGCAGCCAGGCGCCGTGGGCGCGGATGGCCGCCAGCAGCTCCGGCACGCCCTCGCCGGTCGACGCGACGGTGCGCGCCACCGGCGGGTCCCAGCCCGGGTCCAGGCCCACGGGGCCGAGGCTCTTCAGGCCCTCGATCTCCTGCTCCACCTGGTCGGCGCCATCCCGGTCCGCCTTGTTGAGGACGAAGAGGTCCGCCACCTCCATGATCCCCGCCTTGATGGCCTGGACGCCGTCGCCGAGCCCCGGCACGAGCACCACGCAGCAGGTCTGGACGCAGGCGACCACATCCACCTCGTCCTGGCCCACGCCCACGGTCTCCAGGAGGATCGTGTCGAAGCCGGCGGCGTCCAGCAGGTCGATGGCGTCCTGGGTGGCCCGGGCGAGGCCGCCCAGGGCGCCGCGCGTGGCCATGCTGCGGATGAAGATCCCGTCGTCCTCGGAGGCCCGGGTCATGCGGATGCGGTCCCCCAGGATGGCGCCGCCGGTGTAGGGGCTGGTGGGATCCACGGCCAGGATGCCGACCTTCCGTCCTTCCTTCCGCAGCTCCCGGGCCAGGCGGTCCGTCAGGGTGGATTTGCCGGCCCCCGGCGCGCCGGTGAGGCCGATGACCTCTGCCCGGCCCAGGCCGGGCCAGAGGGCGGCCATGAGGGGCCGGGCCTCGGGACGCCCGTTCTCCACCCAGGAGATGGCCCGGGCCAGAGCCCGGGGGTCGCCGGCCCTCAGGGGCACCAGGAGCTCGCTCGCCGCATCCATGGAGACCAGGATGCCTCAGGCCGCCCCCGCCCGGCCAAGCCCCGGAAGACCGGGCTGGACTTCCGGGGTAGACTGGCCCTTCCGCGCAGGGCGGATTTCCAGCGGAACCATAATGACGATGAGCCAGGGACCCACCCCCTTCTCCGATGATCCGGCCGCGCCAGGCACCGAGGCCCGGGCCGCCGAGGCGCCGGCCTCCCCCGCGGGCATCCGCCTGCAGAAGCGGCAGCCCGCCGCCCCCCCTTCGGCCAACGCCGTCCGGGACAAGGTCTGCGCCCGCTGCGGCCTGCCCTTCCGCCTGGATCCGGGGAAGAAGTTCTTCCTTTGCCCCGACTGCTACCGGCGGGAGGTGGCCTACAAGCGCAAGGGCACCAGCGCCCGGGTCATGGCCCTCATCTCCTGCGCCCAATGCGGGAAGGCGGAGTACCTGCCCTTCACGCCGGACGATCCCAAGGCCGCCCTCTGCCGCGACTGCTTCCGGGAGCGGGGGGCGGAACCCAAGCCCCCGGCGCCGCATCGCTGAAGGCGCCGGAAGCATCGCTGTCCGCATCCCTGACGTCCGCTCCGGCGCCCTGCCCGCGGCCCTCCCGAGACGAGACCCCCTGATGAAGCTGCTCGCCCTGACCCTGACCCTGCCGGCCCTCGCCGCGGCCCCCGGCACCCAGCCGGTGCCCTCCGCCGAGGCCGCCCGGAAGGCCTTCGTCCAGACCCTCGACGCCGTCAACGACGGCTGGTTCGGCCAGCCCTACCAGGGGGTCCGGGCGGTCCAGCTGAAGGGCTCCCTGGCCATCACCCTCTCCGGCGCCGCCGTGGACCAGAAGGTCGGGGACGTGACCCGGGGCGCCGTGCAGGCCAACAGCAAGGGCGCCAAGGCGGCGGTGCAGGTGGATTCCACCTACTTCGCCACCGGCGACTACCGCACCCGCCTCACCGGCGACTTCGGCAACCTGCTGGCGGTGCGCCGGGGCGACCGGGGCTTCATCTACAGCAAGGAGCAGAACGCCTACACCACCCGCATCGACGCCCCCCCGAGCGACGCGCCCCTGACCTTCCTGGCCTGGTTCCGCCAGACCCTGAACGAGATCCAGGCGGTCTACGTGGACGCGCCGACCTTCCGGGCCAGCTTCGCGGGCCAGGAGGACGGCCTGGACCACCTGGTCTTCGACGCCCCCACCCGGCCCTGGGATCCCCGCAAGCGGGAGCAGAAGCTCGACGACTCCCTGGGCTTCTGGAAGCGGGGGCACCTGGACGTGTGGGTGGACAAGGCCACCCGCCAGCCCAGGCGCCTGGCCTTCCGCAACGACGAGCAGGGCATCCAGACCCGCATGGACTTCGAGTACGCCGGCGGCAAGCTGCAGGCGGTCTCCATCGCCAACGCCTCCCGGGGTTTCGACGGGCCCGGCTGGATCCGGGTGGGCTACGGCGCCGACGGCCTGATGTCCTCCCTCGCCGGTGAGCTCGCCAGCGGCGGCAAGAAGATCGGCTTCGACCTCAGCCTCGCCTGGTCCAAATCCCTCCAGCCCACCAGCCTCCTCACCGTGCCCCCCGCCGGCGCCACCAAGAAGGGCCGGGAGGAGCTGGAGACCGGCCTCCTCGTCAAACTGGCGGGCCAGATCATGGACCTCCAGCACGCCGGCCTGAACCTCCGCAGCGTCGCCCTGGGCGGCAAGTAGCCCGCGCTATACTCCCCCTTCCGTCGGGGCGTGGCGCAGCCTGGTAGCGCATCTGCTTTGGGAGCAGAGGGTCGCGAGTTCGAATCTCGCCGCCCCGACCACCTGGATCTCGCCCGGACCTGCCGCGGCGAGATTCGAGCTCGCGAGCCGCAGCGGCCCGGCGAGCGCGCCGCTCCGACAGCGCACCGGCGCTGTCGGAGCGGATGAAGCGGGAGCCGTTTGGCCGCAAGGAGAGATCCCAACGCAAGTCCGATCCCGAGGATCCGGCCTCACACCCCGAACTGCCGCAGGTGATGGTCCAGATGCTTGTGCATCAGCACACCCCACTCCTCGCCCGTGAGGGGGCCGAAGAAGGGATGGGGATGGTCCGAGCAGCCCGCCGGGCCCCGCGCCTCGATCCGCCCGAGCCGCTCCAGGAGCCGGGCCCGCTCGTCCTCCAGGTCGCGCGCCTCGGTGACCACCAGCTCCCGGGAGGTCGGCGAGTTCCGGCGCATGGGCTCCCCGGGCCGGAGCGCGAGGGGCTTGATCCAGCGGCCGATGAGCCGTCCCAGGAGCGCCCGGGGAGGTCGCCGGTCGCCGAGGGCCATCTCCAGGGCATCCGCGCAATGGGCCACCGCCTGGGCTGCGTCCATGGAGCCCCAGCGGCGCGGGCTGTCCGGGCCCAGGGCCTGGATGCGCCGGAGCAGCCGCGCCAGGTCCGCAGGGTCGAACAGGTTCTCCATGGCCGCCTCGAAGGGAAGGTCCCCCCAGTCTTGCCCGGGAGGCGCCCCTCCGCGCGGGGCCTCGCCCCTGACCCCGGCGGATCCGCCCCCGCCCGGGCCCGGAAGCGGCCGGGGATTCACCCCTAGAATGGAACCGGGCACCCATAGCTCAGGTGGATAGAGCACGAGCCTTCTAAGCTCGCGGTCGCTGGTTCGAGTCCAGCTGGGTGCACCACTTTTTTTGTGGCGGCTGCTGGCGTCAACCTGAGTCGGGTACCCCACAGTTGGCGCCATGCGCCAACTGAGACCCGACATCAGGTTGAGGACTCGAACCAGCGAGCCGCCTGCTGGCATCAACCTGGTCCGGGTACCCCTCAGTTGGTGCAGGGCCCCAACTGAGACCCGGATCCAGGTTGACCCGGTG
>DASTWQ010000197.1:0-6782 GCA_035758545.1 Holophagaceae bacterium | reverse complement strand
GGCCTGCCCAGCGCCTCGGTGTGGAGCCTCCAGCCAGAGGGCGCGCCCGCCCGGGCCCTCTGGATCGGCACCGATGGCGGCCTCGTGCGCCTGGGTTTCGGTGGCTGGCTGCAGGCGGGGCCGGGGCAGGGGCTGGCGGATGCGAGCGTCTACGGCCTCTGTGTGCCGACGGCCCCGGCCCTGGCTGGGTCCGCCTGGTTCGGCACCCGCAGCGCCCTCTACCGCTTCCAGGGAGGACGGGCCCAGGCCGTGCCGCTGCCGGGCGGCGCGGGATCCTTCGCCATCCTCGAATGGGAGGGTGCCCTCTATGCCGGGGACCGGAGCGGGGGCCTTCTGCGCAGCCGCGACGGCCGCCGCTTCGAGCGGGTCTCCACGCCGCCGGACCTGGCCCGCGCGAACCTCCGCTGCCTCACGGCGATGCCCGACCACGAGGGCCGGTCCTGCCTCTGGGCGGTCACCGGCGACCACGGGCTCTGGTGCTGGGATGGCCGTACCTGGACCCGCACCCTGGGTCTGCCCGCGGCCCTGCACGCGGTCCTGCGCACCTCCGACGGCGCCCTCTGGGTGGGCACCGAACGGGGCGGCCTGGTGCGCATCGGCCCCGAGGGCGTCCGCACCTTCGGCCTGGCGGACGGACTCCCCAACCTCACGGTGATGAGCCTCGCGGAGATCCGCCGCGAGGGCCGGCCCTGGCTCTGCGCGGGCACCGAGGGCGGCGGCCTCCTGCTGGCCCCGCTGTCGGCGGCGCCGGCCTGGCGGATCCTCTCCACCGCCAGCGAGCCGGCCCTGCCCAACGACACCGTCTACCAGCTGCGGCAGGACCGGGCGGGACGCCTCTACGCCTTCACCAACCAGGGCGTGGCGCGGCTCAGCTTCCCTGGCGCGGAGCTCCGCATCGAGACCTTCGGCGTCGCGGACGGCCTGCCGGGCCCCGAGTTCAACGGCGGCGCCTCCACGGTGGATGCCGAGGGCCGGATCTGGGCGGGCAACGCCGCAGGCGTGGCCATGTTCGATCCCGCCCGGGAGCTGCCGCCCGGCCCCGTGCCTCCCCTGGAGTTGACCGCTCCCTGGCCGGAGGGCGCCCGCCTGGGCTGGCGGGACCGGTCCCAGCGCTTCACCTACCGGCTGGAGACCCTCGCCAAGGCCGACCAGGTCCGCTACCGCACCCAGCTGGTGGGCCTGGAGGAGGCGCCGACCCCCTGGACCGCCGAGGCCAGCCGTGAGTTCCCGGGGCTGGCGCCGGGGACCTACACTTTCCGGGTGGAGGCCCGCCTGCCGGACGGCCGGGAGACGCCGGCCCGGGAGCGCACCTTCACCCTGCCGCCGCCGCCCTGGGCCTCGCCCTGGGCCTACGGCGCCTACGGCCTCGCGGGCCTCGCCCTGATCACGCTGCTGGTGCGCCTGCGCCTGGCGACCCTGCGCCGGCGCACGGAGGAGCTGGAGGCCCTCGTCGCCGAACGCACCTCGGAGGTGGAGGGCCAGAAGCAGCACATCGAGGCCCAGAACCGCCGCATCGCCGGCCTGCTGGAGCGGGGCGGCCTCGCCCAGCACGACCTCATGGGCTGGGCCAAGGCCATCGGCCGGGAGGTGGCGGACGCCCTCAGCGCCGAGGAGGTGGGCCTCTTCATGGTCCAGGAGGAGGGCCTCCGGGCCCTGGCGGAGAGCGGCGTGCGGGCGCCGAGCCTGGAGGAGCTCCAGGCCGGCGGCACCGGCCGGGCCTGGTCCGGGCCCGAGCGGCGCCAGGAGGACCGGCCCGTGGCGGAGGACCGCCGCCGCCAGGTGCTGCCGGTGCGCGGCAGCGCCGGCGAGCTGCTGGGGGGCGTCGTCGTGAAGGGCGCGCCGCCCCTGGGCGCCCTGGAACGCCAGCTGGTGGACGCCTTCGCCGCCCAGATGGGCGCGGTTCTGGAGCTGCACCGCACCAAGCAGACCCTCCAGGCCGCCCGGGCCCGCCAGGCGGAGGCCAAGGCCAGCCTCCAGGCCAAGGGCATCGCCCTGCTGCACCTCTGCCCGGTCTGCCGCCGCTGCTACCCCGATGCCGTCACCCACTGCCCCGAGGACGGCGCTGCCCTGGAGCTGCCCCGGCTCCTACCCCTGGTGCTGGCGGGCCGCTACCGCCTCGAGCGGCTGCTGGGGGAGGGGGGCATGGGCCTGGTCTTCGGCGCCGTGGACGAGCGCCTGGGCCGCGAGGTGGCGGTGAAGCTCCTCAAGCCCGAGGTCTACGCCGCCTCCGCCGTGCAGGCGCGGTTCCAGCAGGAGGCGCGGATGCTCGCGGCCCTGGCCCACCCCGGCATCATCGCCATCTTCGACTCCGGCGAGCTGGAGGACGGCCACGCCTACCTGGTCATGGAGCGGCTCCACGGCGCGCCGCTGGGCGCCCTGCTGGAGCGCCACGGCGCCGGGTCTCCCCGGCAGGTGGCCTCGCTCCTGCGGCAGACCGCCGCCGCCCTGGTCGCGGCGCACCGGGCGGGCATCGTCCACCGGGACCTCAAGCCCGACAACGTCTTCCTCGTGCCCGCGGGCGAGGGCTTCCAGGCCAAGCTCCTGGACTTCGGCCTCGCCAAGGCCCTGGACGCCACCGGCGGCGTCACCCGCACGGGCATGGTGGTGGGCACGCCCCAGTACATGAGCCCCGAGCAGGTGCGGGGCCAGGCCCTGGACGGCCGCAGCGACCTCTACGCCCTCGCGGCCCTGGCCTACGAGGCGATCTCGGGGCGGCGGCTCATCCGCACCGAGTTCGCCATGGAGGTCTTCTCCGCCATCGCCCGGGGCCAGCACACGCCCCTGGCCGAGGTGGTGCCCGTGGGCACGGCGGTGGCGGAACGGGTGGAGCAGGGCCTCGCCCTGGATCCCGCCGCCCGGCCCGGGGACCTGGAGGCCTGGGCCGCGGCCCTGGCGGAGGCCCTGGAGGCCCTGCCGCCCGGACCTGCCCCAGGCTGGCCGCCCATCCCCGCGGAGGGCTTCGCGGGCCCGCGTCCCATCGAGGGCACGGAGCCCACGGCCCAGCTGCCCCGAGGCTAGAGCCGGGCCGGGAGCCTGTCAGACTGGAGGGATGACGGATTTCCTGCCGCCCCACGACGGACCGGAGCTGGAGCGCTTCGAGCATCCCCTGGCCAGCCGCTACGCCAGCAAGGCCATGGTGCGCCTCCTCAGCCCCCTCTACCGCCAGCGGGTCTGGCGCCGGCTCTGGATCGCCCTCGCCGAGAGCGAGCGGGAGCTGGGCCTGCCGGTCACCGAGGCCCAGATCGCCGAGCTGCGGGCCACCCAGGACGCCGTGGACCTGGACGCCATCGCCCAGCACGAGGCCGCCCTGCGCCACGACGTCATGGCCGCCATCCACGCCTGGGGGGACCAGGCCCCGACCGCCCGGCCCATCCTCCACCTGGGCGCCACCAGCTGCTTCGTCACCGACAACGGCGACCTGCTCATCTGCCAGGAGGCCCTCCAGCTCCTGCGCCGGCGCCTGCAGGACGTGATCGCCGCCCTGGCGGCCTTCGCCGCCCAGTGGAAGGACCAGCCCACCCTCGGCTTCACCCACTTCCAGCCCGCCCAGCCCACCACCGTGGGCAAGCGGGCCACCCTCTGGATCCAGGACCTGCTCCTGGACCTGGAGGACCTGGACCACATCATCCGCACCACCCCCGTCCGCGGCCTCAAGGGCACCACCGGCACCCAGGCCAGCTTCCTGGAGCTCTTCGAGGGCGACGGCGCCAAGGTGGCCGAGCTGGAGCGGCGCTTCTGCGCCAAGGTCGGCTTCGACGCCATCCCCGTCAGCGGCCAGACGGCCACCCGCAAGCTGGAGGACCGCATCGGCCAGATCCTCTGCGGCCTCGCCGCCAGCGCCAGCAAGTTCGCCTGCGACCTGCGCCTGCTGCAGCACCTCAAGGAGGTCGAGGAGCCCTTCGAGACCAAGCAGATCGGCTCCTCCGCCATGCCCTACAAGCGCAACCCCATGCGCAGCGAGCGCATCAACAGCCTCGCCCGCTTCGTGCTCGGCCTCATGCCGAGCAGCTACCAGACCAGCGCCACCCAGTGGATGGAGCGCACCCTGGACGACAGCGCCCACCGGCGCCTCACCATCAGCCAGGGCCTCCTCGCGGTGGACGCCATCCTCGTCCTCTTCCGCAACGTGGCCACGGGCCTCGTGGTGAACGAGAAGATGATCGAGGCGCGGCTCATGGGCGAGCTGCCCTTCATGGCCGCGGAGGTGCTCCTCATGGAGGCCGTCAAGCGCGGCGGCGACCGCCAGGAGCTCCACGAGCGCTTCCGCGTCGCGGCCCTGGAGGCGGGCCGGCGCATCAAGCGGGAAGGGAAGGGGAACGAGCTGCTCTCACTCCTCGCCGCCGATCCCGCCTGGGCCATGACCGAAGCTGAGCTCGCGGGCGTGCTCGACATGCGGCGCTTCACCGGCCGCGCCGCGGACCAGGTGGCCGACTTCCTCACCGGCCCCGTGGCCGCGGCCCTGAAGGATCATCAGCCCGCGGATGAAGCCGCGGTGCGCGTGTAAGGGGAATCCATGCTCAAGCTCGCCGTCCTCGGCGCCCAGGGTCTCCTGGGCCGCGAACTCGCGGGGGCCCTGGAGCGCCACGCCTCCGTGCTGCCCCTGGCCACCGCCGCCCTCACCAAGGATGAGGAGGAGGCGGACCTCGTCCTCTTCGCGCCGGATCCGGCCCTGCTCCAGGGCATGGACGCCGTCATCCTCACGGACACGCCGCCGGAGGGCCTGCTGGAGGGCTTCCCCGGCCGCATCCTCGATGCCCGGCCCGAGGGCGCCGAGGGCGAGACGCTGCCCTTCGGTGCCTGGCCAGCGAACGAGCGGCGGATGAAGCTCCGTCCCGCCGTGGAGCAGGTGCTGGCCCTGCTGCCGAAGCTCGTCGGCGGCCTCGGATCCGTGCGCGGCACCCACCTGCGGGCCGTGGCCCACCTGGGCGACGCCGGCCTCATGGGCCTCCACGCCCAGACGACGGCGGTGCTCCAGGGCGAGGAGCCGGACACCGCGGCCCTGGGCTACCGCGCCGCCTTCGAGCTCGTTCCCCAGCTGCCCAAGGGCCGACTCATCGAGGTCCGGGTCCCGGTCTTCCACGGCGATCTGCTGGTGCTGCACCTGGCGGGCGAGGGCCTCCAGCCGCTCGACGCCCCCGAGGGCGTGGCCTGGGTGGCGGCGCCGCCCTCCAGCCGCGACGTGGCCGTCAGCGCCAACCTGCTCGCCCACCTCCAGGTGGACGAGGACGGCCGCGGCGCCACGCTCACCCTGGGCTTCGATCCCATCCTCTGGGGCGTGCTGCGCCCGGTGATGCGGGCCTTCGGCCTGATGAGCTGACCCCCGGATGCCGAAGAAGTTCGAGGAACCCCAGGGCCGCGGGGACTTCTTCAAGTCCTTGGGGACCCTGCTCGGCGGCTTCCTCGCGGAGCAGGTGGAGGAGGCCGTCACCAAGGTGAGCCCCAAGCAGCTCCGGCCGCCGGGCGCCCTGGATGAGTTCGCCTTCCTCACCGCCTGCACCCGCTGCGACAAGTGCATCGAGGCCTGCCCCCAGGACTCCCTCGTCAAGGCCGGGCCCTCGGCGGGCCTGGGCCTGAACGCGCCGGTGCTGGAGCCGCGGCGCATGGCCTGCTTCCTCTGCTCCGAGCTGCCCTGCGTCACCGCCTGCCCCGAGGGCGCCCTGGTGTGGCCCAAGCTCGCGCTCCCGGACGGCACCGCGCTGGAGGGCCCCGCCGCCGTGCGCATCGGCCTCGCCACGGTGAAGGAGACGCTCTGCCTGACCTACGCCGGCGAGGACCGCGAACCGGTCCCCTGCACCGTCTGCGTGGACCGCTGCCCCTATCCCGGCGAGGCGATCCGCATGGTGAAGGCCGAATCCGGTCCCGACCACCCCGAGGTCCTGGAGGACCGCTGCACCGGCTGCGGCCTCTGCACCTTCGGCTGCCCCGCCCCCGAGGCGGCGATCGTGGTCGTGCCGAAGAAGTAGGATCTGCCTCCGGTTGGATGGGTTGAACCACGGAGACCGGGAGACACAGAGAAGGCGTCTCCGGGTCTCTGCGCCTCCGTGGTTCAGCCTCCTCGGGCAGGTGCCCTTGGCTTGTGTTCCCTCCCCCGACGGCGCTAGCCTGCGGGTCTCTCTCGGACTTCCCATGCCCGGAACGGACCAGCGGCGCAGCCCCCGCCTCGTGCCCCCGCGGCCCCTGCGGGCCCGGCTCCTCGTGCGGGGCCAGGAGGTGGAGGTGGAGGTGGCCTCCGTGAGCCCCGGCGGCTTCGGCGCCTGGGTGGAGGACCGCTTCGCCTTCCTCTTCGAGCCCGGCGAGGCCCTGGAGGCCCTGGCCTTCGACGACCCCCAGCTGCCCCCGCCCCCGGAGCGGGCCTGCCTCGCCTACGCCACCCTCCCCGGCGAGAGCCTCCGGGAGGGCCACATCCTCTTCGGCGCCGAGTTCCAGGACGGCGACACCGCCTTTCTCCAGTCCATGGCCGAGCTCATGCAGAAGGGGGAGGGGCGGTGAGGGGTTCAACCTCCCCCCCCACGCTTTGCTTTGGAACCGGATGAAGAACGTGCCAATCAACGGGAGCGCCGGCCTCCAGGAGGAGGAATCTCTGCATGGATGAGTTCTCATCCTTCTTGATGCTCTTTGCCATATACATCGCCCTGGCACTTGCCCCCTTGGCACTCATCTGGGGCCTTCTGTGGGCATTCAAAAAGGTGGGATTGGATCTGCTGCGGACCACAGGGATCTGGCCGTGGGCGATCCTCCTCGGAGGAGGTCTTGCTCCTGCCTTCATTGCGACAGGCCACTCT
>DASTWQ010000056.1:0-18597 GCA_035758545.1 Holophagaceae bacterium | reverse complement strand
ATCCTGCTGCCGCTGGTGCTCGGCTCCTTCCTCCAGATCCTGGCTTACCGCCGCGCCGGGCGCGGGCCATTGGCGGCCCTGGCGGCGCCGAATCCCCGCGTCGCCTGGACCGGCCTGGCGGTGGCCCTCTTCCTGGCGGCGGCCATGGCCTGGGCGCCGCTCCAGCGGCTCCTGGAGCTGGCGCCGCCCGGGGCCGGTGACGCCGCCTGGGGGCTAGCCGCGGCCCTGGCCTTCCTGGGCTGGCTCGAGCTCATGGCCTGGACCGAGCGGTCCCGCTGACTCCTCCCTGCCAGCCGCGGCGGCGGAGCAGGACCTTGCGGCCCTCCTCCAGCAGCAGCAGCGCGAGGGGGAAGGGCAGCAGGACGAGCCAGGTCTCCGCGGGGAAGGCGGCCGTCCCGAGGATCCGGTTCACCGGCGGCAGGTAGGTGAAGGCCATCAGGAGCAGGGCCTCCAGCGCGACCCCGGCCAGCAACAGACGGTTGCCGAGCCAGGGGAAGGCGAAGGCCGAGGCCCGGGGATGCCGGCAGACGAAGACGTTCATCATCTGCGTCAGGATGATCCCCGCCAGGCAGGCGGCCGTCGCCTGCCGGTAGAGCACCGCTTCCCCGCCGAGGGCTTGCCCCAGGCGCCAGCCGCCCCGGCCCAGGACAAAGAAGAATCCGCTCAGGCCCGCCGCGGCCTCCACGGCTCCGAGCCAGAGGTAGGTGCGGATCACGAGTCCAGAGGTCAGGATCGGCTCGGAGGGCCTCCTCGGCGGACGGTCCATGGCGCCGGGCTCCGGCGGCTCCGCGCCCAGCCCCAGGGCGGGCACCATGTCCGTGCCGAGATCCACCATCAGGATCTGGATCACCGTGAGGCCAAGAGGCACCCTCAGCAGCGCCCAGGCCAGGTAGGGGGCCAGCTCTGCCACGTTCGAGGACATGTGGTAGGTGAGGAATTTCCGAACGTTGTCGAAGACGGCGCGGCCCTCCTCGATGGCCCGCACGAGGGTGGCGAAGTGGTCGTCCAGGAGCACCATGTCCGCGGCCTCCTTCGCCACCTCGGTGCCGCTCCGGCCCATGGCGATGCCGATGTCCGCCTCCCGCAGCGCCGGCGCGTCGTTCACCCCGTCCCCGGTGACAGCGACGAGGTGGCCCTTGCGCTTCAGGGCCTGCACGATGCGCAGCTTCTGCTCCGCTCCCATGCGGGCGAAGAGGATCTCCGGCGCCTCCAGCCGCAGCTGGAGCTGGGTGTCCGAGAGCCGGCGCAGCTCCTCGCCGGTCACCACGACGGGTGATGGACCCCGCAGCAGGCCCGTCTCCCGACCGATGGCGAGGGCCGTGCGCGGGTGGTCGCCGGTGATCATGATCACCTTGATGCCCGCGCGATGGCAGATGGCCATGGCCTCGGCGACCTCGGCCCGCGGGGGATCCTCCAGCCCCACGAGGCCCGTGATCACGAGCTCCCGCTCGAGGTCCCCGGCATCGCCTTCCTCAGCCAGATCGCGGGTGGCAAAGGCCAGGACCCGGAGTCCAGCGTCGGCCATGCGGGCCTGGGATTCTTGGAGCTGACGGCGGAGGGCGTCGGTGAGGGGCGCCGGGCCTTCCGCGGCGAGCACGGCGGTGGCGAGCTCCAGCAAGGTCTCAGGCGCGCCCTTGGTGTGGAGCCGCAGGCCGTCCGGGGTGCGATGGAGCGTCGACATCCGCCGCCGGTCCGCGTCGAAGGCCAGCTCCTGGATGGCGGGCGTCCCAGGGGCCTGAGGGCTGAGGCCCTCGGCGAACGCCACCAGGGCCTGCTCCATCGGGTCCCCGCGCCAGGCGCCCTCCACGCGCCGCAGACCGTGGCAGAGGGCCATCCCCTCCATGAGCCGCTCCGCGGCGCGGGAGGGCAGGCTCCCGACCGCCGCGGGGACGGCCTCATGCCCGGCTTCCCGCCCTGCGACGAAGAGTCGCCGGACTTCCATGCGGTTCTCCGTGAGGGTCCCGGTCTTGTCCGTGCAGATGACCGTCGCGGAGCCCAGGGCCTCCACCGCAGGGAGGTGGCGCACAAGCGCCTGCTTGCGGGCGAGGCGCTGGGCGCCCATGGCCAGGGCGAGGGTCACCGTCGGGAGCAGGCCCTCGGGTACGTTCGCGACGATCACGCCGATGGTGAACATCAGGTTGGCCATGGGCGGAATGCCCATGCGGTGGCCCAGGAGGAAGAAGACCAGGCCGATCCCCAGGGAGAGGGCTCCGATCCAGCGGCTGAGCCTCGCCACGTGCGCCTGGAGGGGTGAGAGGCCCTTCTCGACCTGCTGGGTCATCCGTGCGATGGCGCCGAACTCGGTGCGCATGCCGGTGGCGTAGACCACCGCCCGCCCCTGCCCGGACACCACGCCCGTTCCCGCCAGGAGGAGGTTGCGGGCGGCCAGGACGGATTCCTCGTCACTGGGATCCGCGTCCAGGGTCTTGGGCACGGACTCCCCGGTCACCGTGGCGGTGTCCACCCGGATCCCTTCGGCCTCCAGGAGCCTGCAGTCCGCGGGCACCGCGTCCCCCTCGCCCAGGAGAAGCACGTCGCCCGGCACCACCTCCCAGGCCGGGAGAAGGACCACCCGCCCCGGCCGCGCCACGCGCACCTGCTGGGGCAGGAGCCGCTTCAGTGCCTCCAGCGCCGCCTCGGCCTTGTGCGCCTGCCAGAAGGAGAAGAGCCCGTTCACGAGGATCACGCCCACGATCGCGAAGCCGAGGCTGCCCATGCCCGACCCCGGCTGCCGCCACCCTGCGGCGAAGGCCAGGCCCGCCGCCACCCAGAGGAGGAGCGCGAAGAAGTGGATGAACTGGCGGAGCAGCTGCCGGAGCGCCGGCTCCCGCTCCAGCCGCTCGAGCGCGTTGGGCCCGAACTCTCGAAGGCGCCGCGCCGCCTCCGCCTCCGGAAGCCCCTCCGGGCCGCTCCCCAGGCTTCGCAGTGCCTCCTCCGACGTGAGGTGCTGGATGTGAGGCCGGGTCCCGGACATGGCCTCTCAGAGTCCGAGGCGGCTGGCGAAGTAGGCGACGCAGCCGTCCACGGTGGCGAGGGCGGGATAGTCCTGCTCCGGCACCTCGACGCCCGTGGCGCGGTGAAGGGCGAGGATCAGGTTGAGGAAGTCCACGCTGTCCAGGTCCAGGGTCCGGCGGAGCAGCGCGTCGGGGGCCAGGCTCGCGAGATCCGCTTCGGGCGCGAGGCGCTTCAGCTCCCGGAGCACGGCCACGCGGATCCCGCCGCGGTCGGTGACGGCGCTCACAGGCGCTCCGGCGAGGCCAGCAGACGTTCCATCGCCTCCAGCAGGAGGCCGCCGCGGTGGCCGTCGCTGGCGCGGTGGTCAGCGGAGAGAGTCGCGGTCACCACCGGCCGGGGCACCACCCGGTCCCCCAGGACCCAGGGCCCTGTCCGCGGCGTGCCGAACCCGATCAGCGCCACCTGGGGCGGCTGGATGACGCCGAAGACCGCCTCCACGCCCCGGTCGCCGAGGCTCGTCACCGTCGCCGTCGCCGAGGCCATCTCCAGCGCCCGGAGGCCGCCGGCCCGGGCTCGGCGCACCAGGTCCGCCAGGCGCGCATTCAGCTCGTCCAGGGGAAGGCGGTCCGTGTCCAGGATCGCCGGCGCCAGGAGGCCGCCACCCCGCAGGGATATGGCGATGCCGAGGTGGATGGCGGCGCTGGGCTGGAAGGTGCCGTCCGTCCAGAAGCCGTTCAGCTCCGGGACCTCCTTGAGGGCGAGGGCCGCCGCCTTCACCAGCAGCGTGCCCAGGAGCAGGCGGGAGTCCACGCCGCGGGCGCCGTTGGCCGCCGCGAGCCAGTCCGTCGCCGGGCCCAGGTCGAGGGTTTGGGAGAGGTAGTAGTGGGGGATCTCCCGCTTGCTGCGACTCATGGCCGCGGCGATCGCCCGCCGCAGGCGGACTTGGGGATCCTCCGGCGCCTGCCCCCGGGCGGCCTCCACGTCAGGGATCGTGATGCGGCCGCCGGGCCCGGTGCCCTTCACCTGGGCCAGGTCCACGCCGAGCTCCTCCGCGCGCTTGCGGGCCGCGGGCGAGCAGGGTGAGGCCGACGGAAGCGACGGGGCCGCAGCGGTCGCGGGCGCCGAAGGAGGAGCCGCGACCTGCGTGGGTTCCGCTGGCGGAGCGGGCGCGGGTCCTGGCGCCTCGCCCGGAGCCTCGCCCGGCGCGCGGATGATCGCCAGCGGCGTGCCGATGGGCACCCAGGTGCCGGGCTCCACGAGGATCCGCTCCAAAGTGCCTGCAGTGAAGGACTCCACCTCCAGGTCCGCCTTGTCCGTCTCCACCTCGGCGACGATCTCGCCCTTGGCCACCGCATCTCCGGGCCCCTTGCGCCAGGCCACGACCTTGCCGCGGTCCATGTCCGCGCCGAGCTTGGGCATGCGGAACTCGACCATGGGCGCCTCAGGCGGGATGGGGGAGCAGGGCCCGGGCCGCCGCAACGATGCCCTCGGCCTGGGGCAGGGCCGCGCGCTCCAGGTGGGCGGCGTAGGGGATGGGCACCTCCCGGGAGCAGACCCGTGCCACGGGAGCGTCCAGCAGGTCGAAGCCCTCCTCCATCACCCGGGCGCTGACCTCCGCGGCGAAACTGCCGGTTCGCCAGCCTTCGTCCACGACGACGAGGTGGTGGGTCCGGGCCACGGAGTCCAGCACGGTGGCGATGTCCAGGGGACGGAGCACCCGCAGGTCGACGACCTCCGCCTCGAGCCCTTCCGAGGCCAGCATCCGGGCGGCCTCCAGGGCCTTGGGCAGGGACCCCCCATAGGTGGCGATCGTGAGATCCTGGCCGCGGCGCCGGATCGCCGCGCGATCCAGATCCACGGCCGGCGCTTCGACCTCACCTTCCAGGCCATACAGCGTCGCGTGCTCGAAGAGGAACACGGGATCCTCGGACCTCAGCGCCGCCCGCAGCATGCCGTGGGCGTCCGTCACGGTGGCGGGGCAGGCGACGCGGATGCCTGGGATGTGGGCGTACCAGCCTTCGAGGCTGTGGGAGTGCTGGGCGGCGAGTTGGCGACCGCCGCCGGTGGCCATGCGCACCACCAGCGGCACGCCGATCTGCCCCGAGGACATGTGGCGCAGCGTCGCCGCGTTGTTCACCACCTGGTCCAGGGCCAGCAGGCTGAAGTTGATGGTCATGATCTCGACGATGGGCCGGAGCCCCCCGATGGCGGCGCCGATGCCGGCGCCGAGGAAGGCGGATTCCGAGAGCGGGGTGTCCCGGATGCGCTCGGGCCCGAACTCCGCCAGGAGTCCCTTGCTCACGGCGAAGGAACCGCCGTAGCGGCCCACGTCCTCGCCCATGAGGAACACCCGTGGGTCGCCCTGCAGGGCCTCCCGGTGCGCTTCCCTGAGCGCCTCCCGGTAGGTGGTCATGGCCGGGCCTGGATCCAGGCGACCAGTTCGGGCGCATGGCGTGAGGTCGGCGCCGGCGATTCCCGCGGGTAGCCGAGGATGGCCGCGAAGACCGGGGTGTACCCCGCAGGGATGCCGAGGCTCCGCTTCATGTCCGGTTGCCGGAGCGCCGGAAGCGCCAGGCCGATGGGGCAGGTGGCCAGGCCCTCGGCGTGGGCCGCCAGCAGAAGGTTTTCGGCGGCGAGGTGGCAGTCGCCCGCCGCGAAGGGGCCGTTGCCGGTGGCGCAGATGACAAGGAGCGTCCCCGCATCGTAGAAGACGCTGAAGTCGGTGCTTTCCAGCGCCTCCCGCAGGCCGTGGTGACCGCGGCCGCCGCCCGGGTCGGCGGCGAGGGCGGCCCGCTTGGCGGCCTCCGAGATCCGCCGGAGGGTCTCGGCGTCCTGCACCACGGCGAAGGCCCAGGGCTGCAGGTTCATGGCGCTGGGGGCCTGCACGGCGGCCTGCAGCAACCGCTCGATGAGGTCCCGCGGCACGGGGCTGGCGGTGTAGGCGCGCACCGAGCGCCTGGTGCGGATCGCATCCAGGACGTCCATCAGGCCCTCCCCCCGGCAAGCACGTGGCGCTCCAGGTCCTCCACCGGCTCCCAGGGCGCCGTCTCGGCGAAGGCGAGGGCCTCCCGCAGCTCCGCCGCCACCTCCGCCTCGAGCCGCGCCAGTTCCGCGCCCGTGAGCTCCGCCTTGAACGCGTGGGCGGGCAGGGGATCCCGGGCCTTCCAGGCCTCGATCTCAGCCTTGGTGCGATACAGGTCGGGATCGGACATCGAGTGGGCCCGGAAGCGGTAGGTCCGGGCCTCCAGGAGGAAGGGGCCGCCGTTCCGGACCTCCTCCGCCGCCGCGCGGACGGCGGCCTCCACCGCATCCACGTCCATGCCGTTCACCACGGCCGAGGGCACGCCGTAGCCCCTGGCCTTCAGGTGGATGTCCGGCTGGGCCTGGTGGCGCTCCAGGCCCGTGCCCATGGCGTAGCGGTTGTTCTCGCAGAGGAACAGCACTGGCAGGCGCCAGAGGGCCGCCAGGTTCATGGACTCGTGGAACTCTCCCTCCGCCACGGCGCCGTCGCCGAAGAAGCAGGCCGTGAGGGCGTCCATGCCGAGGGTGTGGTCCGCCACCGCGAGGCCCAGGGCCACCGGCAGGCCGCCGCCCACGATGGCGTAGCCGCCGTAGAAGCGCCGCGACACGTCGAACAGGTGCATGGATCCGCCCCGGCCGCCGCTGCAGCCGCTGGCCTTGCCGAACATCTCGGCCATCACCGCGTTCATGGGGATCCCCCGGGCCAGGGCGTGGCCGTGCTCCCGGTAGGTGGAGACGATGGCGTCCGCGGGGCGGAGCGCGGCCATGGCGCCGACGGCCACCGCCTCCTCCCCGATGTACAGGTGCAGGAAGCCGCGGATGTCGCCCGCGCTGTAGCGCTCCGCGCAGGTCTCCTCGAAGCGGCGGATCCGCAGCATCTCCCGGTGCAGGCGCAGGTCCCGGCCTCGGTCCATTCAGGCCTCCAGCGTGGAGGTGTCGCCCTCCGGCAGGCCCAGCTCCCGGGCCTTCAGCAGTCGGCGCAGCAGCTTGCCGCTGCGGGTGCGGGGCAGGCGGTCCAGGAAGGCGATCTCCTTGGGGGCCACGGCGGCGCCGAGACGCTTTCGCCCGAAGCCGAGCAGCTCCGCCCGCAGGTCCTCGTCCGGGGCGTAGCCGTCCTTCAGGGCCACGAAGGCCTTCACGCGCTCGAAGGCCACCGCGTCCGGCACGCCGATGACGGCGGCCTCCGCCACCGCCGGGTGCTCCAGCAGGGCGCTCTCCACCTCGAAGGGGCCGATGAGGTGGCCCGAGGCCTTGATGACGTCGTCCTTCCGGGCGACGAACCAGAAGTAGCCGTCCGCGTCCCGCTTCGCGAGGTCCCCGCTCAGGTACCAGCCGTCCCGGAAGCTCCGGGCGTAGCGGTCCGGGTCGTTCCAGTAGCCCCGGAACATGGAGGGCCAGCCGGGCCGCAGCGCCAGCTCCCCCTCCTCGCCCGGGGCCGCCTCCACCAGGCGCCCGCCGGGCTCCTCCTTCAGCACCGCCGCCTCCACGCCGAACAGGGGCTTGCCCATGGAGCCGGGACGGATGTCCATGGCGAGGTAGTTGGCGATCATGATGCCGCCGGTCTCCGTCTGCCACCAGGTGTCGTGGAAGGGCAGGCCGAAGGCCTCCTCGCCCCAGAGCACGGCCTCCGGCGCCAGGGGCTCGCCGACGCTCGCCAGGAGCCGCAGGGCGGGATAGCTCCGGGTCCGCGCCATCGCGGCGCCGGCCTTCATGAGCATGCGGACCGCCGTGGGCGCGGTGTACCAGACGCTGACCCGCTGGTCCGAGAGGATCCCCAGCCACCGCCCGGCGTCGAACTCGCCCTCGTCCACCAGGCTGGTGACCCCGTGGGACAGAGGCGCGAGGATGCCGTAGGAGGTCCCGGTCACCCAGCCGGGATCGGCGGTGCACCAGTAGAGGTCGTCGGCGTGCAGGTCCAGGGCCAGCTTGCCCGTGGCGTGGTGGGCCACCAGCGCCTCGTGGACGTGGAGGGCCCCCTTGGGGGTTCCAGTCGTCCCGCTGGTGAAGTGCAGGAGGGCGGGCTCCTCGGGATCCGTGGGGCGCACGGCATAGTCCGGCGAGGCGGCCCGCAGCAGCGCCTCCAGGGCGAAGGTGCCGGGCCCCGCCTCCGCCTCGCCGGCCAGCAGGACGAACTCCAGCTGCGGCAGCTGGGCGCGGATGGGAGCGACCTTGCGGCGGTAGAGCTCCGGCGTGGTGACCAGGACCCGCCCGCCGCCGATGCCCAGGCGGGCCCGCACGGGCTCGGGCCCGAAGGCCGCGAACAGGGGGCAGGCGATGCAGCGGTGCTTGAGGGCGCCGAGCACGGCGGCGTAGAGCTCCGGGCACCGGCCCAGCAGGGTGAAGACCCGGTCCCCGGGCCGCACGCCGAGCTGGTCCAGCGCGTTGGCGAAGCGGCCGGTGAGGGCCTGCAGGCCCCCGTAGGTGAGATCCCGCGCTCCGGCATCCCCGAGGAACCGCAGCGCCACCTTGTCCCGCAGGCCGCCGTCGGCATGGCGGTCCACCACGGCCTGGGCCATGTTCACGACGCCGCCCAGCTCCGCCCGGGCCAGCTCCCAGTGGAAGGACAGCCGGGCCTCGCCGTAGTCCCGCATCCAGGGGGACACCTTCCACCCGGCCTGGGCCTTCTGGATGGCGGCGCGCGCCATGGGACCTCCCGGCGGCTGTCCTGGAGACTCCCAAGCTCCAGCCGGGCCCGGGACGCGGCAAGGCCCCTGCGCCGCGAGTTGATCCGCATCACAGGGGCCGCAACCGGGTCTGCCGGGGGCTATTCGACGTGCAGGGCCTCGCCCTTCGGCGGCGGGGCCGGGCGCTTCATGAGGAACACCAGGGGCAGGATGCAGGCGCAGATCATCGCCGCCACCCAGAAGGTGTCCATCATGCCCAGCAGGCTGGCCTGCTGGACGAGCTTGCCGTAGACGGAGCCCGTGGCGGCGTGGGCGGCGTCCACCGCCGACATCCCGTGGGCCTGGAGAGCCGCCTGAGCCTTGGCCACGAAGCCGTCGTAGGCCGGATTGCCCGGGACCATGTTCTCCACGAGCCGCGATTGGTGGAACTGGGAGCGCCGGGCCAGGATCGTCGAGAGGATCGCGATGCCCACGCTGCCGCCCAGGTTGCGGAAGAGGTTCAGGAGGCCCGAGGCCTGGTTGATCTGCTCCTTGGGCAGGCCCACGTAGGCGCTCACGTTGATGGGGATGAAGAGCGCCGCCAGGCCCATGCACTGCACGCACCGCGCGAGCACCGCGTTGTGGAAGCCGGTGTCGAGGCTGAACCTCGACATCATGAACAGGCCGATGCCCGTCATGGCGAGGCCGTAGGCGATGAGGTAGCGGGTGTCCACCTTGCGCACCAGCTGGCCGATGATGGGCATGGAGACGAGGATCACCAGGCCGCCGGGGCTGAGCACCATGCCGGCCAGGGTCGCGTCGTAGCCGAGCATGGTCTGGAGGAAGAGCGGGATCGTGAAGGTGGAGCCGTAGAGCACGAAGCCGAGGGTGAAGAGCATCACCGAGGAGGTGGCGAAGCTCTTGTTCTTCAGCAGCCGCAGGTTCACCACCGGGTGCTCGTGGTTCAGCTCGTAGAAGATCATCACCACGACGGCGACCACGGCCACGGCGGCGAAGAAGAGGATGAAGCTCGAGGCGAACCAGTCGTGGCGCTGGCCCTCGTCCATGACGATCTCGAGGGAGCCCAGGCCCAGGGCGATGAGGCCGAAGCCGACGTAGTCGATCTCCTTGCCCTCGCCCTTCTTCATGCGCTTCAGGTACGGCGGGTCATGGATGAGGGCCGTCACCATGGTGAAGGCGAGGATCCCCACGGGGATGTTGATGAGGAAGATCCAGTGCCAGGAGTAGTTGTCCGTGAGCCAGCCGCCCAGCACGGGGCCGATGATCGGCGCGAAGACGACGCCGATGCCGTAAAAGGCCATGGCCGCGCCCTGCTTCTCGTGGGGGAAGCTCTCGACGATGATCGCCTGGGCCGTGGGCTGGAGGCCGCCGCCGCCGAGGCCCTGCATGATGCGGAAGAAGATCAGCCAGCCCAGGGAGGGCGCCATGCCGCAGAGGAACGAGGCGACGGTGAAGACCGTCACGCAGGTCAGGTAGAAGTTCTTGCGCCCCATCAGGCTGTTGAACCAGCCGTTCATGGGCAGGATCACGGCGTTGGCCACCAGGTAGCTGGTGAGCACCCAGGTGGTCTCGTCCACGGTGGACGAGAGGTTGCCCGCGATGTGGGGCAGGGCGACGTTGGCCACGGAGGTGTCGAGCACCTCCATGAAGGTGGCCAGCATCACGGTCATCGCGATCACCCACGGGCTGATGCGCGGGCGGGTGTCGGCGAGGGTTGCGGCGTGGGTGTCCATGGGGACGGGGCTCCCGGTCGGGGTGGGGTCCTTACTTGGTGTAGACGGTGACGACCACGTTCAGGCCCGGGCGGAGGCCCGCCTCCTCGGCGGCCTGGCCGTCGAAGGTGATCTTCACGGGCACGCGCTGGACGACCTTCACGAAGTTTCCGGTGGCGTTCTCGGGGGGCAGCAGGCTCATGCTCGCGCCGGTGGCGGAGGCGATGGAGTCCACCTTGCCCGGGAGGGTCTTCCCGTTCATGTCCACCTCCACCTCGGCCTCCTGGCCGGGCCGCATCTTCGCCAGCTGGGTCTCCTTGAAGTTGGCGACCACGAAGGTCTGCTTCGGCACGATGGTCATGAGGGACTGGCCGGGCTGGAGGACCTGGCCGAGCTGAACGGTCTTGCGGGTCACGATGCCGTCCACGGGGGCGGTGATGGTGCAGTAGGAGAGCTTCAGCTTCAGAGCCTCCAGGTCGGCCTTGGCCTTCTCGACCTTGGCGTCCTGGGCCTGGGCCCCGGCGAAGCGGGAGCCCGCGTCCTGCCGGGCGGCGTCCAGCTGCTGCCGGGCGGCCGCGAGCTGGCTCTCGGCGACCTTGGCCTCGGCCTGGGCCGCGTCGAACTGCTGCTGGCTGATCTCCTGGCGCTGGGCCAGGGGCGCCAGCCGGGCGAGGTCCGCCTGGGCCTTCTCCGCCATGGCCTCCTGGGCCTTCACGATGGCCTCGGCCCGGGCCTGGTCCGAGGTGCGGCCCTGCTCCGCGGAGATGCGGGCCTTGCGGGCGTCCGCGAGGGCCGCGTCCAGGGCCGCCTGGGCCTGGGCCACCTCCGCCTGGAGATCCCGGGGATCCAGCCGCACGAGGACGTCGCCCGCCTTCACGGGCTGGTTGTCCTGCACGAGGATCTCCGCCACGGCGCCGCCCACCCGCGCGCTGATGGGCGCGAGGTGGCCGTCCACCTGTGCGTCGTCGGTGCTGACGCGGTTCCGGGTGTAGAGCCAGAGGCCCGCGCCGCCGAGCGCCACGATGACGCCGCCGATGGTGAAGATGCGCCTCAGGCGGGCCCTCAGGCCATTGCCGTTCCCGTTGTTCTGCTTGGTCTCGTCGCTCATGGGTTCCTCGTCCTGGTCCGGTTCAGTTCGCGTAGAGGGGTTCCAGCCGCCCGGTGGCGCGGGCCAGGTCGGCCCGGGCCTGGTTCAGCCGGTAGAGGGCGTCGATCTGTCGGTCGTTCGCCTCGGCGAGGGCCGCCTGGGCCTGGACCACCTCGATGTTGCTGCTCACGCCGGCCTCGAAGCGGTGGCGCGCCTGGGCCACCTCCTCCTGGGCCAGGGCGACGGCCTCGTTGGCCACGTCCACCTCGTGCTGGGTGGCCTCCAGCTGGGCCTGGGCGGTGTGGACCTCCTGGCCGACCTGGGCCTCGAGGGCCTTTTCCCGCTCAGCGGCCATCTGCTCCTGGAGCTTGGCCTTGGCCACCTGGGCCGAGATCTTGCCTCCCACGAAGAGCGGCACCTTCACGCCGATGCCGATCTGGTAGACCGGCACCCACGGCTGGCCCTGGAGGCCGTTGGTGGCGTAGCTGCCGGTGGCCACGATGGTGGGCAGGCGCAGGGACTGGGCCGCGGCCCGCTGCTGCTCGGCCGAGACCACCTCGGCCTTCACCGCCGCCAGCTCCGGGCGGGCGGCCAGGCCCTGCCGGTAGGCGGTCTGGAAATCCAGCTCCGGCATGGCCGGGGCGGCCAACTCGTCCGTCACCTCGAGCTCCGTGCCGGGATCGAGGGAGAGCAGGCGCACGAGGGCGTAGCCGGCGGTCTTGAGCTGGGTCTCCGCCTGGATCCGGCGCTGGCGCTCGGTCTGGAGCTGCACCTTGGCCCGGAGGGTGTCGAGGCCCGTGCTGACGCCGGCCTTCTGCTGGTCCTCGGAGAGCTGCTCCAGGGCCGTGGCCAGCTCCACCCGGAAGGCGGCGGCCTTCACGGCGGCCTCGGCCCGCTGGGCGGCGAAGTACTGGCCCACCACCAGGGCGGTGACCTGCTCGCGGATGTTCATGGCCTGGGCCTGGGCGGCGGCGGCGTCAGCCTGGGCGGCCTTCCAGCGGTGCCAGAGGCTCAGGTCCAGGAGGGGCACCTCGGCGTTCAGGCCCAGGCTGCCGGCGTTGAAGGGCCCGACCACGTTCGGCCCGCCGGGGCTGGGAATGCCCAGGAAAGCGTCGAGGTTCTGCTTGGTGCGGGTGCCCTGGGCGCTGGCGCTGAGGGAGGGCAGGATGCCGCCGCGGGCGGCCCGGGCGTCCTCCTGGGCCTTGGCCTGGTCCAGTTCCGAGAGCTGAACCTGGGGGCTCTGCTGGAGGGCGATCCTCAGGGCCTCCTTCAGGCTCAGCTTCATGGGCTCCGCCGCCTGGGCCGCCGAGGCCGCCGCCAGCAGGGCGCCCAGGGTCAGGGCGGAGAGCAGCCGGGGCCGCACGAAGCCGGACTGGCCGGTGATGCCCTTCACGATGGGATCGAGGTAGCAGGTGCTGGCCAGGAGCTCGCAGCCCTCGGCGTGCATCCGGCGCAGCAGGGCCCGGCCCGCGTCATCCACGAAGACGAGGTTCGAGAGATCGGCCCGGATCGCCCGGCCCGGCTGGGCGGATCGAAGTTCGGACCAGGACTGGGCCGCGGCCTCGACCCAGGGGCCGGACAGCTTGCCTTCCAGGCGCAGGATGAGGACGCCGTCGTCCTCACTTGGGGTGATGCGGAGCATGAGAACCTCCAGATCACCCAGAGCGATTCCTGTGCCAATGCTATAAATCTAATTATAGTAATATTTTGAAGCAAACATGACGAAAAGTGCCGAAGGCATCTTTGCCGAAATGTCGGCAGATGCCTAAATGTCGGCAGTCGTCATGCCCAGCTTCTTCATCCGGCTCTGGAGGGTCGTGCGCTTCATGCCCAACCGGGCGGCGGCGCCCTCGGGGCCGGCCACCTTGCCCTTGGCGGCCCGCAGGGCCTGGAGGATGGCCTGCCGCTCCGCCGCTTCCAGCGTGGGCCCCGCGGCGCTGACGGGCTCGGGCTCCCCGGTGCGGAGCTCGGACAGGGGCGCCCGCAGCTCGTCGCCGGTGGAGAGGATCACCGAGCGTTCCAGGAAGTTCTCCAGCTCGCGGATGTTGCCGGCCCAGGGCGCGGCCTGGAGGGCGGCCATGACCTCCGCCGGGATGCGGTGGATGGCGCGCCCCAGGCGCCGGGCGTGCTTCTGGGTGAAGTAGCGGACCAGGGCGGGGATGTCCTCCCGCCGCTCCCGCAGGGGCGGGATGCGCACGGGGAACACGTGGAGCCGGTAGTAGAGATCGGCCCGGAAGCGGCCCTCGGCGACCATGCGCTCCAGGTCCCGGTTCGTGGCCGCGACCAGGCGCACATCCACGGAGATGGTCCGGGTGCCGCCGACCCGCTCGAACTCCCGCTCCTGGAGGGCCCGGAGCAGCTTGGGCTGGAGTTCCGGGGGCAGCTCGCCCACCTCGTCGAGGAAGAGGGTCCCGCCGTCCGCCAGCTCCAGGCGACCCTTCTTCTGGGCGATGGCGCCGGTGAAGGCGCCCTTCTCATGGCCGAAGAGCTCGCTCTCCATGAGCCCGAGGGGGATGGCCGCGCAGTTGAGCTTCACGAAGGTGCGGTCCCGGCGGCGGCTGTGCTCGTGGACGAGGCGGGCCATCAGCTCCTTGCCGGTGCCCGTCTCCCCGAGCACCAGCACGGTGGCGTCCGAAGGCGCGACGGCCTTCACCTGCCGCAGCGCCCCCTGGAGGGCCGCGCTCTCGCCGATGACCTCGTCCGGCGCGAAGTCCTCGCCCACCTCGCCCTCGAGGTAGAGCTTCTCCTCCGAGAGCCGGTCCTTGAGGGCCTGGATCTCCTGGTAGGCGAGGGCGTTGTCCAGGGCCAGGGCCACCTGGGCGCTCACCCGCTCCATGAGGCGCACATCGTCCTCGTTGAAGGCGCCGGCGAGGCGGCTGGCGAAGTTGAGCACGCCCAGCACCCGGCCCCGGGAGAGGAGCGGCACGCTGCACAGGGTCTGGAGCCCCTCGCCGCTGACCTTGGCCCGGACCTCGGGATCCGCGGAGTCGTAGTCCTGGGACTGGATCAGCATCGTCCGGCGGAGCCGGATGGAGGGCGCCCAGGGCAGGCGCGAGAGGGGCTTCTCCTGGTCGTGGGACGGGGCCGTGAACGCGCCGCGCGAGGTGGGGAAGTCCAGGTAGAGGAGCCGCACGGTGTCCTTCTCCTCGTTCCAGAGGGAGAGGATGAGGAGGTCGTGCCGCAGCCGGCCCCGGAGGGCGCCACTGAGGGTCTCGAAGAGGTCGCCCAGGTCCCGGTGGCTCACCAGCAGGTTGGTGATCTCGAGCAGCAGGCGGTCCCGGTCGCGCTCCTCCGCGAGGCGGCGGTGGGTCTCGTCCAGCTCCATCAGCCGCCGGATCCGGTCGCTGGCGTAGATGAGGGGGCGGCGGAGCCGGTCCAGCTCCGCGAGGGTCTCCCGGGCCGGCGCGCTGGAGAACCCGAGCTCCACCCGCCCCACGGGCCCCAGGGGCGTCTCGAGGTTCAGCGTATGGAGGTGCCCCAGGGGCGCGCCGTCGGTCCAGCTCCAGCCCTGGCCGCCGGGTCCGATGGGCTCGAGCTCCACCCGCACGGCCTGGACCCCCACAGGCGCGAGGGATTCCTTCAGCGCCAGGCCCAGGCTGGGCAGATCCAGGCAGAGTCCCAGCCGCTCGGCGAAGGCGAGGATGCGGTCCAACTCCTCAGGGGTGAGGGGCGCCATGCGGGGATGATAGCCCGTTCAGGCGCCGGCCTTGGCCTGGTACTCCTCGTAGGTGCCCTGGAAGTCCTCGATGGCGCCGTCCTTGAAGTTCCAGATGCGGGTGGCCACCTCCTCGATGAGGTCCTCGTCATGGGTGACGAGCAGGAGGGTGCCGGCGTAGTTCTGGAGGGCCGTGTTGAGGGCGATGACCGCCTCGAGGTCCAGGTGGTTCGTGGGCTCGTCCAGCACCAGGATGTTGGGCTTCTGGAGCATGAGCTTGCAGAACATGAGGCGGCAGGCCTCGCCGCCGCTGAGGACCTCGGTCTTCTTGGTGCCCTCGTCGCCGCGGAAGAGCATCTGGCCCAGCACGCCGCGGATCTGCTCGATGGTCGCGTCGGGGTCGAACTGGCGCAGCCAGTCCACCATGGTCCAGCCCGCGGGGATGCTCTCGCGGAAGTCCTGGGCGAAGTAGCCCACCGACGCGTCGTGGCCCCACTTCACGGTGCCGGCGTCCAGGGACAGGTTGGCCTCGGTGACCTGGGGGGCGTTGGCGAGCAGGGCGTTGATGAGCGTGCTCTTGCCCACGCCGTTGCGGCCCATGAGGGCGATCCGTTCTCCCCGCTGGACCATGGCGGTGAAGCCCTTGACGACCTCCAGGCCGTCGTAGCCCTTCTTCACGCCCTCGAACTCCAGGGCGTAGCGGCCGCCGGGCTTCCGCTGCTCGAACTTGATGAAGGGGCGCTGGATGTTGGAGCGGGCCAGCTCGCCGGGAGCCAGGCGCTCCACCTCCTTGCGGCGGCTGTTCACCTGGCTGGAGCGGGTGCCGGCGGCGAAGCGCTGGATGAACTCGTTCAGCTGGGCGATCTTCTTCTCGCGCTGGGCGTTCTCGGACTCGATGCGGGAACGGACCTGCGTCTTCGCCATCACCATGTCGTCGTAGCCGCCGGTGTACTGGATGATGGTCTGGTAGTCGATGTCGGCGATGTGGGTGCAGACGTTGTTCAGGAAGTGCCGGTCGTGGGAGATGACGATGACCGTGCCGTCGTACCCGTTGAGGAAGCTCTCGAGCCAGTGGATGGACTCCAGGTCCAGGTGGTTCGTGGGCTCGTCCAGCAGCAGGGCCTGGGGGTGGCCGAAGAGGGCCTGGGCCAGCAGCACCCGGACCTTCTGGCCGCCCTGGAGCTCGCTCATCTTCCGGTCATGGAGCTCCTCGGGGATGTCCAGGCCGTCCAGCAGGACCGCCGCGTCCGCCTCGGCGGTGTAGCCGTCCTCGTCCGCCACCACGCCCTCCAGCTCCGCGGCGCGGATGCCGTCCTCGTCCGTCATCTCGGCCTTGGCGTAGATGGCGTCCCGCTCCTGGAGCGCCTCCCAGAGCCCCTTGTTGCCCATGATCACGGTGTCGATGACCCGGAAGGCGTCGAAGGCGAACTGGTCCTGGCGCAGGATGCCCATCTTCCGGGGGCGCTGGACGGTGCCCGTCTGCTGCTCAAGCTCGCCCGCGAGGATCTTCATGAACGTGGACTTTCCGGCGCCGTTGGGGCCCGTGAGGCCGTAGCGGTTGCCGGGGTTGAAGGTCGTGGTCACGTCCTCGAAGAGGATCTTCGCGCCGTAGCGCATGGTGACATTTTGGACTGCGAGCATGGCGACTCCGAACCCTCCATTGTACAGGCCGGAGGGCTTAGGCTGGAGGCCTGAAACCGGGAGTCCCCATGCCGTCGGACCCGAGGCCCTGGCCGCAGCGCTACCGCTGGGAGGACGGGGTGGTGTGCATCGACCTGCGGCTCCGGGCGGAGCGCCAGCTCTTCGACGCCCGGGACCCGGCGCCCTTCCGGGAGCGGGACCTGGACGCGGACGCGGTGGCCTGGATCCTCCAGTCCATGGAGGAGGTCCCCAAGCGCGCCCCCGCCAAGATCGTGATCCAGCTGAGGGAGCGGAGCCCGCAGGACCTTGAGCCGGAGGCCCTGCGGGAGGCCGTCCGGGCCCACTTCCGCTGGGAGATCGAGCGCCTGCGGCGGCAGCGGCGGGCCGACCGCCGGGAAGGGGCCTTCTTCCTCCTGCTGGCGGTGCCGCTCCTGGCCCTCTGCCTGGGGCTGGCGGTGGCGGCCAAGCGGATCCCGGAACCCGGGCTGGCCGCCTTCCTGGGGGAGGGTCTGCCCATCGTGGGCTGGGTGGCCATGTGGCGGCCCCTGGAGCTCTTCCTCTACGACGGCTGGCCCCTGCGCCGCCGCATCCGGCTCTGCGAGCGGGTGCTGGGCTCGGAGATCGAGGTCTGATTCAGATCCTCTTCAGATCATCGGCACGGCCCGGTCCTCGTGGCGGGGATCCCCGAAGGCCAGCTCGTCGAAGGCCTCGGCGGCGGCCTCCCAGCCCGGGCCGTAGCTGCCGAAGCGGCCCAGCACCGGCAGGCCGAAGACATGGGCCCGCAGGGCGACGCGCCAGGGCAGCTTGCCCTCCAGGGTGGAGGCGTCCAGGCGCCCTTCGCCGGTGACGACCCCGTCGCAGCCCGCCAGGGCCCGGTCGAAGCCCAGGACCCGCAGCATCTCCTCGGCGCCGTCCACCAGCTGGGCGCCCAGGGCCGCGAAGCGCGCGCCGAGGCCGCCGGCGGCGCCGGTGCGGGGCCCCCGGGGCAGGCAGAGGCCCAGGAGACGCTCCGTGAGCACCGGCAGGTCCGCCTTGGTGGCGCCCTTCTGGGGCCCGAAGATCCGCGCGGCGTCCGCCAGGTCCGTCTCCACGTCGCAGAACGCGGTGGTGGGGGGGAGGGCCAGCTTGGGCCAGCCCGCGCCGCCATCCACGGTGGCCGTGCCGCCCAGGCCCACCCAGAGCCGCGGCGGGCGCTCCGCCAGCACCGCCTGGAGCAGCTCCGCCAGGCCCAGGCTGGACGCGGCGAGGGGATCGTGCCGTTCCAGCCCCGCGAGGCCGATGACCTTGGCGCTCTCCACGCAGGCGGTGCCGTCCGGCAGGCGCAGCCAGGGCACGGGCCGGCGGCGGCCGAAGGGATCGGCGGCCTCGGCCTCCCGCCACTGTCCGCCGAGCCCCGCCTGAAGGCACTCCAGGAAGCCGTCGCCGCCGTCGGAGAGGGGCAGCAGCCGGTCGCCGGGCTCCATGAGCAGCCGCGCCGCCTCCAGGGGACTGAGGGTCCCCTTGAAGGCCGCTGGGCAGACGAGTCGCATGGCCCCTCCCGGGAGCGCGCCGATTGTGGCGCCGGGGCGCGGGATGTCCAGTCCTAATCGGCCCGGATCACGACCTTTTTACGCGCGCCGGCCGGCGCCCGCTCCAGGTCCCGGAGGGCCCGCTTCCAGGCCAGGGCGTTCAGGTCCAGGCCGATGGCCACCGCCATGGCGGGCGCCGGACCCTCCGGCCCGAGGGGCAGGGGGGCGATCTCCAGGCGGCCGTCCGCCACCTGGAAGCTCCAGCGGTCGCTGCCGTCCGCCCGCGCGGGCCAGCCCGCGAAGGCCACCACGCCCTTGGCCCGCAGCAGCTCGCCGCCGGGGCCGGGGCCCTGGAACAGGGTCTCCAGGGCCTCGGGATCCACGGGATGGTCGA
>DASTWQ010000037.1:0-14318 GCA_035758545.1 Holophagaceae bacterium | reverse complement strand
CTTCACGGCCGCGCGTTTCGCCACCGGCGGGATCTCCGCCGTCCGCCCGGCTTCCCGGGCGCGGCAGGACCCGGCGACTGGGCAGGTGCCGCATTTGGGCGTGGGCTGGCAGACCGTGGCGCCCAGCTCCATGAGGGCCTGGGTCATCCGCGCAGGCCCGTGGGCCGCCAGCGCGGGGGCGAGCCAGGCCCGCAGGGCCGGCGCTCCCGCCTTGGGATCCCCTTCGATCAGGAGCAGCCGCGCCAGGACCCGGAAGGCGTTGCCGTCCAGGGCCGGCGAGGGCCACTGGAAGGCGATGCTGCCGACGGCCGCCGCCGTGTAGGGCCCGAGGCCGGGCAGGGCGGAGAGGCCCTCCAGATCCGCGGGCCAGCCCGTGGCGGCGATCTCCGCGGCGGCGGCCTTCAGGAAGCGGCAGCGCCGGTAGTAGCCGAGGCCCTCCCAGGCCTTGTGGACGGCCTCCTCACTGGCTGCCGCGAGCGCCGCGGGCGTGGGGAACGCCGCCATCCAGCGCTCGAAGTAGGGGATCACCGTGGCCACCTGGGTCTGCTGGAGCATCAGCTCGGACACCAGCACCGCGTAGGGATCCGGGTGGGGCGCTCCCAGGTCAGCCGCGCGCCAGGGCATGGGCCGGCGGACGGCCTCGAACCAGGGCGCCAGGGGCGCGAGCAGGGCGGGGGATGCGGGCCAGTCCATCCCGTCCAGTGGACCAAAAAAAAGACGCTCCGGAGAGCGTCTTTTCGTTGGTGCCCGCGAGCAGACTCGAACTGCTACGGCTTGTGGCCACCACCCCCTCAAGATGGCGTGTCTACCAATTTCACCACGCGGGCAGCGTGAAGAGAAAGTGTGCCCGAGACCGGGCCTTCCGTCAACGAGAGGTCTTCGGGGCGGACGAGGGCGCCGGCGAGGAGGACGCAGGCGCGGCGGGCGTCGACGCTGCCGGGGCGGAGGCGGCAGGCACGTCCACGGCCTTCTCCAGCACCGAGCGGTTCCCCAGGGCGATGGTGTACTCGACGTAGAGGGTCGTGCCCAGGAACAGCGCGGCGATCCAGTAGGTGGCCTTGGCGAGGAAGGGCGTCGCGCCCTGGGCGCCGAAGGCGGAGTTCGCGCCGCCGCCGCCGAAGGAGCTGCCCAGGCCGCCGCCCTTGCTGCCGGGCTGGAGCAGGATGGCCCCCATCAGGAGGATCCCGAAAATGATGATGAGCGTGGTGACCAGGCCGTTCATGGCGACTCCGAACCCTCCATGCTACCAGGGACCGCGCCGCCGCCCAGCGTTCAGAGCCAGCTCAACGCGAGGCCGCCGTGGGCGCCCTTGGCTTCCCGGAGCACCCGGTGGATGCCCTCGAGCTGGGCCACCATCTGGACGAAGTCCGAGGGCAGCAGGGCCTGGGGGCCGTCGCTGAGGGCCTTCTCCGGATTGCAGTGGGTCTCCACCAGGACGCCGTCCGCGCCCACGGCCACCGCGGCCCGGGCGCAGGGCACCACCAGGTCCCGGCGGCCGGTGGCGTGGCTCGGATCCACCATCACCGGCAGGTGGGTGAGGGCCTTCGCGGCCGGGACGACGCTCAGGTCCAGCGTGTTGCGGGCGTGGTCCGACCAGGTGCGGATGCCCCGCTCACAGAGCACCACCTGGCGGTTGCCCTCGGCGAGGATGTACTCGGCGGCGTAGAGCCATTCCTCCAGGGTCGCGGAGGGGCCGCGTTTGAGCAGCACGGGCTTGGCGCAGCGGCCGGCCCGGCGCAGCAGGGAGAAGTTCTGCATGTTGCGGGCGCCGATCTGGACCATGTCGGCGGCCGCCTCCACGGCGTCGAAGGTCTCGACGTCCAGGGCCTCGGTGACGATGCCGAGGCCGTACTCGCGGCGGGCCTCCTCCAGGAGGCGCAGCCCCTCCAGCCCCAGGCCCTGGAAGGCGTAGGGGCTCGTGCGGGGCTTGAAGGCCCCGGCCCGCAGCAGCTTCACGCCGGCCTCCGCCACGTAGCGCGCCACGGTGAAGAGCTGCTCCCGGCTCTCCACGCCGCAGGGGCCCGCCACGATGGCCAGGTCCCCGCCGCCGATGCGGACGCCGTTCACCTCCACCACCGTGCGGCCCAGGGCGCTGTCCACGCTGGCCAGCTTGAAGGGGCTGGAGATGGGCACGACCCGGCGCACCCCTTGCATGGCTTCCAGCTGGTCGACCTTCAGGGCCTTGGACGCGTCCGGCGCCAGGATGCAGGTTGCATCCTCCGTCCGGGTCACCTGCGGCCGGATGCCGCGTTCCCGCAGCAGGGCCAGGACCGGATCCAGTTCCTCGGCCCCCGCATCCGCCCGCATCAGGATGAGCATCCGCGCGCCTCCCTTTCCCCCCATTCTACGGGTTGGATGCTCTGGACACGGTTTTTGCTTGGGGCCATCTTGGACTTCCCTGGAGAACCCCCATGCGCCGTGCCCCTGCGCTCCTCCCCGCCGCCCTCGTCCTCCTCACCGCCTGCCAGCGGCCCGAGGTCGAGGCCTTCCGGCAGAACCCCCGGCCCGTGGTGGTGGCCTGCACGGTCCTGCCGGACAAGCCGGGCGCCAAGGACTTCGCGGCGACCCTGGAAGCGGCCCTGCGGGTCCAGCTCGCGACCCGGGTGGTGGTGGTGCCGGAGGGCGTCACGCCGCCCCCTGGCGCCGTGCGCCTGGAGGTCCAGGTGACCCGGAAGGGCCTCGTCACCCACGGCGGCGCCTCCTCCGCGGCGGTGGGCTGGAGCGTGGGCGCCGGCGTGGGCGCCATGAGCGCCATGGCCGGGGACCGGGACTGGTTCTTCGACGGCCTCTTCTGGGGCCTCTTCGCCAGCGACGCGGCCCGAGGCGACCAGGACCGATTCGCCTGGTTGGGCTACTACCCCGATGATCTGGACGCCCAGGTGCGCCTGATGGAGGCCGGGGATCCGGAGCCCCTGGCGGTGGACGACCTGGGGACCGCGGACCTCCTTCCGGCCCTGCAGCCCCTGCGGGGGAACGAGGGCTCGGACGAGACCCGCGTGGAGGAGGCCGAGGCCCAGGCCTTCGCCCGGGTGCTGGTGGCCCGGCTCTCAGAGCGGTTCCGCTGGACCCGCGGACCGGCCCGCTACTACGGCGCCCCCCAGGCCCTGCCGGAGCCTGCGGCGCCGGCGCCGGTGCCCCTCGATCACCCGGAGCCTCCGGTGCCCCAGGCGGCCCCGGCATCCGAGCCCGCGCCAGCGCCCCAGGACGAGGCTCAGCCTCCGGCCCCGCAGCCGCCGACTCCCCAGCCCGCGGGGGCCTGAGGGGCCTCTCGAGGGGTCTTCAGGCCAGGGCGGCCTTGGCCATGGCGAGGAATTTCGCCGGATCCAGGCTGGCGCCGCCCACGAGGCCGCCGGAGACCTCCGGTACCTGCAGGAGCTCCGGGAAGGACTCCGGCGTCACGCTGCCGCCGTAGAGCACCGGCACCCGCAGGCCCGCCTCGCCCATGCGCACCCGCAGCTCGGCGCGGATGAAGCTGTGGGCCTCCCGGATCTGGTGCGCGTCGGCCCGGCGGCCCGTGCCGATGGCCCAGACGGGCTCGTAGGCGATCCAGAGGGCGCCGGAGCGGCCGTCGAGGACGGAGAGCTGCTGCTTCAGCACCTGGAAGGTGCGCTCCGCCTCCCGGTCCTCCAGCCGCTCGCCGACGCAGAGCAGGGGGAGCAGCTCCCGGTCCCAGGCGGCCTGGAGCTTGCGCGCTAGCAGGGCCTCGTCCTCGCCGAAGTCGCGCCGCCGCTCGCTGTGGCCCAGGATCACGCCGGCGGCGCCGGCGTCCTTGAGCATCGCCATGCTGATCTCGCCGGTGTAGGCGCCCTCGGGCTCCGGGTGGCCGTTCTGCCCGAACACCGCGACCCGCCGCTCCCGCAGGGCGTCCGCCACCGTCCGCAGCAGCGTGAAGGGCGGGGCGATGCCGAGCCGGACCTCGGAGGTGGAGGCGCAGGCCGGATCCGCCAGGAGCGCCTCGCAGAAGGCCTGGGCGCTCGCGGAGAGGTGGTTCATCTTCCAGTTGGCGACGAGGCAGCGCATGGGGGCTCCGGCTCCCCCCACCATAGCCGAAGGCGCCCTCAGGCCTCCTGCCGGGCGTAGGTCCCCGGCGCGCGGCCCAGCACGGCCTTGAAGTCACGGGTGAAGTGGGCCTGGTCCGCGTAGCCCAGGTCCAGCGCGAGCCCGGCGAGGTCCAGGCCCTCGCCGGATTCCAGCCGGGCCATGGCTTCGTGGAGTCGGCAGCGGCGGAGGACCCACTTGGGCGGCACGCCCACCTGCTCGCCGAAGAGCCGCTGAAGGGTCCGCAGGCTGAGCCCCTCGGCCTCCGCCACCTGCTCCGCCCGGGTGAGGCTCCGGTCCGCCTGGATGCGCGCGACGATGGCCCGGGCCCGCAGCCCCTCCGGATCCGGTTCCGGCAGCCGGGCCAGGAGGAACGCCTCCGCCGCCGCCACGGCCCCGTCCTCGTCGTCCCCGCAGGCGAGCACCGCCGCCTCCAGGGCTGCGCCCGCGTCGCCGAAGGCCTCCTGGAGTGGCAGCACCCGGTCCGCGAGCCCGGATACGGGCCGGCCCCAGAAGGGGCGGAAGCCGCCGGGCAGGAACTTCACCCCGAGCACCCGCCCGCGGCCCTCCAGGATCCGCGTGAAGCGCCCGGTGGTGGGTCCCGCGAGCCCCGAGCGCCCGGCCTCGATCACGAGGTGGACCGCCGGGTGGGGCAGGGTCTCCCGGGTCACCGGCGGGCCGCCACCCAGGTCCCAGGCCACGGTCCAGAGGTGCTCGACGAAGGGCGCCAGGCGCGGATCCGGCGCGAAGCGCCCGGCGGGGGACTGGCGCGCCAGGGCCGCGCCGCCCACCACTCCCCTGGGCTTCCAGTCGATCCGCTCGGCCATGCGCCTCCCGTCGCGTTTCTACAATACGCGGCTGGGAGGACGACGCAGCCTGGATCCCCAGGAGGATCCATGCTCCCCGTTCCCCCCGCCCTGATCCACCCTCATCCGGAGAGACCCATGACCCACCATGCCGAAGGCGCGTTCGAGGTGAAGCTCACCCCCCTCACCGAAGGGAACACCGACTGGGGCGCCCTGGGCCGCTTCGGCCTGGACAAGCGCTTCTCCGGCGACCTGGAGGCCACCAGCCGGGGGCAGATGCTGTCCTGCGGCGATCCGAAGGGCGGCTCCGCGGGCTACGTGGCCATCGAGGTGCTCACCGGCAGCCTGGGCGGGCGCCGCGGCGGCTTCGCCCTGCAGCACAGCGGCACGATGCAGGATGGCCGCAGCGACATGGTCATCACCGTGGTCCCGGGATCCGGCACCGGCGAGCTGAAGGGCCTCGCGGGCACCTTCCGCATCCTCCTCGAGGGCGGAAAGCACCGCTACGCCTTCGACTACACGCTGCCGGAGTAGGCGCCCGCTCAGGCCTCCAGCGCCGCCACGCCCGGCAGGGTGAGGCCCGAGAGGAACTCCAGGCTCGCGCCGCCGCCGGTGCTGACATGGCTCATCCGGTCCGCCACGCCGGCCTGGTTCACCGCCGCCACGCTGTCGCCGCCGCCCACCAGGACGAAGGCGCCGGCGTCCGCGGCCTTGGCCAGCTCGTCGGCGACGCTCAGGGTGCCGCTGGCGAAGGGCGCCATCTCGAAGACGCCCATGGGGCCGTTCCAGAGCAGGGTCTTCGCGGCGCGGATCTCGTCGGCGTAGAGGGCGACGGTCTCCGGGCCGATGTCGAGGCCCATCTGGCCCTCGGGGATCGCGATGCCGTCGGTGACGACGCAGGCGGCGTCGGCGCTGAATTCAGGAGCCGCCACGTGGTCCACGGGCAGGAGGAGCCTCGTGCCCTTGGCCTCGGCCTCCTTCAGGAGGGTCAGCGCCAGGTCGAGCTTGTCCTCCTCGCAGAGGCTGGTGCCGATGGGGTGGCCCTGGGCCTTGAGGAAGGTGTAGCTCATGGCGCCGCCAATGAGGATCGCCCGGGCCTTGCCGAGGAAGTTCTGGATGAGCTCGATCTTGTCGCTCACCTTGGCGCCGCCGAATATCACCACCAGGGGCTGCTCCGGCGCATGCACCACCTTGCCCAGGGCCTGGAGCTCCTTCTCCATGAGGAGGCCCGCGGCCACGGCGCCCTTGGGGAAGTGGGCCACCATGCCGGCCACGGAGGCGTGGGCCCGGTGCGCGGCGCCGAAGGCGTCGTCCACGTAGACCTGGGCGAGCCGGGCCAGGGCCTCGGCGAACTCGGGCTTGTTCTTGGTCTCGCCCTTGTCGAAGCGGAGGTTCTCCAGCAGGAGCACCTGGCCGGGCTTCAGGGCCCTGGCCGCGGCCTCCACGGCCTCGCCGGTGACGCCGGGGGCCAGGGTGGCGTCGTAGCCCCTGGCCTTCAGCCAGGCGGCGACGGGCGCCAGGGAGAAGGCCGCCTCGAAGCCCTCGCCCTTGGGGCGGCCCAGGTGGGAGGCGAGCACCACGGCGGCGCCGGCCTTAAGCAGGAGGTCGAGGGTGGGCAGGGTGGCCTCGATGCGGGTGGCGTCGGTGATCACGCCGTCCTTGAGTGGCACGTTGAGGTCCGCCCGGAGGAAGACGCGCTGGCCCGCGACAGAGAGGTCCCGCACCGACTGGTAGCCCATGGCCGCTCCTGAAGAGAACCCTTCATTGTGGCAAAGGAGGGGGGAACTTCAAACCACGGAGACCCGGAGGCTCAGCGGGCCCGGGCCTGGTGGGTCGGCCCGCCTCGGCGTCCTCTGTGGAGCCTCCGCGCCCTCCGCGACCTGCGGTCTTTCAGCCCTTCTCGAACAGCGCGATCCACCTCGGGCTTCCGAGGTCGAAGGCCGAGCCGTCGTAGTGGCCCAGGGCCTTCCGGAGGCGCAGGCCCGCCCGGGCCGCCATGGCCTCGAATTCCGCGGGCTCGTAGAGGTGGACGCTCTCCCGCGCCTGCCGGGTCTCGCCGGTGGCCAGGCGGAGCAGATCCATCTCCTTCACCACGCGGCCGTCCTCGATGCGGCGCCGGCTCGTGACGCGGATGCCCGCCCGCTCCAGGGTGTCCTCGGGCACCAGGGTGCGGCGCAGGGTCTCGGCGTGGAGGTAGTCGACCAGGAGCACGCCGCCGGGCCGCAGCAGGCCCGCGAGGCGGCCCAGCAGGGCCTCGTTCTCCGCGTCCGGGAAGTAGCCGAAGGGCGTGAACCAGAGGGTGATGCCCGCCAGGCCCGGCCGCACCGGCAGCCGCCGCATGTCCGCCCGCAGGAGCCAGGGCCGCAGGTCCCCGGGCGCCATGCGCAGCAGGGCCGGGCTCAGGTCCAGGCCGAAGGCGAGGGGGTTGGCCTTCCGCAGTTCGCCCAGATGGCGCCCGGCGCCACAGGCCAGGTCCAACACCGGCCCCGCCGCCAGCTCCGGGGCCTCCCGCAGCGCCGTCGCCACCGCGGTGGCCGCCTCCTGGGCGTCCCGGTGGGCGTAGAGCGCCGCATAGTCCTCGTCGAACCACTGCTCGAACCAGTCGGCCAAGCGAACCTCCGCCCCCAGTCTCCGGCCTCCGGGCCTAAACTGGAACCATGCAACGGCCCGAACGCCTCGAAGACCAGGTCCACTTCCTCCTCGGCACCCTCGTGCAGCGGGAGGTCCGGGATCCCGAGCTCGGCTTCGCGACCCTCACCGCCGTGCGCCTGAGCGCGGACCGGGGCGTGGCCCGGGTCTACTTCACCGTGCTGCCCGCCCCGGGCGTCAGCCAGGAAGAGCAGAACGGCCGCACCCTGAAGGCCTTCCAGCGGGCCAGCGGCTTCCTGCGCACGGAGCTGGGCAAGCGCCTCCACCTCAAGCGGGCGCCGGAGCTGCGGTTCTTCCACGACGCCACGGTGGAGACGGGCAACAAGATGGAGTCGATCTTCGCGGAGATCGAGGCCGAGCGTCAGGCCCGGCCGCCGGAGCCTGAGGAACCGGGCGAGTGATCGAGCCGGGCCTCCACCTCGTCCACAAGCCGGTGGGCGGGACCAGCTTCACCATCGTCAAAGGGTTCATGCGCGAGGCCCGCGAGGCGGGCCAGGGCAAGCTCGCCGTGGGTCACGGCGGCACCCTGGATCCCTTCGCCCACGGCCTGCTGCTGATCCTCGCGGGCCAGGCCACCCGGCTCATGGAGCTGATGCACCCGCTGCCCAAGGCCTACGAGGCCACCGTCGCGTGGGGCCGGGAGACGGACACCTGCGATCTCCTGGGGCAGGCGGTCTCCGAGGCGGATGCCTCGGACCTGGCGCCGGCTGCCCTGGACGCCGCGCTGCAGGCCTTCCTGGGGTGGCACGACCAGGTGCCCCCCGCCACCAGCGCCAAGAAGATCGGCGGCGAGGCCGCCTACAAGAAGGCCCACCGCGGCGAGGAGGTCATCCTGCCGCCCTCCCGGGTCTACCTGCACGAGGCCGCGTGGCTGTCCCACGACCTGCCCCGGCGCAGCGTCCTGCGGATCACCTGCCGCGGCGGCTTCTACGTCCGCAGCCTCGCCCGGGACCTGGGGCGGGCCCTGGGCTGCGGCGCCCACCTCTCGGCGCTGCACCGCACCGCCATCGGCCCCTGGGCCGATCCGGGCCCGGACCGGCGGACGCTGGTGACGGGCGAGGCCCTCATCCCCTGGTGCCGCGCCCGCCGCCTGGACGACGACGAGGCCCGCCGCCTGGGCATGGGCCAGGCCATCGCCCTCGGGACCCTCGAAGCGCCGTCCTGGGCTCTGCCTGCGGGCTTCCCTGATCCTGGCGCGCCCATCCGAGGCCTCCACGACGGCAGGCTCGTCGCCCTCCTGAAGGAGGCCGACGGCGGCCTGCGCACCACCGCGAATCTGCGGGGCGGGCTCTAGGGCTCCAGGGGGCGCCGCGAGGCCCCCGCCTAGCGGTCGCCCCAGTGCAGCTTCTGCTGCAGCAGGCCGTAGTGGTTGTGGTCCGGGCGCTGGAGGATCGTGAGGGTCGCCTCCGCCCGGCGGATCAGCACCGCGTCCCCGGGCTGCACGGCGTGGCCCACCTGGCCGTCGAGGGTGAGGTAGGCGTCCTCGGCGTCCCCCACGGTGACGGCGATCTCCCGGTCCGCTGGGACGACGCTGGGCCGCAGCGTCAGCGTGTGGGGGCAGATGGGCGTCACCACCAGGGCCTCCAGGGCCGGGTGCAGGATGGGCCCGCCGGCGGAGAGGGAGTAGGCCGTGGAACCCGTGGGCGTCGCGACAATGAGGCCGTCGGCCTTCAGCAGGCCAGCGTCCTCGGCGCCGATGCGCAGGCGCAGGTCCATGATCCGGGCCAGGGCGCCCTTGGCGAGGACGGCGTCGTTGAGGAGGGTCTGGGAGAGCAGCCGCGCCTCGCCG
Source organism: Holophagaceae bacterium (assembly GCA_035758545.1). GTDB lineage: Bacteria > Acidobacteriota > Holophagae > Holophagales > Holophagaceae > JAFDVN01. The sequence continues at coordinate 5,036 of DASTWQ010000037.1, read as the reverse complement.
CGCCGCAGCTCCGCGTGCAGCAGGAGGCGGCGGTCCGGGCGCAGGGATCCGGCGAAGTAGGCCTCCACCACCTGCCGGGCCGCCGAGGCCGGATGGGCGGTGAGGAAGCCCAGGGAGCCGAGGTTGAGGCCCAGCAGCGGCGCGCCCTGCAGGCCCACCCGCCGCGCGGCGGCCAGCAGGGTGCCGTCGCCCCCCAGCACGAGGCCAAGCTCCGCCGGGACGCCGTCGAGGGAGCCCGCCTCCAGCCGGGCCTCCGGGAGCCCCGCCTCGCGCCAGGCGGGGACGAGGTCCGCCTCCCCGCGCACGGCCCAGCCACGCTCCAGGAAGGGCGGCAGGGCCTCCGCGAGGGTCCGCGCCAGCAGCGGGGACTTGGCCTTGGCGACCACGGCGAGGACGGGCATGGGCAGAGTCTACATGCAGCCGGTATCCTGATCGCATGGCTTCGATGCGCTTCTTCTCCCGGCCCTGGGTCAAGCGGGGCCTGATCGCCCTGGGCGCCCTCGTCCTCGCGGGCCTGGCCACGCTGGGCATCGCCTGGTACGCCCTGAGCCGGGACACGGACAGCTTCCTGACCCTCTTCGCGCTCCGCGTGCCCAAGACCATCACCAAGGTGCTGGACCGGGACGGCAACGTCATCGGCATCTTCGCCGAGGAGCACCGGGTGGTGATCCCTTACGGCGACATCCCCAAGGCCTTCACCAATGGCCTCGTCGCCACGGAGGACGCGGACTACTGGACCCATGGCGGCGTCTCGCCCAGGGGGTTCATGCGCGCCGGGTTCACCTTCGTCACCACCTTCGGCCGCCGCATGGAGGGCGCCTCTACCCTGGAGATGCAGCTCGTCCGCACGGTCACCGCCAAGCGCAAGGTGGAGCTCAAGCGCAAGCTGAAGGAGATCATCCTCGCCCGGGCCCTGGACCAGCACTACACCAAACAGGAGATCCTCGAGAAGTACGCCAACGAGGTCTACTTCGGCGGCGGCCGCTACGGCCTGGAGGCGGCGGCGGAGTACTACTTCGGCAAGAGCGCGCCCCAGCTCAGCGTGGACGAGTGCGCGATGATCGTCGGCCTTGTCAAGAATCCCAACGGCTACAACCCCTACAACGGTCCCCGGGCCCGGGCCCTGGCCCAGGACCGCCGTAACCACGTGCTGCGCCGCATGGCCGCCGAGGGCTACCTCAAGCCCGCCGACGCCGACGCCCTCTCCCAGAAGCCCCTCAAGCTGGCCCGGGAGAGCGGCCACGACAACCAGATCGCCGCCTATGCCGTGGAGGAGGTCCGCAAGTACCTCTACGACAAGTACGGCAGCGAGGCGGTGCTGAACGGCGGCCTGGAGGTCTGGACCACCCTGGACGCCAACTGGCAGGCCGCCGCGGAGAAGGCCATCCAGACGGGCCTGCGGGCCGTGGACCGGCACCGGGGTTTCCGCAAGGACGCCCTCCTCTACGTGAACGATCCCGACAAGGCCAAGGTGGCGGGCTGGAACACCTATTTCGAGCCCGGCGACACGGTGCGGGGCGTGGTCCTGGGCTGGAGCGATGGCAAGGACGGCGGTGCCACCGTGCGCATCGACGAGGCGAAGCTGGAGGTCCCCCGGGCGGCCTTCGCCTGGGCCGGCAAGGACCCCAAGGCCCTCATGCCCCGGGGCAGCGTGCCCCTCTTCGACGTGGTGGAGGCCAAGGACGGCGTGCCCACCAAGCTGGCCCTGGACCAGGAGCCCCAGATCCAGGGCGCCCTCCTGGCCACGGACCCGAAGACCGGCGAGATCCGCGCCCTGGTGGGCGGCTACGACTTCGCCCGCTCCAAGTACGACCGGGCCCTCCAGGCCCAGCGCCAGGTGGGCTCCACCATGAAGGCCTTCGTCTACGGCGCCGCCTTCGAGAAGGGCGGCATGACGCCGGCGACCCTCGTGCAGGACGTGCCCACCCGCTTCCTGGATTCCGCCAGCTTCGCCGTCACCACCTTCGCCGACGGCCGCACGGACGCCATCCCCATCAAGCCCGGCGCGAAGCCCTACGAGCCGAAGAACTACGAGCACAACTTCTGGGGCCCCATCACCATCTGGGAGGCCCTGCGGGATTCCCGCAACGTGCCCGCCGTGCGCACCCTGGAGCAGGTGGGCGTGCAGAACGTCATCGACTTCGCCCACCGCTGCGGCGTCCAGAGCACCATCCCGCCCTACCCGAGCCTGGCCCTGGGCTCCGCGGACATCTCCCTCTCGGAGATGACGCAGTCCTACGGCACCATCTGCAACGGCGGCCTGCAGTCCCCGACCCCCTTCCTCATCAAGAAGGTCGTGGATCGCCAGGGCCGCACCCTGGAGGAGCATTCGGCCCTCGCCACCGAGCAGGTGCTGGATCCCATCGCCACCTACCAGCTCATCCAGTGCCTCCAGGGCGTGGCCCAGCGGGGCACCGGTGTCGCCAGCAACGCCCTGAACTGGCCCGTGGCCGGCAAGACCGGCACCACCGAGGAGCACGCGGACGCCTGGTTCATGGGCTTCTCCACCCGCCTCGTCTGCGGCGTGTGGGTGGGGCTGGATGAGCGCAAGACCATCTACCGCGGCGCCGACGGCGCCAAGGTGGCATTGCCCATCTGGATCGACTTCATGAAGGCCGCCCTGCCGGATACCCCCAAGGAGGACTTCAAGGCCCCCGACGGCGCCGAGTTCGTGGACGTGGACCGCTACACCGGCCTCCTGGCCACCAGCGCCACCAGCCCCGAGAACCTCCTGCACCTGGCCTTCAAGCCCGGCGGCGCTCCCACCGCCCCCAGCGACGCTGCCGCCATCCAGAAGATCCAGGACGCCCGCGCCCTGGCCCCCACCCAGCCCGTGGAGAACATCCTCTGGGGGCGCGCCCCCGGCGTCCCCCCCATGCCCGACCCCGCCCCCGACGCGGGCATGGCGGGGGATGATCCGAACCAGTAGGGCAAGAATCTTGAAATCAACGCCACCTGCTTTCAGATCAGGTCGATCTCAGCAAGGGACAGCTGGTCACCTCATTTTTACGGACTTGCTTGTTTAAGATCGGTCAATAATGGTTTTTTGTGCTTTGAAGGGAATGCGTTCATGGTGAGCAAGCGCCTCAGAGTTGGTTTCTGCCTGATCCTCTTCGGGTTCCTGGCAAATGCCTTGGCCGCCCAGGATGGCTTCTTCAGTCCGTTGAATCGCCAGAACCTCAAGACCTCCCTCTCGGCGGATGGACTCGTCTCCATCGTCCATGGGCCGGGTCAGGTCCAATTCGAGATGCCCCTTGGACCAGGGCTGCACAGCAGAGGATTGAGCTTCATCCCCTTGGCACGGCTGAGGCCAGGTCAGCGACTCCTTCCGATCCCTGGCGGGACAAATGGCCCGATCTGGGGGCATAATGTTTCCAAGGACATTGATGATCTGAGCGGGTTTGACCTTGCTGCCACCGTTGGGAGCTACGCTGACGGGTTAGCTCCTCATCTGGTGGGTGGGGGCACACCGGATCCTTTGCATAATGCCTACTGTCTGAGTTGGGCGTCCTATGATCTCGACGGCAACCCATATCCTCCTGTCATTCGGTGGGACGCTCCCCCAGCACCAAGCCAGACCACTTTGGTTTGGTCTGAGGTCGGTTTTTCTCCTGATATGGGACTCTCCCGGGGGCTAAATTCTGGTAATGGGATAGTAAATATCGCCCCGGATTCGGGCCAAGGAGAAGGGACTTTTATTCTCCCGGATGGGACCCGAATCAGCGTGTTATCTGTGATCGGATGGACAGGGGATCCAGTTCAAAACCAGACCTTGGTTCATGACTATCTTATCGATGCAAGTCAATTTGGTGGCCTACTCTCGCAGTATGGGTTCAATCTCACGGATCTCGATGGGAAGGCCTGTCTTCGCGGTAGTGATGATTCATTGGTCTTTTTCCTTTTTGGTTCAGATGGTCAAGACGTCACGCCGCCCAATAACACCTACCTCACGACAAAGCTTCCTGGGCGTGTGCTTATTGTCAAAGCAAATCAAGCGTACATATTCCAGTATCTGGACGCTCTTGATGTCCACGAAGAACCTGGTCAATTCGGCCCAGACGGAGAGGTGGTGGCTCCCGGTGGGGATTTCACGGATTCCGTTTGTTACAACCTTGTCTCAATCAGGAATCGCTTTGGCGATCGTATCGATTTTATTTATGGAAGCAATCAATTCGACTACACTGCAAATCTAATTGTGGATGGAGTGCCCACGGGTGATAAGATTCAGTTGTCTTTGGATAGCCTTGCCCCCTCATCTGTCGCGGTCCCAGACTTAAATCTTACGAAGGAGCAGGCTGATCTCGGAATCAGTTCTTATCTGCAGCATGGGATCATCAAAGACGCTGTCATCCATGTAAAATACCTTACTGATGCGGGGATTGTAGCTTCATATAAAATTGTCGCCAAACTCGATGATCCTTCCATTTTTCTCAATTTGTATAATGCCGGTGATAGTCACCAAGGTCCCGGTCTGAGGTACGGACGAGATTATCTTCAATTCACAGACATTGAGGATGAAATCGCGAACTACGGGGTTTCCTTTACCTGGCAATGGTCGACCTTCCATAGCAATTGGGCGGGCGGACAGGATCTGGGAGTTGCGACCTTGGCTAGCATCCAGTGCGGGAACGGCGAGAAGATCTCCTTTAATTATCAAGGGGATAATTTTGTCGATCCAAGTTTCCCATCGCTATGGGAGGGATTCTATTGGGGGGTTTCCTCAGTTACGCGAACGGACGTCCCGACCGGAGTCTCCCGAACGACCCAATACTCCCGGAATGTGCCCCATGCGACCAACTGGTGGCCGGGGACTCGCTTGGCCTGGACGAATACTGATTGTTGGGAGGCCGAGACTCAGCCCGATGGGACGACGATCGTCCGCAGATATTACCCGGCAGTCGGCAGCCCCGATCCTGGATTGAGGGGAAGCTGGATCCAGCAGATGGCCAATTTCGTTCAGGACCGCCTTTACAAGGCCTCCCCAGCCTTTGAGGAACGCGAATATGCTCCAGGCGTTGATTGGCGCAGTGACATGA